>NZ_JAUHIU010000009.1:0-319501 GCF_032381555.1 Bradyrhizobium sp. SZCCHNPS1003
GTCCGGTTCGATGAGCGGGGAAGGGAAACGGGGCGTTGCCGAATGGCCCAAGCCACCGCGCCCTTCCTCGACTCTACACGTAAAGCCCATCGCGCAGGGAATGCCGGATGACCGGCTGGACCTGTGGTGACTGCCGCCTGCTTATCTTTCTGCAGGCGGGCCATGGGTTGCGGCCAGCACCCGGCATTCCCTGCGCCCTCCTCGTTGCGAGGGTCCCTCTCGGCAACACCTCGGGCGCTGCGCGCCGCGAGAGGGTGAGGTCATGTCCTTCATCGGGATGTCCTTCATCGGGATGTCTGTCGTCGCATCGCCATCGATCGGCCCGGGTCGTGTCCGGATCCGCGCGGGTCGAGCACGCGGCCCGCAGAATGCAGATCGCCCATGACGGCGCACGCGGGCGGCCAGGGGTGGACGGTCTGGTTGGGTGCAGATAGGGTCGGACATCATCTGTCAGGGATCACCATGCTCAAGCTCTATGTCGCGCCGGGCACCTGCGCGCTCGCTTCACACATCGCGCTCGCCGAGACCGGCGCCGACTACGTCGCCGAGAAGCTCAGCTTCAAGACCAACCAGCAGAACAGCCCGGACTATCTCGCGATCAATCCCAAAGGGCGCGTGCCGGCGCTGGTGACGGAGCAGGGGGTTCTGACCGAGACGCCGGCGATGCTCGCCTATGTCGCGCAGCGCTTTCCGGAGGCGCGGCTTGCGCCGCTCGACGACATCTTCGCCTTTGCCGAGGTGCAGTCGTTCAACAGCTATCTCTGCTCGACGGTCCACATCGCCCATGCGCACAAGATGCGGGGCTATCGCTGGGCCACCGAAGAGTCCTCCTTCGCCGACATGAAGAAGAAGGTGCCGGAGACGATGAGCGCCTGCTTCGCGCTGATCGAGCAGAAGATGCTGCGCGGCCCGTGGGTGATGGGCGAGCAGTACACGATCTGCGATCCCTATCTGTTCACGATCGCGCAATGGCTCGAAGGCGACGGCGTCGACATCAACGCCTTCCCGAAGGTCGCCGCCCATTTTGGCCGCATGTCCGGGCGGCCGGCCGTCAAGAAGGCGCTGGCCGAGCTGGCGGGCTGACGGCCATCCTCGAGGCCATGGCGTCGGAACAGCCGCCCGCCAGCACGGCGCATCGGGAGAGCGGAAAAAATAGCAGCGCGAAGCCGGAACCCAGCTCCGGCCATCGACGTTGCAGGAGGCCGTGGCGCGCCTGCGACCGATCTCCTTTTCTGGGACCCCTTGATGTTGCCGGCTGCCGTTTCAGATGACCGTTTGCGCGCGACCGGCACCGAGGGCATCCGCGAGAGACTGAAGGCGGCAACGGCCTCGGCGCACCGCGCGCTGGATGAGGGGCTCGTTCATTTCGATCTCACCACCACGGCTCATTACCGCCGGTTCCTGCAGGCCAGCGCAGCCGCGCTGCTGCCGTTGGAGGCGGCGCTCGATCAGGCCGGGGTGGATGATCTGATCGAGGACTGGCCGCAGCGCCGACGATCGCAGGCGATCGCCAGCGATCTCGCGGATTTCGGTGCCGTGCCGGTTCCGATGAACCTTCCCGCCCCCTCGCTCGACCGTGCGGGCGTATTCGGCACGCTCTACGTGCTGGAAGGATCGCGGCTCGGCGCGGCCTATCTGCTGCGCATGGTCGCGGCCTCCGCCGATCCGCGGGTGAGACGCGCGACGCGCTATCTCGGCCATGGCGCGGGGCAGGGCTTGTGGCGCAGCTTCCTGTCACAATTCGCGAAAGAGAGGACGACAGCCGATGATGAAGTCAGGATGATCGTGAGTGCGCGCGCAGCGTTCGCGGTGTTTGCGAAGGCGATGGCAGCAGCATGAACGAGCCGGTCAACCTCACCAATTGCGATCGCGAGCCGATCCATGTTCCCGGGAGCGTCCAGCCGTTTGGCTTCCTGCTGGCGCTGGTGTCGGACTTCACCATCTGCATGGCTTCGGAGAACGCGCCGGACTTTCTCGGCGGCGACATCGGTTGGCTGCTGCAGCGGCCGCTCGACGCCGTGCTCTCGGAAGCCGCCGTGACGGCGATCCGTGCCCGGGTCGACTATCTCAGCGGTCCGGACGCGGTCGAGCGTGTGTTCGGCGTCGATCTTCAGGGCCGGGGCCGGCTGTTCGACCTCGCCATCCACTTTTCCGGTGCGTATCTCGTCGTCGAGGCCGAGCCGAGCCTCACCGATCCCGGCGCCAATTCGGGCGAACTGGTCCGGCTGATGCTCGGCCGCATCCGCAAGACGACGGGGATGATGGACCTCGCGCAGGAGGCGGCACGCCAGCTCAGGCTGCTGACCGGCTTCGATCGGGTGATGGTGTATCGCTTTCATCCGGACGGCTCGGGCGAGGTGATCGCCGAGGCCGCGGGCTCCGGCCTGGAGCCGTTCCTCGGGCTGCATTATCCGGCCTCGGACATTCCCAGGCAGGCGCGGCAGCTCTACCAGCGCAACTGGCTGCGGATCATCGCCGACATCGACGCCGTGCCGGCGCCGCTGCTGTCGACGCCGACGCACAATGCCGGCCTGCTCGACCTGTCGATGAGCGTGCTGCGCGCGGTCTCGCCGGTCCATATCGAATATCTCCGCAACATGGGCGTCGGCGCGTCGATGTCGGTCTCGATCCTGCGCGAAGGCAAGCTCTGGGGCCTGTTCGCTTGCCATCACTATGCGCCGCATCACCTGTCGTTCGAGAAGCGCACTGCGGCCGAGCTGTTCGGCCAGATGTACTCCTGGCTGCTCGAGGCCCGCGAGCGGGAGACCGACGTCGCCTATGAGACGCGCGCGCATCAGATCCAGGAGCGTCTGATCGAGCGTGCGGCTCTGCACGCCCACAGCAAGCGAGCGATCCTCGACTTCGTCGCCGACTATCGGCAGATGATCGAATGCGACGGCATTGCCGTGTGGTCCGATGACGAGATCACGCTCGACGGCGAGACGCCGTCCGAAGAGGAGGTGCAGGACCTGATCGGCTTCATCAACCGGACATCCCCCGGCCGCATCTGCGCCAGCGCCGAGATTGCCAAGGTGTACGCGGCGGGCGAGGCGTTCCGCGATCGCGCCGCCGGCTTCCTCGCCGTTCCGATCTCGCGCACGCCGCGCGACTGCCTGATCTTCTTCCGGCGCGAGGTGCTGCGCTCGGTCAACTGGGCGGGCGATCCCAACAAGACCTACGCCGAAGGCCCGCTCGGGCCGCGCCTCACGCCACGCAAGAGCTTCGAGCTGTGGCAGCAGACGGTGGCCGGCCAGTCGAAGCCATGGTCAGCGGCGGATCTGCGCATCGCCGAGAGCCTGCGCATCACCCTGCTGGAGGTGATCCTGCAACTGTCGGAGCTCGCCGCGCGCGAGCGCCGCGGCGCCCAGGAGCGGCAGGAGCTCATGATCGCCGAGCTCAATCACCGCGTTCGCAACATCCTCAGTCTCGTGCGCGGCCTGGTCGCGCAGAGCAAGGAGACCTCGACCTCGGTCGAGGACTTCGCCGCGGTGCTCGGCGGCCGCATCCAGGCTCTGGCGCGTGCCCACGACCAGATCACCAATCTCAACTGGGCGCCGGTTGCGCTGCGCGCGCTCTTGGAGTCGGAGGCGGGCGCCTATCTCGGCTCGCGGGCCGCGCGGGTGCGGATGGAAGGGCCGGACGTCGCGCTCGACCCCAAGGCGTTCGGGACGCTCGCGCTCGTCGTGCATGAGATGATGACGAACTCGGCGAAATACGGCGCGCTGGCCGACTCCACCGGGCAGGTTCAGGTGGCGTGGCGACTGGATCCCGGCGCAAGCCTCGTCATCGACTGGAAGGAGAGCGGCGGACCTCCGGTGCAGCCGCCGACGCGCCGCGGCTTCGGCACCACCATCATCGAGCGGTCGGTGCCATTCGATCTCAAGGGCGACGCCGAGATTCGCTTCGATCTGCTCGGCGTTCAGGCCCGCTTCATGATTCCCGCCAATTTCGTCCAGCTGGTTCCGGCGCCGACCGGCGCGGTCCCACGTCCCGAGCAGAAGCAGGAGCCGACGCCGCGTCTCTCAGGCGCCGCGCTGATCGTCGAGGACAATTTGATCATCGCGATGGGCGCCGAAGTGATTCTGCTCGAGCTCGGTGCGCGGCAAGTCGACACGGCGGCTTCGGTCGGTCAGGCGCTGAAGGCGATCGAGCGCGCGGTGCCGGGCTTCGCGCTGCTCGACATCAACCTCGGCGCGGAGAGCAGCCTGCCGGTCGGGCTCCGGCTGAAGGAGCTCGGCGTGCCCTTCATGTTCGCCACCGGCTATGGCGAGCGCGCGCCGATTCCGCCCGAGCTGTCCGACGCGCCGATCATTCAGAAGCCGTACACGCGCGAGCTGGTCGAGAAGGCGTTGACGAAGATGATGAAGTGAGCGGGGCGCGGCGTGTGGTCGATGTGCGCGTCATGTTCGCGACGGCCATGGCGAGCGTACGTCGATGAAGCGGCGAGTTTGTCCGACGCCGTCGTACACGCGTGGGACCGTCGAGAGTCATTGACTTAGATCAAGTGAGGCGCACGCGCATCAATCTCTGGACTACGCCTTGCGGTGATTGGCATTCAGGATTTCAGTCTTGGGTTTTCTCACATCCGCGTGTTGTCTCGAATGGCACAGCACGCGTATCGTCGTCGTATCAACGCGAATTCCCACTGTTGCTGCGACAAAACAGCCCAAAAATATTAAAACGCATCCAAAGGACACCGCTGTTCTAACATTGTTTCGACAAATGGAACCTCCGCAGCCTTATTCCGAACGAAGTCATCGCCGAAACGGCGCAGCGGGGGCGCGTTGAATCGTCGGAGGTGTGATGACGAATCGAACGACGAGTTTGTTGCCGCGCGTTGCTGTCGCCGTGCTGGCGGGAGTGGCTGCGGCGACAATCGAGTTTACACCGGCATCGGCTGCTGACGAATGCCTTGCAAAGCCTGCGGGAACGCCGGCGGGGAAGCACTGGTTCTATCGCATCGATCGCGCGACGAAGAAGCAGTGCTGGTATCTGCGCGACGACGATCGCGAGGCGAAGGGCGCGTCGCTCGTCACGCGCAAGCTCGCCTCGCAGAAGGAACGGGCTCAGCTCTCGTCGACCGCGGCCAATGCACGTGCCGAGATCCAATCGTCGTCCAAGGACGCCGCCGATGAGGTGAAGGTCGTGTCCTCGACACCGACCGCCGCGCCGTCTGTGCCGGCGACGTCTGCGTTTCCGTCGGTTGCCGCATTTCCGGCCGCGCCAGCGCCCGTCGCGTCAGCGCCGGCGGCGCCCGACCCGGTCGGTGCGGCCGTGAACGAATCTGCTGTTGCGACGCGTTGGCCCGACCAGTCCGGCACGCGGCCGGCAGCGGTGGAGCCCGCCGCGCCCCGCGCGTCCTCCTACACGCTCGCGGCCGCCAGTGACACGAGCGCCGCGGAAGCGGCTGCTCCCGCGACGCCGGCGCTGGCCGCTGCGGATGCCTCGCCGGCCGTGACGATCGGCATGTCCGGGGATGATGCGTCCAGGACGCGGATGTTTGCGTTCCTCGGCGCAGTCGCGATTGCGGGCTTCTCGATTAGCGTGCTGTTTGCGCGCGCCCGGGGCAGGCGGCAGCTTCGCATCGAGCCGGTGGCCGCCCGGCGCGTCACGCGTTGGCCGGCGGAGCCCGAGCTCGATCGCATGCACCTGCCGCCGGTGGACAGCTACTATCCGGCCCTGGCGGGACGCAGGGGTAAATCGTCGCAGTCCACCGCGCAGGTCTCGGTCGTGCCGCGCGACGACGTTCGCTACGACGAGCAGTACGAGGTCGAAGACCTGCTGGCGCGCTATTCCGGACAGGAGCGCCGGAATTCGTGAGCGTCAGGCGGCGGACATCTCGGAGCGGATCTCGGCGCGCAACTCGTCGATCAGCCTGAGGCCGCCCTTGGTCTCGACGTGCCAGAAGGTCCAGCCGTTACAGGCCGGCAGACCTTGCGCCACCGCGCCGATGCGGTGGATCGAACCGACCTTGTCACCCAGCATGATGGCCCCATCGGCGCGCACCAGCGCGCCGTGGCGGCGCTTGGAGTCGACGAGCTTGGTGCCGGGCGCGATCATGCCGCGCTCGATCAGCTCCGAGAAGGCGACGCGCGGCGCTTCGCGCGCCGTCATGAACGGTGCCAGCGTTGCCTCCGGCAGCGGCTCGACCGCGGCGATGCGCCGCTCTGCCGCCTTCGCATAGACCTTGTCGCGCTCGAAGCCGATGTAGCGGCGGCCGAGGCGTTTTGCCACGGCTCCGGTCGTGCCGGTGCCGTTGAACGGATCGATCACCAGATCGCCGGGTTTCGAGGATGACAGCAGCACCCGCGCCAGCAGGCCTTCCGGCTTCTGCGTCGGATGGATTTTCTTGCCATCGCCGTCCTTCAGCCGTTCCTCGCCCGTGCACAGCGGAATCAGCCAGTCCGAGCGCGCCTGGACGTCCTCGTTGGCGGCCTTCAGCACTTCGTAGTTGAACGTGTAGCCCTTCGCCTTCTCGTCCCGCGCGGCCCAGATCATGGTCTCGTGCGCGTTGGTGAAGCGGCGGCCGCGGAAGTTCGGCATCGGGTTGGACTTGCGCCAGACGATGTCGTTGAGGATCCAGAAGCCGAGATCCTGCATGATCGCGCCGACGCGGAAGATGTTGTGATAGGAGCCGATCACCCAGATCGTTGCGCTCGGCTTCATCAGGCGGCGCGCGGCGAGCAGCCAGGCGCGCGTGAAGTCGTCATAGGCGGAGAACGAGGAGAACTTGTCCCAATCGTCGTCGACCGCATCGACCTGCGATTCGTCGGGACGCTTGAGCTCGCCCTTGAGCTGCAGATTGTAGGGAGGATCTGCAAACACCAGGTCGACCGATGCGCCTGGCAGTTTCGACATCTCGGCGACGCAGTCGCCGACGATGATTCGTTGCTCTTCGAGGGTCTGAAATTTAGTGCGGGGCGCCCTTGCAGACGCCCCGCGACGCGACTCTACCATGACTCAAGAACTCTGACTCAGGCGACGCTGTCGGCGACGCGGGACCTAACAACCGACTGCCCACACATTGACCCGGCAAAGTAAAAATGGACTTAACCCGGAAAATTATTCGCATCGATGCGCACGCTTTCATCACGCGCACCAGCGACGAATTCCGTTCGTCGATGCACGATGGTCTCTGCGCAAGACGCCGATTGCGATGGGTTTTTCGCGCCGGTCGCGCGCGAGCGCAGCCGATCGAGGTTCGGCGCGGGCCGGTTTTTTTGGCGGCGCTAGGCAAAATTTGCCGGCCGGGTTATTGATTAACACAGTGGAAATTTTACCTGTTTGCCGCGTTAGGCATTTCGCGCAGAGCCGCGCAAGAATCGTGAGGAAAGGCCGCCCATGCGTTACGATGATTTCCGTCGCAGCGACGACATCGACGACCGTCGCGACGAAGGCGGCGGGATGGGCGGTGGTATGGGTCTGCCGATCGGCGGCGGCGGGCTGGGCATCGGCACTATCATCGTGCTCGGCCTGATCGGCTATGCCTTCGGCATCGATCCGCGCATCCTGATCGGCGGCGCCGAGATGCTGAGCCATGGCGGCGCGCCGACCCAGCAGGCGGACCGGCGCTCGCCGGGCCGGACGGGCGCACCCAAGGACGAGATGGGCGACATGATCTCCGGCGTGCTCGGCGAGATCGACGACCGCTGGAGCGAGATCTTCCAGGCCAGCGGCCAGAATTATACCGGGCCCAAGATCGTGCTGTTTCGCAACAGCACCAATGGCGGCCGCTGCGGCATGGCGCAGTCTGCGATGGGACCGTTCTACTGTCCGCCGGACCGGCAGATCTTCCTCGACACCAACTTCTTCCGCGAGGTTGAGACGCGCTTCCGGGGCTGCTCGGGCAGCGCCTGCAAGTTCACCGCGGCCTACATCATTGCGCACGAGGCCGGGCACCACATCCAGAACCTGCTCGGCATCCTGCCGCGCGTGACGCGGATGCAGCAGCAGTCGGACAACAAGGCCGAAGCCAACGCGCTGCAGGTCAAGGTCGAGCTGCAGGCCGACTGCCTGTCCGGGGTCTGGGTCAATCGCGAGGCCAAGAAGCGTCCGGGCTTCCTCGAGGAGGGCGACATCGACGCCGCGCTGACGACGGCCTCGGCGATCGGCGACGACACCTTGCAGCGGAAGGCGACCGGACGCGTGGTGCCGGATTCGTTCACCCATGGCTCCGCCGCGCAGCGCAAGCGCTGGTTCATGATCGGCTACCAGCAGGGCACGGTGCAGGCCTGCAATACGTTCAGCGCCAGTTCGCTGTAGGGAGACGCGATGATGGCGATCGACGAGAGCAAGAGCTTCATTCCCCTCAACATCGCCGTGCTGACGGTGTCCGACACGCGTTCGCTTGCCGACGACAAGTCCGGCACCACCCTGAGTGACCGCCTGACCGCTGCCGGCCATAGGCTCGCGGCGCGCGAGATCGTCACCGACGACGTCGAGAAGATTCGCGCGGTCGTGAAGTCGTGGATTGCCGATCCCGGCGTCGACGTCGTCATCACCACCGGCGGCACCGGCTTCACCGGCCGCGACGTCACGCCGGAAGCGATCGAGCCGCTGTTCGAGAAGCGCATGGACGGCTTCTCGATTGCTTTCCACATGCTGAGCCACGCCAAGATCGGGACGTCGACGATCCAGAGCCGGGCCACGGCCGGCGTCGCCGGCGCGACCTACATCTTCTGCCTGCCGGGATCACCGGGCGCCTGCCGCGACGGCTGGGACGGCATCCTCGCCGCCCAGCTCGACTACCGCACGCGGCCCTGCAACTTCGTCGAGATCATGCCGCGGCTCGACGAGCATCTGCGCCGGCCCAAGGCGCAGGGCGCGACGGCGTAGGACCACGGCACGACGACGCGCCGCGCGTCCATCGCACGTCTCACTTCGTTGGTACGATCTCGAAAGCGCCGCCGCCTTCGATTGCCGCGCCAATGAGGCCGCCCATCATGCTGGCGGCGAAATTCTGTCCGCGCGGTCCCACGACCATTCGATAGGTCTTGCCGGGCACGGCGGTGAAACGAATGTTCGACGAGCCCGGCGAGGACCATGTCGATACGGTGATCGTCGTGGCGCCCGGCGCAATCGGGCCGCTGTAGCTCTCGCCGCGGCCAAGGCTCGCCACCTTGGCGCCGTTGATCTCGATCGCCGCGGGCGCCGCCAAATAGAGGAAATCGGCCGTGCGCGTAATCGCGACCGTTGCGCGTCCTTTGGGCGCGGCGTGAGCCGCCGTCCCAGCCGCTACCCCCAACAAGCCTGCCAGCGCGGCAAGCGCTGCAAGCTTCGATCGCACCATCGATTCCATCACTGCTGATACTCGCCCCGTTTGGCGGGATACTACCGACGCGCGGGAACTTCGCAATCGGCATGCGCAACGTGTTGTGGGGGTGATCTCGGCCTACCGGCGGTTACTGCAACCCGGGCGGCGCGGGCTACAGCTCGAGCCGCCATGTCTCGCCCGTCAGCGGGACGCCGAACATGGCGTGCGGCTCCTCAGCGATCTTGCGAAACCCGGCGCGGGCATAGATGTCGCGCGCGGCGGTGAGAATGCTTTGCGTCCACAGCTCGATCGTCCTGTAGTTCTTCTCGCGGGCGAAGCGGATGCATTGTTCGGTCAGGGCCCGGCCGACGCCGAGACCGCGGGCCTTCTTCTCGACCAGCAGCAGCCGCAGCTTGGCGGCCTCGTCGCTGCCCTTGACCAGGAAGATCGAGCCGACCGGCTCACCCGCAAGCTCGGCGATCCAGCAGTGCTCGCGCGCCGGGTCGTAGCTCCTGATGAACTGCGCGCCGATCTCGGCGACCAACGCCTCGAACGAGACGTCCCAGCCATATTCCTCAGCGTAGACGGCGCCGTGCCGTGAAACCACCCAGCCGATGTCGCCCGGGCGATGGCTGCGCAGCAGCACCGGGGAGCGGCCCGGCGGCTGCGGCTCCAGGGCGGTCTCGATCGTCGTCATTGCACCGACCAGCCGGTCGCGCACGGATGGCGCCAGCGACGCCAGCATGGCCGCGATCTCCTTCTGCGAGCTGCGGTCGAGCCTGGCATAGGCCTGTCGTCCCTTGGCGGTGAGCCCGAGCTGCTGCTGCCTGCGATCGGTCGGCAATGGCGTGCGGGTGATCAGGCCCTGCTCGTCGAAGCTCTGGACGATGCGGCTGAGATAGCCGGCATCGAGGCCGAGCGAGAGACCGATCTCCTTGGCCGAGATGGCGTCGTACTGCGCCAGCTCATAGAGCACACGCGCTTCGGCCAGCGAGAACGGACTGTCGAGCAGATGCTGGTCCAGCGCGCCGAGCTTCCTCGTGTAGAAGCGGTTGAACGCGCGAACGGCGGCGACCTGGCCGTCGGATGGGGCAGGAATCATGTGGCACCTCCAATACTTGCCATTGTCAATCAATTGATTGACTTTGGCAAGTATCGTCCCGATGCTAGACCATGACAATCCGGCTGCGCAGCATGGTCCGCGAGGAGCGGCCGAGCTGACGCAACAGGCGCGTCTCGGCACGCTTTCGATCGGGCTGGTAGCCGCCGACCTGCCGGTAATGATCGCGGGCGATCAGCAGGCCCTGGTCGCCGAGCGGTCCGACCAGGGCCCGAGCGACCGATCGCATCCGCTCGCGCAGACTGATCGCAGCGTAAGGAGACCTGGCGTAACGGAAAACGCCGGCGCGGGGCTGGCCGGCGGCGGCGACGCTCTGGACGAACTGCCTGGTTTCGTCGATCCAGCCGGGATCGAGCATCGCGCCAGCGGGCAGAAACATCAGCCAGGGCGCCCGCGCGTTCGCGGCCCCTGCCGCGAGCGCTGCGGCCTGGGAGCCCTCGAACTTCATGAAGTGGCAGCCTGCGACGTCCGCGACACGCTCGATCACGCTGGAATCGGGCGAGCGATCGACCAGCAGCACCTCGGTGACGACACCGGCCGCGGCGCCTGGCACCAGCGCGGACAGGGTGGCCACGGCGGTCTGCTCGACACCTTCGGTCGGGATGATCACGCTCAGCATGAACCTGGCATCGTTATCTGTCGCGCCTCCAGCATGACTGTTATCATCTTGTCATAGCCAAATCAGCCCGCTGCGCTGCGGAATTTTGCAGCACGTAGCGGGTCGCGCACGTTCGGGCAACGCCGAACGATTGCTATTTCAAGGTGCTGCGTTGCTGGAGCTCGCGCTTGGCTGGTTCAGTCGCCCGCCTGTGTCGGCGTGGTGCCGCCGGCGCTGTTCGGCCAGACCCAGTCGCGGATCGTCGGCATGTCCTCGCCATGCGCCCGGATGTAGCGGGTATGCTCGATCAGCGCATCGCGGAATTTCTGTTTCACATGGGCTGCGGGCACGCTGAGGCCGGGCACGCGCTCGATCGCCTCGATGGCGAGGTGGAAACGGTCGAGCTCGTTGAGCACGACCATGTCGAACGGCGTCGTCGTGGTGCCTTCCTCGATGAAGCCGCGCACATGCATGCCGGCATGGTTGGTGCGGCTGTAGGTGAGGCGATGGATCAGATAGGGATAGCCGTGATAGGCGAAGATCACTGGCTTGTTGGCGGTGAACAGGCTGTCGAAGTCGCGGTCGCTGAGGCCATGCGGATGGTCCTGCTTCGGCTGCAGGGTCATGAGATCGACGACGTTGACGACGCGGATCTTCAGGTTGGGCAATTCCTTGCGCAGGAGGTCGACGGCTGCGAGCGTCTCCAGGGTCGGGACGTCTCCGGCGCAGGCCATCACCACGTCGGGCTCTTCGTCGGCGGGCTCGGTGCCGGCCCAAGACCAGATGCCGATGCCGGCGTCGCAATGCGTGGCGGCGTCCTGCATCGACAGCCATTGCGGCGCGGGCTGCTTGCCGGCGACGATGACGTTGATGCGGTCGTAGGTGCGCAGGCAATGGTCGGCGATCCACAACAGCGTGTTGGCGTCCGGTGGGAAGTAGATGCGGACGATATCCGCCTTCTTGTTGGCGACGAGGTCGACGAAGCCGGGATCCTGATGGCTGAAGCCGTTATGGTCCTGCCGCCAGACATGCGAGGTCAAGAGATAGTTCAGCGACGCGATCGGGCGCCGCCACGGCAGCTCGCGTGACACCTTCAGCCATTTGGCATGCTGGTTGAACATCGAATCGATGATGTGGATGAAGGCCTCGTAGCAGGAGAACAGGCCATGGCGGCCGGTGAGCAGATAGCCTTCGAGCCAGCCCTGGCAGAGATGCTCGCTCAGCACCTCCATGACGCGGCCGTCATGCGCCAGATGGACGTCATAGGGCTCGATGCCCTCCATCCACACGCGCTCGGTGACCTCGAACACCGCATCGAGCCGGTTCGACGCCGTTTCGTCGGGACCCATGATGCGGAAGTTTCGGGTCTTCGCATTCAGCGTGATCACGTCGCGCAGGAACTTGCCGAGCTCGCGTGTCGCTTCAGCGATGGTCTGGCCTGGTGAGGACACCTCGATCGCGAAAGCTTGATAGTCCGGCAGCTTGAGCTCGCGCTTGAGCAGACCGCCATTGGCATGCGGATTGGCGCCCAGGCGTCGCTGCCCTTTCGGCGCCAGCGCCTGCAATTCCGGCCTGAGACGGCCATGGGCGTCGAACAGCGTCTCCGGCTCGTAGCTCTTCAGCCAGGCTTCGAGCAGCGCGAGATGCTCCGGCTTGCTGCGGGGGTTGGCAATCGGCACCTGATGGGCGCGCCAGAAGCCTTCGACCTTGAGGCCGTCGACCTCCTTCGGCCCGGTCCAGCCCTTCGGGCTGCGTAACACGATCATCGGCCAGCGCGGCCGTTGGATCGTTGCATCCGGCTGACGCGCATTCTGCTGGATGGAGCGGATGCTCGCGAGCGCAACATCGAGCGCGTCCGCCATCTGCCGATGCATCGCCTTCGGCTCCGCGCCTTCGACGAACAGCGGCTCGTATCCGTAACCTTCAAACAGGCATTTGATCTCGGCATCGCCCATGCGGCCGAGCACGGTGGGATTGGCGATCTTGTAGCCGTTGAGATGCAGGATCGGCAGCACCGCGCCGTCATGGGCCGGGTTCAGGAACTTGTTCGAATGCCAGGACGCGGCGAGAGGGCCGGTCTCGGCCTCGCCGTCGCCGACCACGCAAGCCACGATCAAATCGGGATTGTCGAACGCCGCACCATAGGCGTGGACCAGCGCGTAGCCGAGTTCACCGCCTTCATGGATCGAGCCCGGCGTTTCAGGCGCGGCATGGCTCGGGATGCCGCCGGGGAAGGAGAACTGCCGGAACAGTTTGCGCAGGCCATCGGCATCGCGCGTGATCTCCGGATAGATCTCGCTGTAGGTGCCTTCGAGATAGGTGTTGGCGACCATGCCCGGACCGCCATGGCCGGGGCCGCAGATGTAGATGACACTGAGATCCTGCGCCTCGATGGCGCGGTTGAGATGGGCATAGATGAAGTTCAGGCCGGGCGTCGTCCCCCAGTGGCCGAGCAGGCGCGGCTTGATGTGCTCCGGTTTCAGCGGCTCGTGCAGCAGCGGATTGTCCAGCAGATAGATCTGCCCCACCGAGAGATAATTCGCCGCGCGCCAGTAGCGATCGAGCAGGTCGAGATCGTCGGCCGGGGTGGTCTGTTGGGGAGAAGTGATCTGCATGGGACCTCGCTTGCCTTCCGCTTCGCGCCTGCGGGATACTGTATGAGAGTAACGCCGCACCGTCCTGTTCCAGCGCACCTGCAGGATAGAACGGGAATGTGATGGCTGGCCTTGCGCCCGCGCAGAGCATGCGTGCGCTTTTGTTCTATTTTGTTCTTGTAATGTTCTGTTTGCGTGCTATGTCTTGGCCATGAGCCGAGCATCTTCACATGCCCTCAAGCGCCCGCCGGTCCCGGTGCCCTCCGAGCCGGCGGGCGCGCCTTCGTCAGGTCCTGGGAAGGACTTTCCCGAACTTGCGGTCGCCATCGAACGGGGCCGGCGCCGCGGCCGGGGTGCCCAATCCAACGCGAGCGGCCGCTACGAGGCGGAGGCCCGCGTTGTCTTCGATGATGGCTGGCAGAGCCTCGAGGAGCTGCCGCCGTTCAAGACGACGGTCGCGACCGACACCTCGCGCAAGGTCATCACCCGCAACGACTCGCCGGACATCGGTTTCGATCGCTCGATCAATCCGTATCGGGGCTGCGAGCACGGCTGTGTCTACTGCTTCGCGCGGCCGACCCATGCGTTTCTCGGGCTGTCGCCTGGTCTCGACTTCGAATCCAAGCTGTTCGTGAAGCCGGATGCGCCCGCGCTTCTGGAGAAGGAGCTGGCGGCCAGCGGCTACGAGCCGCGGATGATCGCGATCGGCACCAACACCGATCCCTATCAGCCGATCGAGCGCGAGCGGAAGATCATGCGCGGCATCCTCGAGGTGCTGGAAAAGGTTGGCCATCCCGTCGGGATCGTCACGAAGTCGGCGCTGGTGATGCGTGATGCCGACATCCTGGCGCGGATGGCCAAGAAGAACCTGGCGAAGGTCGCGATCTCCGTGACCACGCTGGATCCGAAGCTGGCGCGCACGATGGAGCCGCGGGCCTCGACGCCGTCGAAGCGGCTGGAGGCGCTGCAGGCGCTGTCCAAGGCCGGCATTCCGACCACGGTGATGGTGGCGCCGGTGATCCCGGCGCTCAACGACAGCGAGATCGAGCGCATTCTCGATGCCGCTGCCCATGCCGGCGTCAAGGAAGCGGCCTATGTGCTGCTGCGGCTGCCGCTGGAGGTGCGCGACCTGTTCCGGGAATGGCTACTCGAGCATTATCCCGACCGCTACCGCCACGTCTTCACCCTGATCCGCGACATGCGCGGCGGCCGCGATTACGACTCGCAATGGGGCACGCGAATGAAGGGGACAGGCCCGATGGCCTGGATGATCGGCCGCCGCTTCGAGATCGCCTGCGAGAAGCTCGGGCTGAACAAGCGTCGGACCAAGCTGACGACCGATCATTTCGTGCGGCCGAAGGGCGGTGGCCAGCAGCTCAGCCTGTTCTGAAGCGTGCGGAGAGTAAGTGATGAATGCACAAGCGAGCGTTCCGCGGTTCACCGTCATCACACTCGGTGTGTCCGAGATGCGGCGGAGCATCGCCTTCTATACATTGCTCGGCTTCGTCCGAAAATTCCGCGCGACCGGCGAGGCCGTGGCATTCTTCGAGACCGGCGGGACGGTGCTGGCGCTGTACCCGTGGGGCGCGCTCGCCGATGACGCGGGCGTGCCAGACGCACCGCGCCCTCAGGCGTTCCGAGGCGTGACGCTGGCATGGAACTGCCGCTCGGAGGCTGAGGTCGATGCGGCGCTCGCGTCGGCGGTGGAGAAAGGCGCAATGCTGCTGAAACCGGCGCAACGGACCGACTATGGCGGTTATAGCGGCTATTTCTCAGATCCGGACGGTCATGTCTGGGAAGTGGTGATCGCGCCGGGGATTGATGTCGGCGAGGATGATCGAGTGCATCTGCCGGCGTAGTCGGTCGCCGGCAGGGGGCGAATAGCGGGGAATTGAGGCCCGTTCGGGTTGCGCCGCCGCCAGCCGTTTCGCACCATGGCGGCCATGATTCGCGATCAGTCAAAGAAGCCGGGCAGGGCGAAAGCAGCGAGCTGCGCCGTGGCGAAGAGCGCCCCTGCAAAGGCCGCGACCAAGCCTGCTGCCCCGGGGGCTGCCGGCAAGTCGGGCGCCAAGTTCGGCAAGGGCGTCATCGCGGTGGCGCCGCCGAGCTTCCGGCGCGAGCGCGCGCTGTTGAAGCAGGGCGTCTGGCCGGTCGCGGGCTGCGACGAGGCGGGACGGGGGCCGCTGGCCGGTCCGGTGGTCGCTGCGGCCGTGATTCTCGACCCTGCGCGCATCCCCAGGGGTCTCGATGATTCCAAGCGCCTGAGCGCGGAGCAGCGCGAGGCGCTGTTCGACAAGATCTGCAAGACGTCGGCGTTTGCGGTGGCCGTCGCATCGCCGGCGCGAATCGATCGCGACAACATCCTGCGTGCCTCGCTCTGGGCGCTGTCGCGCGCCGTGAGGGCGCTGCCCGAGGCGCCGAAGCACGTCTTCGTCGACGGCCGCGACCGCATCGACGTCGATTGCGGCTGCGAGGCGGTGATTGGCGGCGATGGTCTGGTGATGTCGATTGCGGCCGCCTCGATCGTCGCCAAGGTCACGCGCGACCGGCTGATGTGCGCGCTGGCGCAGGATTGCCCGGGTTACGGCTTCGAGCAGCACAAGGGCTATGCTGTGCCGGAGCATCTCGCCGCGTTGGACCGGCTCGGCCCCTCGGTGCATCATCGCAGCCTGTTCGCGCCTGTCGTCGCCGCCCGGCGCAAGCATCAGCCGTGGACCGATGTGCCGGAGCCGGATCTGTTCGCGGAGGTGACCGTGGTGACATCCACCGAAATCTCGCTCGAGGTCTGATGCAGGTTGCCTCGCGGGCGCCGCGGTCTTAATAGTTTTGGTCAGCCAGCCAGCACGAAGTGTCACCCCTCGCAGCAGGGGCGGTGTTGTGCGCCCCGATCGTGCGGTATCGATTGCGGGCGTCGGACAGCGAGGCTGCTGCGGATGAGCGACGGTCCTGCCGGCCTCCTCGACGTCCTCAGCGATTCAGCCAAGCGATCCAGCCGTTCATGCGTTTCACGTCACTGGTTGTCGAACTGATCCGCGCAAGGCCGCGGCTGGTCGTCGTCATCGTGGTGCTGTGCCAGGCCCTGATGTGGCTCGGCGTCGCCATGCTGTTCTATCGCAGCCCGCCCGGCCAGCTTGCCACCACCATCGCGTTCGGACGTGAATACCAGGTCGGCACCGATCTCGGCCCGCCACTGTCGTTCTGGCTGTCGGACATCGCCTATCGTCTCGCCGGCAATCACCTGCTAGGCGTCTACGTGCTGGCCGTGCTGTGCTCGGCCCTGGGTCTGTGGGTGATGTATCTCCTGGCGGGGGCGATCGTCGGCGGCCAGCAGGCGGTGCTCGCCGTGCTGCTGACCATGACCATCACCGCGTTCGGTGCACCCACGCTGGAATTCGGTCCGGAGGTGCTGGCGCGTCCGCTCTGGGCGCTGCTGCTGCTCCATAGCTGGCGGATTCTCGGCGAGGGCCGGCGCAACGCCTGGTTTGCCTGGTCGATCGAGGCCGGCCTGCTGCTGCTGACCACCTCGGCCGCGGCGGGCCTGCTGCTGCTGATCGCCGGCTTCGTGGTCTCCACCGCGCAGGGCCGCCGGGTGCTGCGCTCGTTCGATCCGCTGTTCGCGCTGCTGGTGGTGCTGGCGCTGGCGCTGCCCTACCTCATCTTCGTGCTGCGCGCCGACAGCGTCGGGCTGCCGGCGCTGCCCGTTCTCGCCGAGCTCTCGGTGCGCGCTTGGCATTGGCTCGCCTTGGCTGGCGGGGCGCTGCTGGCGATCTCGGCCATGGTGCTGCTGGTGCTGCTCGACGCCAGCTGGATCAGCCGCAGCGAGACCGACGCCCCGATCATCTACCGCCGTTCGGTCCCGCCGCTCGCCCGCGACTTCGTCTATTGCTTCGCGATCGCACCGGCCCTGGCGGGCAGCCTGATCTCCGGCCTGTTCGGTCTGCCCACGGTGTTCGGCGGCGTCGCCGTCACCTTGACGATGGTCGGCCTCGCGCTGGTGGTCGCGTCCGGCGATCTGATCTATCTGCGCCGCCAGCGGCTGCTGCGCACGGTGTGGGCGGCTGCGGTCGCTGCACCCGCGGTTTTCGTTGCCGGCAGCGCCGTGATTCAGCCCGTGATCGGCGAGGGCGAGGTCGCGACGTCGATGCCGGCCCGCGACATCGCCCGCTTCTTCGTCGAGAGTTTTGAGCGCCGTACCAACCAGCGGCTGCAGGCGGTCGCCGGCGATCCGCAACTCGCCAGCCTGGTCGCGCTCGGTCGCCGCCGCGCGCATCTGTTCCTCGATGCCACCCCGCAGCGGACGCCCTGGGTCACGCCGGCGAAATTCGCCGAGAGCGGCGGCGTCGTGGTGTGGCGCGCCTCCGACACGGTCGGCACCCCACCGCCTGACATCGCCCAGCGCTTTCCCGGGCTGGTGCCGGAGGTGCCGCGCAGCTTCGACTGGCTGATCAACGGCCGCCAGCCGGTGCTGCGCATCGGCTGGGCCATCGTGCGGCCGAGGGGGCCTTAGCGCTTTCCATGCGAGCCGTCATTGCGGGGAGCGAAGCGACGAAGCAATCCAGGGCTGCGCGCGTGACTCTGGATTGCTTCGCTGCGCCGCTGCGCTCGCAATGACGGAAGCGAATTGGGTCCTCAGACCGCTATCACCGTCGCGATTGCGCGCAGATCCTGCCAGGACAGCCGCTTGTAGGACGGCGAGCGCAACAGATAGGCCGGATGGAAGGTCGCGATCGCGCGGATCGTCCGCTTGCCGGTGTCGTAGTCGCGCCATTTGCCGCGCACGCGCATGATGCCCTCGGTCGTACCGAGTAGCGACTGGGTCGAGGGATTGCCGAGCGTCACCAGCACATCGGGATCGACCAGCTCGATCTGGCGGCGAATGAATGGCAGGCAGATCTGCGTCTCCTGCGGCGTTGGCGTACGGTTGCCGGGCGGGCGCCAGGGAATGACGTTGGCGATGTAGACCTTGCTGCGGTCGAGCCCGATCGCGCCGATCATGCGGTCGAGCAGCTTCCCGGAGCGGCCGACGAATGGCAGGCCCTCGATGTCCTCGTCGCGGCCGGGCGCCTCGCCGACCAGCATGATGCGCGCCTGCGGATTGCCGTCGGCGAACACCAGCCGCGACGCCGTCTGCTTCAGCGCGCAGCCGTCGAAAGTCTCCAGGAGCTCGCGCAGCGCCTCCAGGGTCGGCGCCGTCCGCGCCGCCTCGCGGGCCGAGGCGACGGCCGCTTCCGGCGGAGGCGGCGGTTCTCCGCGCGGCGGAATGATCGCCGGCGCGGCCGGCCGGCCGGGCTGCGCCGGCGCCTGACGGGCGACGGGAGTCGCGGCGGGGAACGAAACCGCCTCGGGCTCGACCAGCCGGTTGATCGGCTCGTCGGCCAACGCGCAATCGACCCCGGCCTCCAGATAGAAGGCGAGCAGTTGCCGGACGTCGGGGAGGGGCTCGGGGGTCATCATGATCGATCGCCGCGGCAGTGTACGCTGCCTCGGCGCATGGCGGAATGCATTTCGGTGGTTGTCCTGCCCCGAAAAATCGGAAACAAGAGTTTGGAATAACCCAAAAAGGGACGGAACGCCCTAGTGTTCCGGCGCCAGCCGTCGCTCCCCTCCGGACCAGTCTTCAGCGAACGGTCAACGCCTTCAGGAACCCTAGTTAAGTCATTGTTGCCATTGCAGCTCCGGGTTTGACCTTTGCACGCGCCAGGGGGCGGCAGAGGTCGGGTCCCCTGCACCGGCCGGGCCTGAGATCGAGAGAGATGAGCACCGAAGAATTACCTCCGCGCGAATCCATGGAGTTCGACGTCGTCATCGTCGGCGCCGGCCCCTCGGGCCTGTCCGCCGCGATCCGGCTGAAGCAGCTCAATGCCGACCTCAACATCGTCGTGGTCGAGAAGGGCTCCGAGGTCGGCGCGCACATTCTGTCCGGTGCGGTGATCGATCCGGCGGCGCTCGACAAGCTCATCCCCGACTGGCGCTCGGACGACGATTGCCCGCTGAAGACCCAGGTCGAGGTCGACAAGTTCTTCTGGATGACCGAGAGCAGCGCGATCTCGCTGCCGGGCTTCGCGATGCCGCCGCTGATGGACAACCATCACTGCTACATCGGTTCGCTCGGCAATGTCTGCCGCTGGCTGTCGCGCAAGGCCGAGGCGCTCGGCGTCGAGATCTATCCGGGCTTCGCGGCCACCGAGGTGCTCTATGACGAGCAGGGCGCGGTGCGCGGCATCGCCACCGGCGACATGGGCATCGGCAAGGACGGCAAGCCGAAATCCTCGTTTACGCGCGGCATGGAGCTGCTCGGCAAGTACACGCTGTTCGCGGAAGGCGCGCGCGGCAGCCTGTCCAAGCAGCTGATCGCGAAATTCGCATTGGACGCCAAGAGCGAGCCGGCGAAATTCGGCATCGGCCTCAAGGAGGTCTGGCAGATCGATCCCGCCAAGCACCAGAAGGGGCTGATCCAGCATTCCTTCGGCTGGCCGCTCGACATGAAGACCGGCGGCGGCTCGTTCCTGTATCACTACGACGACAATCTCGTCGCAGTCGGTTTCGTCGTCCACCTGAACTACGACGATCCCTATCTGTCGCCGTTCGAGGAATTCCAGCGCTTCAAGACGCACCCGTCGATCCGCGGCGTGTTCGAAGGCGGCAAGCGCTTGGCCTACGGCGCACGCGCCATCACCGAAGGCGGCTATCAGTCGGTGCCGCGGCTGTCGTTCGCCGGCGGCGCGCTGATCGGCTGCGCCGCGGGCTTCGTCAACGTGCCGCGCATCAAGGGCGTGCACAACGCGATGGGCAGCGCGATGCTCGCGGCCGAGCACGTCAATGCCGCGCTCGCATCCGGCCGCGCCAATGACGAGCTGGTCAGTTACGAGAACGCCTGGCGCGGCTCGCCAGTCGGCGAGGATCTGTTCAAGGTCCGCAACGTCAAGCCGCTATGGTCGAAGTTCGGCACGGTGCTCGGCGTCGCGCTCGGCGGCTTCGACATGTGGTGCAACACGCTCGGTTTCTCGTTGTTCGGCACCCAGTTGCACGTCAAGCCCGATCGCGCGACGCTTGATCCGGCCAAGGCGCATCAGCCGAAGCCTGCGATGAAGCCGGATGGCAAGCTGACCTTCGACCGGCTGTCCTCGGTGTTCCTGTCGAACACCAATCACGAGGAAGACCAGCCGGTGCATCTGAAGGTCGCCGACATGGCGCTGCAGAAGAGCTCCGAGCACGACGTCTATGCCGGACCGTCCAACCGCTATTGCCCTGCGGGCGTCTACGAATGGGTCGAGGAGGGCACCACCCCGCGCTTTGTGATCAACGCGCAGAACTGCGTCCACTGCAAGACCTGCGACGTCAAGGATCCCAACGGCAACATCACCTGGGTTCCTCCGGAAGGAGGCGGTGGGCCGAACTACGAGGCGATGTAGCCTCGCATAACGCACGATTGCGTGAGTCGGCTGCTCCGGGGAGGGCAGCCGGCCACGATACGGCCATACTGGCGCGGTTTGACGCGGGTCACCTTCGCCAAAGGGGCCTCCGGCTGACCCGAATATCCTGCAAATCCTTGCGGTTGGCCGCCAAACGCGGCATTGTCGGCGCCTTGAAGAGCTGCCGATCGGGGTCCTGTCCGTACCGATCCGTCATTTCCAACAACCAGAGCGCACCGTGATGTTGTCAATTCGCAATCGCTGGACCGCAATTGCCGTTTCTGCCTTGCTGCTCCCCGGTGCCGTCCTGGCCCAGACGCCGGATCATCCTGCGGATAACGCCGCGAAGTTTCCGACCAGCGTCGATCTGAAGTCGCTCACCACCTCGGGCAGCTATCTGGCGGCCCGCCACGCCAGCGTCGAGCGCGACGCGGCCTCGGCGGCGGCGTTCTACCGCTCGGCGCTACGTAGCGACCCGAAGAACAACGAGCTGCTCGACCGCGCCTTCATCTCCTCGGTCGCCGATGGCGACATCGACGAGGCCGTGAAGCTGGCCGAGCGCGTGCTCACGATCGACAAGTCGAACCGCATCGCGCGCCTCGTGGTCGGCGTGCAGGACATCAAGCAGAAGAAATACACAGCCGCCCAGACCAACATCAACCAATCGGTGCGCGGGCCGATCACCGATCTCGTCGCCACCTTGCTGTCGGCGTGGGCCGCGGCCGGTGCGGGCGATTCGAAGACCGCCGTCGCCAATATCGACAAGCTGACTGGTCCCGAATGGTATCCGCTGTTCAAGGACCTCCATGCCGGCATGATCCTGGAGCTGGCCGGCAAGGAGAAGGACGCCGGCACGCGGTTCGAGCGCGCCTACAAGCTCGACGATTCGATGCTGCGGATCACCGAGGCCTATGCGCATTGGCTGTCGCGCAACAAGGATGCGGCCGCCGCGTCCGCGATCTATGAAGCCTTCGACAAGAAGCTCGCGCGCCATCCGCTGGTGCAGGAGGGCCTGCGCGAGACCAAGGCCGGCAAGAAGCTGCCGTCGCTGGTCGATTCGGCGCAGGCCGGCGCCGCCGAGGCGCTGTACGGCATCGGCGCCACTTTGAGCCGCCGCGGCGGCGAGGATCTGGCGCTGGTCTATCTGCAGCTCGCGCTGCATCTGCAGCCGAATCATCCGCTGGCGCTGCTGTCGCTCGCCGATCTCTACGAGACCGTGAAGAAGCCGCAGATGGCGATCAAGGTCTATGAGCGGGTGCCGGCGAGCTCGCCGTTGAAGCGCAATGCGCAGATCCAGCTCGCCACCGATCTCGACAGCGCCGACCGCAGCGACGAGGCGATCAAGATCCTCAAGGACGTCATTGCGCAGGATCCGAAGGATCTCGAGGCGATCATGGCGCTCGGCAACATCGAGCGCGGCCGCAAGAAGTTCGCCGATTGCGCCAAGACCTATTCGCTCGGCGTCGATTCGCTGCCGGTGAACAATGAAAAGGCCAACAGCGTCTATTACTACTACCGCGGCATCTGCCTGGAGCGCTCCAAGCAGTGGCCGAAGGCTGAGGCCGACATGCGCAAGGCCCTCGAGCTGCAGCCCGACCAGCCGCATGTGCTGAACTATCTCGGCTATTCCTGGATCGACCAGGGCATCAATCTCGACGAAGGCATGAAGATGATCAAGCGTGCCGTCGAGCAGCGGCCGGACGATGGCTACATCGTCGACTCGCTCGGCTGGGCCTATTACCGCATCGGCAATTACGAGGAGGCGGTCAAGAACCTCGAGCGCGCGATCGACCTCAAGCCCGAGGATCCGACCATCAACGACCATCTCGGCGACGCCTATTGGCGCATCGGCCGCAAGCTGGAAGCCAAGTTCCAGTGGGCCCATGCCCGCGACCTGAAGCCCGAGGCCGAGGAGCTGCCGAAGATCGAGGCCAAGATCCAGAACGGCCTGACTGATGATCCGGCACCCGCTGCGGCCAGCAACGACACCAAGGATACGCCGTCCGACGCCAAGAAGGACGACGGCAAGGGCGGCTAGTTCGTCCTGATCACGATGTGAGAGCCGTCACGGGCTCCCCGGCTTGCCGGGGAGCCCGGATGATTTTGATGAAGCGTGTGGCGGTTGCCGGCCACGTTCGTTTCGGCCTCGGGCCGCGGCGAGTTGGCATCTGAGCTCCACCACCGAACATGCTGGGGGCATTGCGCCGATGTTGGCGTCCACGGTCACCGGCGCGCTGCAGGAGCAGGGGCGCGCCAAGGTCAATCTGACCCTGCGGGTCGTCGGCCGCCGGGTCGACGGCTATCATGATCTCGAAAGCGTCGTCGCCTTTGCGGATTGCGCGGACCAGCTCACGCTGGTGCCGGGGCCGGAGCTGAGGCTGACCACGACCGGACCTCTGGCAGAGGCCTGTGGCGAGACCACGGACAATCTGGTGCTGAAGGCGGCGCGTCTGCTGGCGGAGGCCGTTCCCGGCCTGAAGCTCGGCGCGTTCACGCTGGAGAAGGTGTTGCCGGTCGCCGCCGGCATCGGCGGCGGCTCGGCCGATGCCGCAGCGGCGCTGCGGTTGCTGGCGAAGCTGAACGGCCTGTCGCTGGACGATCCGCGCCTCACTGCGGTTGCCTTGAAAACCGGCGCCGACGTGCCGGTTTGCGTGCCCTCGCGCGCCTGCACCATGACCGGCGTCGGCGAGAACCTGCAGCCGCTTGCGCTTCCCGTCCTGCCCTGCGTGATGATCAATCCGCGGGTGCCGGTCGCGACCAAGGACGTGTTCCAGGCGCTCGGCCTGAAGCCTGGCGAGCTGCTGGTCGGCGTGACCGATGTCCTCACGGCGCCGTCCTGGCCGCAGGCCGGCGCGTCGGTCGGAGACTGGATCGCTGCACTCGATCAGGTGAAGAACGATCTGGAGCCGCCCGCCCTGAAGGTGCAGTCGATCATCGGCACGGTGCTCGACGCGCTGCGCGCGAGTTCAGGCGTGCTGCTGGCGCGCATGTCCGGCTCCGGCGCGACCTGCTTTGCGATCTATGGCAGCGAGGCGGATGCAAAGTCGGCCGGCGCTGCGATCGCAGCCGCGCACCCTGAATGGTGGGTGCATGCGGGGACGCTGAGCTAGTTTGCTGGCTCGGCCCTCATTGCGAGCGAAGCATCGAGACTCTTTGCTGCGGCCCTGGATCGCGTCGTCGCTACGCTCCTCGCGATGCCGGCGCGCTGATGATTCGTAGGGTGGGCAAAGGCGCAGCCTGGCTGCAGCCCGGCACAAGGTCGTGGTGGCGCCGTGCCCGCCGTCTCACCGCGGGGCACGACGCCCGATGGTGGGCACGGCGCCATTGCAGCGTGATTGTCGCATCAGCTGGGCAGGGCGCCTTTGCCCACCCTACAGAACTTGCTTGGGTGACGGTCTCTCGGCAGACGGACGAACTAATGCGACCGCGCCAGGCAGAACGCCACCACCTGCTCCAGCGCCGCCTTCATCGGTGACGCCGGGAACAGCGCCAGCGCGTCGACGGCCATGGCGCCGTAGTGATGCGCGCGGCTGATCGTGTCCTCCAAGGCACGGTGCTTGTTCATCAGCCCGATCGCATGGTCGAGATCGTGATCGCTGATCTCGCCGCGCTCCAGCGCCTTGATCCAGAAGGCACGCTCGCTGTCGCTGCCGCGGCGGAACGCCAGCACCACCGGCAGCGTGATCTTGCCCTCGCGGAAATCGTCGCCGACATTCTTGCCGAGCTTGGCGGCCTTGCCGCCATAGTCGAGCACGTCGTCGACGAGCTGGAAGGCGATGCCGAGATTCATGCCGAAAGACCGGGATGCGGCCTGCTCGGCCTTGGGACGGTCGGCGAGCACCGGGCCGACCTCACAGGCGGCAGCGAACAGTTCCGCCGTCTTGCCGCGGATCACGGCGAGATATTCGTCCTCGGTCGTTGCGGTGTTCTTGGCGGCGGCAAGCTGCATCACCTCGCCTTCGGCAATCGTGGCTGCGGCGGCCGAGAGAATGTCGAGCGCGCGCAGCGAGCCGACCTCGACCATCATGCGGAACGCCTGGCCGAGCAGGAAGTCGCCGACCAGCACGCTGGCCTCGTTGCCCCACAGCATGCGCGCCGACAATTTGCCGCGGCGCATTTCGCTCTCGTCAACCACGTCGTCATGGAGCAGCGTCGCCGTGTGCATGAACTCGACGGCCGCGGCGAGCTTGACGTGACCATCGCCGGCGTAGTCGGTGAGATGCGCCATCGCCAGCGTCAGCATCGGCCGCAGCCGCTTGCCGCCGGAGGAGATCAGGTGGTTTGCGACCTCCGGGATCATCGTGACGTCCGAGCCGGTGCGCGACAAAATCGTAGCGTTGACCCGTTCCATGTCGGCTGCGACCAGCGCGACCAGCCCATCGATGGAGGCTCCCGATGGACTCTCGAAAGGTACGATAACCGCCACTCTGGTCTCCGATTTTGCTATGCTCGAAACGACAATAGAAACTGCGGCCGCAGGCGGCAAGGGCAGACACGGAACCTTGACCCGAGCCTTCTTGACCCGAGCCTTCTTGACCCAAGCCTTCTTGACCCAAGCCCGCATGGAGACATAACGATTGAAGGAATTGGTTCGGACCAATGATATCGTGCTGGTTTCGGCGATAGGGGCGCTGCTCGACGGCGCCGACATCCATCACCTCGTGCTCGATCAGAACATGAGCGTCATCGAAGGCTCGCTCGGCATCCTGCCGCGCAGGATCCTCGTGCATGAGGACGACAATCTCCAGGCCCGGCGACTTCTCACCGACGCCGGTCTGGCGCATGAACTGCGCCCTGATGAGTGACGCTGTCGACATTTCCGAGGATGCCGTGCTCGGCGGCCAATTGCGGCTGCGGCAGCCCACGACGGGCCATCGCGCCGGCCACGATGCAATCCTGCTGGCGGCGGCGACGGCCGCGCGTTCGGGCGATCGCGTGGTCGATCTCGGTGCCGGCGTGGGGACGGCCGGGCTGGCCTTGGCCCGGCGCGTCGGCGGTCTCAGCTTGACGCTGGTCGAGCGCGAGCCGGATCTGGCGTGCCTCGCGCGCGACAACGCACGCGCCAATGCCTTGCCGGCGGAGGTCGTGGTGCTGGACGTCGCCGCGGCCGCAGCCGCTTTCACTGCCGCAGGGCTCGGGCCCGACAGTGTCGACGTCGTGCTGATGAATCCGCCATTCCACGATGCCGCGCGCCACCGCGCCTCGCCCGACGCCGCGCGCGCGACCGCGCACATGGCAACGGCGACGACGTTGGAGATCTGGACGCATGCCGCGCGGCGGATGCTGAAATCCGGTGGCGTGCTGACCTTGATCTGGCGGGCCGATGGTTTGAGCGAGGTTGTCGCGGCGCTGGCGCGCGGCTTCGGCAGTCTTGCCGTTCAACCGGTTCACGGCCAAGCGGGCAAGCCGGCGATCCGTATCCTGGTCAGGGCCGTTAAGGGAGGGCGGGCGCCGACCCAGATTCTCGCCGGAGTGGTGCTGAACGAGGCGGCAGGCGTGCCGAATGACGAGGCCGTGCGTGTGCTGTCGGGGCAGGGGGCGCTGGCTTTGGGCACCCCCTGAACGGTTGATCGAGGTCGGGCGTTATTGCGTCTGAGCTTCCGACGGGCGTTCGGTTACCGTCGTGAAACGGATCGCAGTCAATAGAGTACCGATCAGCAGCATCAACAGGTAGACCTTCATGTATTCCTCCGCCGCACTCTGCACCTTGGCTCGCCGTGCGATTGCCCAGGAGATTGCAAGGCTCGTTCCAGCCCTTTGAATGGCAGCGGCGCGATAAAAAGTGGTTAATCCGAGGTAACAGGATGGTGGACAATTTGACACAACCAAGCGATGCGGCCGGGCTCTTCGATCACCTGAAGGCGCTGCTTCCGGCGCGGCTGCGCGGCGTACCGGTGGTGCCGGTCGTCCGCCTGTCCGGCGTGATCGGCGCAGTGACGCCGCTGCGGCCGGGGCTGACGCTTGCGGGCGTCGCCAAGGTGCTGGAGCGCGCCTTCTCCATGCGCAACGCCAAGGCCGTGGCGCTGGTGATCAATTCGCCCGGCGGCTCGCCGGTGCAGTCGCGCCAGATCTATCTGCGCATCCGCCAGCTCGCGGCGGAGAAGAAGCTGCCGGTGCTCGTGTTCGTCGAGGACGTCGCGGCCTCCGGCGGCTACATGATCGCCTGCGCCGGCGACGAGATCTTCTGCGATCCCTCCTCGATCCTCGGCTCGATCGGCGTGGTTGGCGGCTCGTTCGGGCTGCAGGACCTGATCAAGAAGATCGGCATCGAGCGCCGGCTGTATACGGCCGGCGAGCACAAGGCGATGCTCGATCCGTTCCTGCCGGAGAATCCCGACGACGTGGCGCGGCTGAAGAAGATCCAGCGCGAGATCCACGCGCTGTTCATCTCGCTGGTCAAGGAGAGCCGCGCGACCCGGCTGAAGGGCGCCGACGATGTGTTGTTCACCGGCGAGTACTGGGCCGGCGACAGCGCCGTCACGCTGGGGCTGGCGGACGCCATCGGCGACCTGCGCGCGGTGCTGCGCACCCGCTTCGGCGACAAGGTCGCAACGCCTGTCGTGGCGCCGGCGGCCGGCCTGTTGTCGGGTCTGCTCGGCCGCCGCGCCGCGGGCGCCGGCAGCCTGGGATTCGGCTGGACGGGGCTGGCCGAGGAGCTGATCTCCGCGGCAGAAACCCGGGCGATCTGGGCCCGTTTCGGGTTCTAGAGCTGGAGGCCGCGCCATTTCGCCCCTCGCAATCCGGATTGCGGGGGGAACCGGGATCGGCGACAATGGGAATCGGGGTGGCTCTGTTCATGAACGAGGATCGACCAATGCCGCCGTTCGTTGCTTTCGCGGGTATGCTGGGCGGGCTTGCCGTGGTTCGCTGGGCCTACAAGGCCGCTCAGAAGATCAACCGGGAGCTCGAAGAGGCGCGACTGTCGCGCGTCGCCGAGGCCGCGCAGACAGCCGAGATCAAGACTCTGCGCCGCGATCCCGTCACGGGCGCCTACCGGCCGGGCTGACGCGAGCCGCTGATCTTCGAACGACGGCACGTCGCCGCCGTTCGGAGACCCTATTGCCTTGATTCCTGATGTCCCCGCCGATACGGTCCGCGCGCTTTTCCGACGCCTGCGAAAGACCGATACCGACGATGGACTCGCTACCTCTGCACATGCGCCCCGAACGTTCGTTCCAGGGCTTCATCCTGGCCCTGCAGCGGTTCTGGGCCGAGCAGGGCTGCGTGATCCTGCAGCCCTACGACATGGAGATGGGGGCAGGCACCTTCCATCCGGCGACGACCCTGCGCGCGCTTGGGCCGAAGTCGTGGAATGCCGCCTATGTGCAGCCCTCGCGGCGGCCGAAGGACGGCCGCTACGGCGAGAATCCGAACCGGATGCAGCACTACTACCAGTTCCAGGTGATCATGAAGCCGTCGCCGCCGAACCTTCAGGAGCTGTACCTGAAGTCGCTCGGCGCCATCGGCATCGACGCCGCCGTGCACGACATCCGCTTCGTCGAGGACGACTGGGAGAGTCCGACCCTCGGCGCCTGGGGTCTCGGCTGGGAGTGCTGGTGCGACGGCATGGAGGTGTCGCAGTTCACCTATTTCCAGCAGGTCGCGGGCTTCGAATGCGCGCCGGTCGCCGGCGAGCTCACCTACGGCCTCGAGCGTCTCGCGATGTACGTCCAGGGCGTCGACCGCGTCTACGACCTCAACTTCAACGGCCGCGACGGCGACGCCAAGGTCACCTATGGCGACGTCTTCCTGCAGGCCGAGCGGGAATATTCGCGGCACAATTTCGAGCATGCCGACACCGACATGCTGTTCGAGCAGTTCAAGATGGCCGAGGGCGCCTGCCGCAAATATCTCGATGCCGGCTGGCGCGAGGGCAATCGTCGGGAGCACCTGATGGCGCTGCCGGCCTACGACCAGTGCATCAAGGCGAGCCACGTGTTCAACCTGCTCGATGCGCGCGGCGTGATCTCCGTCACCGAGCGCCAGAGCTACATCCTGCGCGTCCGCGAGCTCGCCAAAGCCTGCGGCGAAGCCTGGCTGCATACGGAGGCGGGCGGGGCGGGGGCTGGTTAGAGCTTCGCGGCTCGGACGCTTCATCATTCCTGGAGCGGGAGGGGCGCTCGGGAAAATAATTCCTCATTCGCATCGAGATTTGTCTTGCAGCTCAACCTCGCAACACACGCGGTGCCTCTGCTCCCCTCCCCCTTGCGGGGAGGGGGCGGGGGTGGGGGTCCCCAGGCGAGATGCCTGATGGGTCTCCACGGCCTTGTACGTGGTCGCACATGGTCGTTTGCCGACAATGATGATCTCGGCTGTGCCAACGATGCTCCCCACGACCTTCAGCGCGCGCTGACCCCCACCCCCAACCCCTCCCCGCAAGGGGGAGGGGAGTGCAGCACCGCCAGCCCTGCGAACGAGTTCTAAATATGCCCGACCTCCTTCTCGAACTGTTCTCCGAAGAAATTCCTGCGCGCATGCAGGCCAAGGCGGCCGAGGATCTGCGCCGCATGGTCACCGACAAGCTGGTCGCCGAGGGTCTCGTCTATGAGGGCGCCAAGGCGTTCGCGACGCCGCGGCGGCTGGCGCTGACCGTGCACGGCATCCCGGCGCGGCAGGCGGACCTGAAGGAGGAGCGCAAGGGCCCGCGCGTCGGCGGCGCCGATGCCGCGATCCAAGGCTTCCTCAAGGCGACCGGCCTGTCCTCGATCGAGGAGGCCACGATCCAGCGCGATCCGAAGAAGGGCGATTTCTACGTCGCGCTGATCGAGAAGCCCGGCCGCGCCACGCTCGACGTGCTCGCCGAGATGCTGCCGGTGATCATCAGAACGTTCCCCTGGCCGAAATCGATGCGCTGGGGCAAGCGCTCGGAGCGACCGGGCGCGTTGAACTGGGTGCGGCCGCTGCACGCGATCACCGCCACGTTCGGCCTGGAGACCGAGGAGCCGGACGTCATCGGCTTCGCCGTCGACGGCATCGAGGCGGGACAGACCACCTACGGCCATCGCTTCATGGCGCCCGCGCCAATCTCGGTGCGGCGCTTCGAGGACTATGAGGCCAAGCTGCTCGACGCCAAGGTCGTGCTCGATCCTGACCGCCGCAAGGACACCATCGTCACCGACGCCAAGCAGCTCGCTTTTGCGCAAGGCTATGAGCTGGTCGAGGACCCCGTGCTGCTCGACGAGGTCGCGGGCCTGGTCGAATGGCCGGTCGTGCTGATGGGCTCGTTCGATCCGGAGTACCTCAAGGTCCCCGGCGAGGTGATCCGCGCCACCATCCGCAACAACCAGAAATGCTTCGTGGTGCGCGACCCCAAGACCGGCGGGCTGGCGCCAAAGTTCATCCTGACCGCGAACATCGAGGCCACCGACGGCGGCAAGACGATCATTGCCGGCAACGAGCGCGTCATCCGCGCCCGGCTGTCGGACGCGAAGTTCTTCTATGAGACGGATCTGAAGACGAGGCTCGAGGACCGGCTGCCGAAGTTCGAGCAGATCGTGTTCCACGAGAAGCTCGGCACACAGGCAGAGCGCATTGCGCGGATAGAGAAGGTGGCGGCGGTGCTTGCCAAGTTGGTGCGCGCCGACGTCGAAAAGACGAAACGGGCCGCAAGGCTTGCAAAAGCCGATCTCTTGACAGAAGTCGTTGGCGAGTTCCCAGAAGTACAGGGTCTGATGGGCAAGTACTATGCACTCGCTCAAGGTGAGGACCCGTCCGTCGCCGCCGCTTGCGAGGAGCACTACAAGCCGCAGGGGCCTGCCGATCGTGTGCCGACTGATCCTGTTTCGGTTGCGGTGGCGCTCGCGGACAAGCTCGACACGCTGGTTGGATTCTGGGCGATTGACGAGAAGCCGACGGGATCGAAAGACCCGTATGCTCTGCGCCGCGCGGCGCTGGGCGTGATCAGGCTGATTTTGGAAAACGAACTTAGATTTCCGTTTGGAATCGTTCTGAGACTGTTGAATACGATGGCTTCGCTGAGCCAGTCTATCGAAGGGAGAACTGCCGACATCGAACGAGTAATGAGTGTGGCAGAGCAAGTCGGCTTGCTAGAGGCTGTCGAGCCCGGACTGGATAATGTCCTGGAGAAGCGCATTCAATCTCTTCGCCATTGGGATCCGTATCTTCTAGAAGCCCAAGGTGGAGATGAGAAGAAGGCCGAGCTGATACGCAAGGAAGTGGACGAGCGATCGTCTAATCTCCTCTCCTTCTTCGCCGATCGCCTCAAGGTCCAGCTCCGCGAGCAGGGCGCGCGGCATGATCTCGTCGACGCGGTGTTCGCGCTCGGCGGCCAGGATGATCTCTTGATGGTCGTCCGCCGCGTCGAGGCGCTCGGCAAATTCCTCGAGACCGACGACGGCAAGAACCTGCTTGCCGGCACCAAGCGCGCGTCCAACATCCTCGCGATCGAGGAGAAGAAGGACAAGCGCAAGTTCGACGGCGCGCCGGATGCGGCGCTCTACAGGCTGGACGAGGAAAAGGCACTGGCGAAGGCGATCGGCGAGGTTGGCTCGGAAGCCGGCGCTGCCGTCGCCAAGGAAGACTTTGCCGCGGCGATGCACGCGATGGCGAAGCTGCGGCCGGCGGTCGATGCGTTCTTCGACAAGGTGAAGGTCAACGATGACGACGCCAAGATCCGCGAGAACCGGCTGAAGCTCTTGAACGAGATCCGCAGCGCGACGCGTGCGGTGGCCGACTTCTCAAAGATCGAGGGCTGATCGCCCTATCGCAACGTAGGGTGGGCAAAGGCGCTGCCGTGCTATCCCCACGTCCCGCGATCGCAATGGCGCCGTGCCCACCGTCTCGCAGCGGAGTTGCTGCCGAATGGTGGGCACGCTGCCGCCTTCGGCGGCCGCTTTGCCCACCCTACAAGTTACGCGCCAATAAAAATTAGCCCTACCCGGCGGGGGGAACCGGGCAGGGCCTTTTACATCTGGCCGCTTGCGGGGGCGTTGGCGACCAAATGCAGCTCTATAACTATTCAACGACCTGAATGATCCGCCGCGATCGCGGTTCGACCAGGACAGTTTCGCCGTTGACCACGGTGTAGCGATAAGGTGTCGCACCGAAGCGCTGCGGAACGTCGTAATATGTAACACCGGACTCTGGCAGCACGGTGCCAACAACGACGCGATCGGGGATCACATAGTTGGGAACACGCTCGCGGACGACATATTCGCGAAACTCCGGCCGTCGCTCGACCGTGATCACTGGAGCGTCCTCCTCGACCACGACGCTGCGCCCGACGCCCGTCGTGTAGGATTGCGCCTGTGCGGCCGCCGGTATCACGAGTGCGGCCATGAGGGCAGCAAGGGTGAGATGGGTTCGCATGGGACGGGACTCCTGAGCTGTTGATCGCTGAGAGAAACCGGCGCGTGCCGGCACCTGCTTCCCAATGCCGGCAACAGGTCATCGTTCCGCGCGGGGCCACGTGGAACCGGCGGCATTTTTGCGGCAGATTCAGCGGTGGGGGAACCGGAACTCGTGCCGTGCGTCTCCTATTCCGCCACGATGGGCCAGGATAAAGTCCGGCCAAATCGAATCGCCCCAGCCTCGTCCTTCAATCATTCAGAGCTTGTCGATGACCCTGACCGTTGCCCATATCTCGCCGATCATGTCCGTGATCGCCGGCGTCCTGATCCTGATCATGCCGCGCCTGCTGAACCTGATCGTCGCGATCTTCCTCATCCTGAACGGCCTGATTGGCATGGGCCTGCTGAAGTGGCTCCACTTCTAGTCCCCAGGTTCTAGTCCCAAGGTCGGGAACCCCCGAGCTTGCGCCGCGGCGCCCAAAGTGGTGTAAGGCGCGCGATTTCTCCTCCCATTTGCGGATCGAAGCACCTCATGGCCAAAGCGGTAGCGAAGTCTAAGAAAGTTACAGCGAAATCAAAGCCTTCCAAGCCGGGCAAGGCCAAGACCGCAGCACTCGCTCCACCGCGCAAGGCGCTCAAGACGGCGTCGAAGCCCGTCGCCAAGGCCCCGGCCAAGGTCGCGCCCAGGTCTGCACCGAAAGCGCCAGTGAAAACCGCTCCGAAGAAGCCGGCCAAGACGGCTGCCAAGCCGGTCGCCAAGGCTGTGAAGGCGTCGGCTGCGAAGGCCCCGGCCAAGAGCGCGGTCACCGCGATCAAGCCGAACAAGTGGGTCTACACCTTCGGTGACGGTAAGGCCGAAGGCAAAGCCGGCCTGCGCGACCTGCTCGGCGGCAAGGGCGCCAATCTGGCCGAGATGGCCAATCTCGGCCTGCCGGTGCCTCCGGGCTTCACCATTCCGACCTCGGTCTGCACCTACTTCTACGCCAACGACAAGACCTATCCGAAGGAGCTGCAGTCGCAGGTCGACAAGGCGCTCGACTACATCGGCAAATTGACCGGCAAGAAGTTCGGCGATCCGGAGAACCCGCTGCTGGTCTCGGTGCGCTCCGGCGCCCGCGCCTCGATGCCGGGCATGATGGACACCGTGCTCAATCTCGGTCTCAACGACCGGACGGTGGAAGCGCTGGCCTCGCTGTCCGGCGATCGCCGCTTCGCCTTCGACAGCTATCGCCGCTTCATCACGATGTATTCGGATGTCGTGCTCGGCTTCGAGCACCATCACTTCGAGGACATCCTCGACAGCTTCAAGGACACCCAGGGCTATCAGCTCGACACCGATCTGAGCTCCGAGGACTGGGAGATGCTGGTCGGCAAATACAAGGACGCGGTCGCGCACGAGACCGGCAAGGACTTCCCGCAGGACCCGCACGACCAGTTGTGGGGCGCGATCGGCGCCGTCTTCTCATCCTGGATGAACACGCGCGCGGTGACCTATCGCAAGCTGCATGACATTCCGGAATCCTGGGGCACCGCCGTCAACGTCCAGGCCATGGTGTTCGGCAACATGGGCGACACCTCGGCCACCGGCGTCGCCTTCACGCGCAATCCCTCGACCGGCGAGAGCAAGCTCTACGGCGAGTTCCTGATCAACGCGCAGGGCGAGGACGTCGTCGCCGGCATCCGCACCCCGCAGGACATCACCGAGGACGCGCGTCGGGAGTCCGGCTCGGACCGGCCGTCGATGGAAGTCGCGATGCCCGACGCCTTCCACGAGCTGACCCGCATCTACACGCTGCTTGAGAAGCACTACCGTGACATGCAGGACATGGAGTTCACGGTCGAGCGCGGCAAGCTGTGGATGCTGCAGACCCGCAGCGGCAAGCGCACCGCCAAGGCGGCGCTGCGCATCGCGGTCGAGCTCGCAAATGAGGGCCTGATCTCGCAGAGCGACGCCGTGCTCCGCGTCGATCCGGCCTCGCTCGATCAGCTCCTGCATCCGACCATCGATCCCTCCGCCAAGCGCGACGTGGTCGCCACCGGCCTGCCGGCCTCGCCGGGCGCGGCATCCGGCGAGATCGTGTTCTCCTCGGACGAGGCCACCAAGCTGCAGGCCGACGGTCGCAAGGTGATCCTGGTCCGCATCGAGACCTCGCCGGAGGACATCCACGGCATGCACGCCGCCGAGGGCATCCTCACCACCCGCGGCGGCATGACCTCGCACGCCGCCGTCGTCGCGCGCGGCATGGGCAAGCCCTGCGTGTCCGGCTGCGGCACCATCCGCGTCGACTACGGCCGCGGCACGATGAGCATCGGCTCCCGCACCTTCAAGACCGGCGACGTCATCACCATCGACGGCTCCGTTGGCCAGGTGCTGGCCGGCCGCATGCCGATGATCGAGCCGGAGCTGTCCGGCGAGTTCGGCACCCTGATGGGCTGGGCGGATGCCGTGCGTGAGACCGGCGTGCGCGTCAATGCCGATACGCCGGAGGATGCGCGCACCGCGATCAAGTTCGGCGCCGAGGGCATCGGCCTGTGCCGCACCGAGCACATGTTCTTCGAGGAGACGCGCATCCGCACGGTGCGCGAGATGATTCTCTCCGAGGATGAGCAGGAGCGTCGCGCCGCGCTCGCCAAGCTGCTGCCGATGCAGCGCGCCGACTTCGTCGAGCTGTTCGAGATCATGAAGGGCCTGCCGGTCACGATCCGCCTGCTCGATCCGCCGCTGCACGAGTTCCTGCCGCACACCCAGGCCGAGGTCGAGGAAGTCGCCCGCGCGATGAACACCGATCCGCGGCGCCTGGCCGACCGCGCCCGCGAGCTGTCGGAGTTCAACCCGATGCTCGGCTTCCGCGGCTGTCGTCTCGCCATCGCCTATCCGGAGATCGCCGAGATGCAGGCGCGCGCGATCTTCGAGGCGGCGGTCGAGGCCGAGAAGCGCACCGGCGAGGCCGTCGGCCTTGAGGTCATGGTGCCGCTGATCGCCACCAAGGCGGAGTTCGACCTGGTCAAGGCGCGCATCGACGCGATGGCGCAGGCCGTGATCCGCGAGACCGGCGCCAAGCTGGAGTACCAGGTCGGCACCATGATCGAGCTGCCGCGCGCAGCGCTGATGGCCGGCCAGATCGCGGAGGCCGCCGAGTTCTTCTCGTTCGGCACCAACGACCTGACGCAGACGACCTACGGCATCAGCCGCGACGACGCCGGCAGCTTCCTCGGCGCCTACGTCGCCAAGGGCATTCTCGAGATCGATCCGTTCATCTCGATCGACCGCGAGGGCGTCGGCGAACTGGTCAAGATCGGCGTCGAGCGCGGCCGCGCCACGCGACCCAACCTCAAGGTCGGCATCTGCGGCGAGCATGGCGGCGATCCCGCCTCGGTCGCGTTCTGCCACAAGGTCGGCATGAACTACGTGTCGTGCTCGCCCTACCGCGTGCCGATCGCGCGCCTCGCCGCTGCGCAATCCGCGCTCGGCAAGGAGATCGCGAGCCAGGCCTGATCCTGCTGCGATCGATCTAATCCTGATGAAGGCCGGCACATGTTGCCGGCCTTTTTCATTGGTGAGGGTTCGTCGCGATGGGGCGCGCACGTGACGCAAGGTGCACTTCTTCTCCACCACCGCCGTCATTCCGGGGACGCTCCGGAATGACGAGTGGAGAGAGCGAACGTCGCAGTTCCGATGGAACACTCCGCCTCATGATGTGCAGATGATTTTCATTCACCGCATCTGTTGACTGAATGTTCACCGTTCTCGTCGGTGCGCTGTTTACCACACATATCGATCGCTCGGCGCTCTGCAACTTCCCCGCTTGCCTGTTTCACAATTGCAACGCGGATTAACTCCTCGGCAACCTAAACCCGATACGAAGAGAGAAGATCGAATTGCACGGAAGCACTGTTGTTCGGTCGATCCAGTAAGCGTTGCGTTGAGCGTATCGATGTTAGTTCTGCGTCCCGATCCGAAGGGCGCGCGATTTGCGTCCTTCGGACTCGGTCTCTGCGTCTTCGCTCTGATGCCGACAGAGACCGGGTATCAAGACATCGCTTCTCTGCTCGCCCGCCAGCCGGGCGTCGCCGAACGCTGGCAGAAGCGTGTGTTCTCGGCTGCGGCCTCCATTCAGCTCGCCACCTATAGTTTCGGTCGTCCGATCGGAACCTCGGCGCCGCAGGCGGTGAGCATCCGCCTCGCAAGCCTCGACGGGCGCGATCTCGACATCACCGGATCGACGCCGCGCAATCCGGCGCTGCAGGTTCCGCCACGCTATCAGGCCTCCGACTTCCCCAAGGTCGATCGCACGCTGAAGGGCGATCGTCTCGTCGTGCGCCCCCCGACGCCGTCGGCGCAGCCGACCGAATCGGCCGCGCCCGTCGAGCCTGCGCCCTCCGAGCCTGCACCCACGCCCTCGACGCAACCCAATTCGAACTCCTCGGTGTTCGGCGCCAAGACGACGGAAGCGCCGGCGCAGGCGCCACTCCCGCAGCGTTCTGCACTCGATCCCGAATTGCAGGAGGCGCTGAGCGCGCCGCCGCTCGTGCAGTACGACGCGGCGAAGTCCGAGATCCAGCCATCGGGCGAGCTGAAGCCTGCCGCCGACCAAATTCTGGCAGATGGCGCCGTCAGCTACGACGGCCTCAACATCAAGACGTCCAATCTCTATTTCGGCACGTCGTCGCTGGGCGTTGCCGCCGGAACCATGGAGACATGGCTGCCGGGCGAGGCGCCGCTGATCGTGATGCCGAATCCGGACCTCAAGCCGATGGCGGTGCTGTCACATCCGGCCGACGATGCCGCCAAGGCCGGCGATGGCGGCGAGAGCATCGCGCCGAAAGGCGAGGTCAACACCGACAATCAGCGCGACAGGACTCCGGCCGAACGGTTGAGCCTCACGGACGAGAAGGCGCGCTTCAAGTCCGAGAAGTGCCTTGCCGAAGCGATCTATTTCGAATCCCGCGGCGAGGCGGTGCGCGGCCAGATGGCCGTGGCGCAGGTCGTGCTGAACCGGGCGTTCTCCGGCTATTATCCGACGACGGTGTGCGGCGTCGTCTACCAGAACAAATACCGCCACTTCGCCTGCCAGTTCACCTTCGCCTGCGACAACAATCCGGATGTGATCCGCGAGCCCGAGATGTGGGATCGCGCCAAGAAGATCGCGAAGGCCATGCTGGACGGGCTGATCTGGCTGCCGGAGGTGGGCAAGTCGACCCACTATCATGCCTATTGGGTGCGGCCGTCCTGGGTCGCCGAGATGAAGCGCATGTACAAGTTCGGCGTTCACACCTTCTACCGGCCGAAGAAATGGGGCGACGGCAGCGACGCGCCGAGCTGGGGCACGCCGCAGCAGACCGCGGCCATTTCGGCCGAGCTCACCGAGGCCGCCAAGAGCGAGGCCGAGAGCAATCCGAACTGGACGCGGCGCTAATCATCTAGCGACGCGTCGCATTCCACTCGAGAAAGCGGCGATACAACTCGGTCTGGCGCGCCTGGTCCGGCGGCGTTGCGGCCGCCGGCTTTGCCGTGACAGGAATGCGCGGGGACGGTGCGGCGGCCGCAACCGGCTTCGACGGTTTAACGGTGGCCGTAGTGGCCGCCGGAATCCGTGTCGTCCCATCGAGCCATTCCTGCGCGGCCCGGAACCTGGTCCAGCCGGCGACCGGCGCGCGCGGCGCCATCTCCTGCCATTTCGGATGGAAGGGAGGCCGCTGTAGCTGCGACATGCGCGAGAACAGCGACTCGACCAGCAGCGACAGCCGGCGATCGCGGTCGCTTCCCGGCTGCCAATTATACGACGCCAGGATTGCCTCTGCTGCGATCGTTTCCACCGACTCGGAATTGGAGATCAGGTTGGGGTAGTCGTCCGCGGTGAGCTTGGATGGAAGGTAATCCTCGCGCAAGGTCTTGTCGTAGCCGACCGGGACGAGATGCAGATTGGCATCCGTGATCTGGCTGAGCCAGGGCACCGGCTTGCCGTCGACCGCAATCATCGCGTCGATCTCCCCCTTGCGCAACATTTCGAGCGCGATGCGTGGCTCGATATAGAGCAGATGCGGCTTGATCTCGAGCCGCTCGAACACGTTGATCGCGGTCACGAAGGTGCTGCCGTCCGGCAGGTCGACCGCAACGGTCTTGCCGTCGAGCTCCCGCATGGTGCGGATCGATCGCGGTGCCAGAACATGCATTTCCTCGTTGAACATCTTGGTGACGTAGACGAGCTGATTGCGGATGTTGCTCGCGAAGTCCTTGCGTTCGAGATAGGACAGCGTGTCCTTGCGCACGATTCCCACGTCGACGCCCTTGAGCATGAGGATGTCGGCCACCGCCTGAACCGAGCCGCTGCCGAGGACCGGCATGACCCGCAGGTTGATGCCGTCATTGAGGACCGAGGCGACGTCGGCGCCCATCTGGGAATAGGTGCTGCCATACGAGCCCGTCATCAGGCTCACCGTATTGGCGTTGAGCTGGCTCGCGAGGTCCCGCTTGGCCGACGCATAGCGGAAGATCGCCTTGAAGGAATCGCTGACCGCACCCGGGTCGATTCCGCTGCGCACCGGCCCGAACCGTTCCCAATGGCCATCGACGAAACGCTTCATCTGCATCTGCTCAATCGGCGCGTGGTCGCTGGCGCTGGTATTGGCGACGATCCCGGGAATCAACATGGGAATTGGCGTCCCCTTCAAGGAACGCGCCTGCCTCATGATGTTGTCGCGGGAGAAGTCGTCGCCGCAATTGCGCAGGACCGCAACCATCAGGTTGGCAAGCGCGTAGCCCACGATTCCCAAGCTGTTGTTCTTGCTGATTGCAGGCGCGTAGCGATCCATGAACGCGGACCACTCGGCGAAGCCGGGATCGCCGCCCTGCACACCGCCCTCGTACAGGATGGTGGCGGAAAGCAGTCCTTCCGCGTTCTGCAGGCCTGCAGGCTGCAGCACGGTGGCAACCGAATCCGAAACCGTGGGGATGATGTGCTCGGGTCTCCAGCCGAGCTCGGCGAGGCGGCGGATCGCGAGCACCGTGAATTTCGGAGTGCTGACGTCGACCAGGATGTTGGCTCCGGCGGTCTTCAGCTTCGCGATCTGCTGATTGATGTCGGCATCGGTGACCGCGTAAGCCGCTTCCGCGACGATCGGCAGCTTGCCGCCGAGCCCGTCCTTCAAACCCTTCAGATAGTCCTTGCCGAACTCGTCGTCTTGATAAAGTACACCGATGCGCGTGCCACCGGCATGTTGCTCGAGCAGATATTGCGCGTGAATATGAGCTTCAATCTGGTAGCTGGGTTGCGCTCCCATGGTCCAAGGATAGTCGCGAGGCTGATCCCAGATCGAGGCGCCGGAGCCGACGAACAATTGCGGTATCTTGTTCGCGTTGAGATAAGGCCGCACCGCCGCGCTGGTCGCTGTTCCAACGCTCGCAAAGATGACGTCGACCTTGTCTTCCTCCACCAGCCGTCGTGTCAGCTCCACCGTCTTCTGCGGATTATAGCCGTCGTCATAGGAGATGTAGGTGATCTTGCGGCCCCTGATCCCGCCCTCGTCATTCACCTTCTGGAAATAGGCGGAGATGACCTTGCTCACGCTGCCGTAGGCGGCCGCCGGCCCGCTGTAGGGCGTCGTATTGCCGATCCGGATCTCGCCCTCGGCAGCACGCGCCAGGCCTGGCACGGCGGCAAGCACGAGGAGCAACGCCACGGTCGGAGAACCCGGCGCGCCAAGCAGCCGAGGACCACGGGGCGCCGACGACAAGGCCGGTTGCAACAGACGATCAAACATTCCCATCATGGACCTCATCACGCAACACAACACTTTGCGGGGACGCGCGTCGCCCGCACGACACCATCGACCAGGATCCGGCGGTCCGCGCCCCGCCGCAATTCCTGCGCAGCGACCGGCGTGAGACCGCGCTGGATCACCCGGTTTCGAAGCTCGGGTCACTCGAGCCGCCGTCGAGCCTCGAGTGACCCGAGTTCGGCGGCTCTCGCGTACCAGGCGCGGGCCTTGGCCGGATCGGGCGCGACGCCAACGGCTTTCAGGTTGGACAAGATCGCGGGGTCATAGGTGCCGGCCAGCGTCAGTGATGCTTCGGCGTCCGCTTCCGCGACATGCGCCAGGATCAGGCGGGCACTCGCAACGTCGCCCGCGCCGATGAGATCGCGTCCGCGCTTCAGCATTTCGCTGATCTCGTTCTTGGTCAGCGCAGACGCGGCCGCCGGTGCAGGGCTCCTGGTCGCGATGGTCCGAGATGCTTTCGGCGGAATTGACTGCGGGGTCTCGCCTCCGCCCGGAGCCGGCTTGACGATCGGGACCGACGCCACGATCGAATCGGCCCGTCCGATCGTGTGCGCCGCGGCGTCCAGCGATGCTTGGCCGTCATCGGATTTCGATTTCCCCGCTGTCCCGAAGTTTCGGGGAGACGATGAAGCGGTCGCTTCAGACTTCGTAACTGTTTCAATGTTCGGAGCCTGCATGATGCGCACCGCAAAGAACGCGAGGCACGCAAGCGCGGCCACTGCGGCACCGAACCGGAAAACAGAATCGAATTCGAGCCGTTCGGGCGGAGGTGGAGGCATCACGACGGGATCGAGTGAAGGGATCTGCCAGGATCGGTCCGCTTCTGCTGGCGCCATTGGCATCGGCGCATCGTCAACCGCTGAAGCGGCTTGCCACCACGGCCGGGAGAGATCGGTGGCCGCATCCTCATCAGGCGCAGACGTCGCATGCGCGAGGCTGTTGGACAAAGCGGCAGGCTTTGCCGGGCGCCAACGTTCGCTCTGCGCATCACCCACGGTGATCCGCGATCCGCTACTCCGCAATAAGGAACTCATCCTCAACTACTCCTGCGGACACGCGCCATCGCGTCGCCCCGCAACACTCCCTGGACCGTTTGGCGCCTTTCTGCTCGGCGACTCGGCTTCCAAACCGGCGGCGAGACCGATGACCGAATCTATGGCCATGCCAAGCGGTGAATCGGCGATCTGGCAGCCGTGAATTCCCATTTCCTCGTCAGCAGGACGGACAAAACGCGCGCTACTACTTGAGCACCGCAAAATTTCGACCATCTCTTTTTCTTATTTGTACAGGTTCTGCGGTTCTTTTGCCGAAATCATGGCGAACCTGTCCAGCCATTTAGTTGGTGCTGGTAAATGCCGTCGGCGCCGGGGCGCACGAGATAATGCGGCGGCGTCTGGCCGAGAACGATCTGAAGCCATGGCGCAGGAGCATGTGGCGTATCCCCACAGATCGATGCGAATTAGTCGCGCGCGTAGAGGATGTGCTCGATCCGTGCGGCGATTCGCATCAGCGTCAGCCGGTGATCTGCTTCGACGAAAGGCCTCGTCCAACTCATTGGCGAGGGCCGCTCAGATCGTGCGCGTGATGACTACGAGCACCAGCGCAACGGTACGGCCGATTTGTTCGTCCAGCGCCCGCGGATCAATGGATGCACGCGGCCGACACGGCACGCACTAATTACATAGTGCCTGCTCCCAAATACCGGCGAGGCAGCAAATAACAACGAGTCGTGATATCTGTATTGGGCGACGATGGCTGCTTCGTCATGAGCACCGTCATTCCGGGACAAGGCCGCAGGCCCTGAACCCGGAATGACGGTGATCACGAATGACGGTGAAAACGCGACTGCCGAGCTCCGTCGTGACGCAGTCGGATCAGCTCTTGCTACGCGCTCAACGGCCGCGACTGCCGCGCCGTCGGCCGTGCCGCGAGCTCGTCGGCGATCTCGCGGGCAGCGGCCAATGTGGTCATCGTCCGCTGCGCGAAACTCGGATTCTCCGCGGGGCAGTCGGCGCGGCAATGCGCGCCGCGGCTCTCGCGCCGGCTCCAGGCCGCGGTGGCGATCAGCAGCGCGGCGCTCGCCATGTTGCGCAGCCTCGGGCTGCCGGCGTCGCGCTCCATCCTGGCAATCGCGGCGATGGCCTCCGCCAGCCGCTCCTCGTCGCGGATGACGCCGAGCTGCGCCGTCATCGTCTCGCGCAGCGAGCTCGCCGCAGCGCCGGCACAGGGGCCGGCCGGATCGGCGAACGCAATGTCCTGTAGCGTGGAGGGCGCGGTGAACGTTCGGCCGGAGATATCCGCGGCGATCCGCTGGGCGAACACCAGCGCGGCGAGCAGCGCGTTGCCGGCGATGTGGTTGGCGCCGTCCGTTGCCGTCGCTGCGACTTCACCCGCCGCCCAAAGCCCCTCGATCGAGCTGCGGCCCTGCGCGTCGACCGCGATCCCGCCCATGTGGAAATGCGCCGCCGGCGCCACCGGAATCGGCTGCCGGGTCGGATCGAGCCCCGCGGCGGTACAGGCCCGGTGCAGCATCGGATAGCGTTCGGCGACGTCGTCATCGAGCACGTCGCGCGCGTCGAGAAAGGCGCCGCGTCCGGCGATGATCTCGGCCATCACGCCGCGCGCCACCGTGTCGCGCGGGGCAAGATCGACCAGCGGATGGCGCGGCAGCATGAAGCGCTGGCCGCGCCGGTTGACCAGGATGGCGCCGGCGCCGCGCAGGCTCTCGCTCACCACCGGCGCCGGATCGTGACCGGTCATCATCGCGGTCGGATGGAACTGGACGAACTCCGGATCGGCAATCACCGCGCCAGCGCGCGCGGCGATGGCGAGGCCGATGCCGGCGGCGTGCGGCGGATTGGTGGTCGCGGCGAACAGACGGCCGATGCCGCCGGTGGCCAGCACGATTGCCGGCGCCGCGATCAGCACCGGCGCGGCCGCATCGTCGTCGGTCGGCCGCAGTTGCAGGCCACGCACCGCGCCGTCTTCCGTCAGCAGCGCGTCGGCGACATGGCCCTCGATGATGCGGATCGAGGGCGTTGCGCGCACGGCTTGAGACAGCGCGGTGATGATCGCCTGTCCGGTGAAGTCTCCGCGAACGCTGAGAATCCGTCGCGCGGTGTGCGCAGCCGCACGAGACGTCGCCAGCCTGCCGCTGTGATCACGATCGAAAGCCACGCCGAGGCGGACCAGGTCCTCGATTGCAGCCGAAGCGTCGCGCGCGAGCGCCAGCGCAGCCGTCGCGTCGACCAGGCCGCCACCGGCAGCGATCATGTCGGCGGCATGGCTATCGGGGCTGTCGCCGGATGAAACCGCTGCCGCGATGTCGGCCTGCATCGTCGCGCCGAACGAGGCCTCACCCAATGCGGTCGCGGAGATCAGCGTGACCGGCTGCGGTGCGAGCTTCAGCGCGCAGAACAGTCCGGCAACTCCGGCACCAACGATCACGACGCGGCCGGATGTCTCGATCTGATCGTGGTCCATGTGATGTCCAAATTCCACATTCCGTGCGCATGTGTACCGCGGTACCTGTTAGTTCTTCTTCAGAGACTTCCTTCGCTGTTTATCGGTGTTTGGCGACAAATAGCGGCTGTTCTGAAGGTCACTCTCGCACAGGATGAATCGTCGTTTGCGACTCGCGCACCAGGACGTTTCGCGCCGGGACAAGGACGCATGAGCGAGTTCCGCTGCGGGAACTCGCTTCGGATGACACGGACTCATGGCTGGCCGCCGCATCGAAATTTTTCATGGCTGGGTTCCGCTTTTGAGCTTGGGAGTTCAATGCAAATGCATTAATCGGAAGGCCGCGGCGGACAGCGACCGCAGCAGGGGAGGACACGGATGTCGGTACAGGCAGGCGATCTCGGCACGGCCTCCCGCAGCCAGAGCTGGCGGACGCCGGTCGTCATCATCGTGTGCGGCTGCGCGATTGCGCTGCTGAGCTTCGGTCCGCGCTCCAGCCTCGGCTTCTTCGTGCAGCCGATGAGCCGTGAATTCGCCTGGGGACGCGACGTGTTCGCGCTTGCGGTGGCGGTGCAGAACCTGTTGTGGGGGCTCGGTCAGCCGCTCGCCGGCGCGATCGCCGATCGTTTCGGCGTGATGCGCGTGATCTGTGTCGGCGCGCTGCTCTATGCCGGCGGCCTGCTGATGATGCGCTATTCCAGCTCGCCTCTGTCGCTGAACATCGGCGCCGGCGTGCTGGTCGGCTTCGGCCTGTCGGGCTGCTCGTTCAATCTCATCCTGTCGGCGTTCAGCAAGCTGCTGCCGCCGGAGCGCCGCGGCATCGCGCTCGGCGCCGGCACGGCGGCCGGCTCGCTCGGTCAGTTCCTGTTCGCTCCCTTCGGCGTCGCGCTGATCGACCAGTTCGGCTGGCAGAGCGCGCTGATGGTGTTCGCAACGCTGATGCTGTTCATCGTGCCGCTGTCGCTCGCCGTGGCGACGCCGCCGGCGGCCGAGGCCAAGCCGTCGGAGGCCGAGCAGCAGTCGTTCACGACCGCGCTGATGGAGGCGTTTGGCCACCGCTCCTACGTGCTGCTGGTGCTCGGCTTCTTCACCTGCGGCTTCCAACTCGCCTTCATCACCGTGCACCTGCCGGCGTTCCTGGTCGATCGTGGCCTGTCGGCGCAGGTTGGCGGCTGGGTGATCGCGGCGATCGGCCTGTTCAACATCATCGGCTCGCTCAGTGTCGGCTGGCTGCAGAGCCGGCTGCCGAAGCGCTACATCCTGTCCTTCATCTATTTCACCCGTGCGCTGGCGACGCTCGCCTTCATCTCGTTCCCGGTCACGGCGGCCTCCGCGATCGCCTTCGGCGCGGTCTCCGGGCTCGCCTGGCTCTCCACGGTGCCGCCGACCTCGTCGCTGGTCGCGATCATGTTCGGCACCCGCTGGCTCGCCACGCTCTATGGCTTCGCCTTCGTCAGCCACCAGGTCGGCGGCTTCCTCGGCGTCTGGCTCGGCGGCATCGTGTTCGAGCGCTACGGTTCCTATACGCCGATCTGGTGGCTCTCGATCCTGTTCGGCGTGCTGTCGGCGCTGATCAACCTGCCGATCGTTGAGAAGCCGGTCGCGCGCGCCGTTCCCGCGACCTGAGTTGCGCGGCCGACCCGATCGGCTAAACATGGCGTGAGACAAAGAAAGCGCAGGGAGTGCCGCTGTGGGAACGTTCAAGGCGATCCGGATCGACAAGGCGGACAAGGGAACGACCGCGACGCTGACGCAGTTCGATGAAGCCGAGCTGATGGACGGTGACGTCATGGTCAAGGTCGAGTGGTCGGCGCTGAACTACAAGGACGGGCTGGCGCTGACCGGCAAAGCGCCGGTGGTCCGGCGCTTCCCGATGATCGCGGGGATCGATTTTGCCGGCACGGTCGAGCAGTCCAGCCATCCCGCCTGGAAGCCGGGCGATGCCGTGATCTGCACCGGCTGGGGCATGGGCGAGACCCATCTCGGCGCCTATGCCGAGAAGGCGCGGGTCAAGGGCGATTGGCTCGTCGGCCTGCCACAGGGCCTGTCGGCCCGGGATGCCATGGCCATCGGCACCGCCGGCTTCACGGCGATGCTGGCCGTGCTGGCCCTGGAGAAGCACGGGCTGACGCCGGCCAGCGGGGCGGTGGTGGTGACGGGCGCGGCCGGCGGCGTCGGCTCGGTGGCGACGGCGGTGCTCGCCAAGCTCGGCTACCACGTGATCGCCTCGACCGGGCGCCTAGCCGAAGCCGACTATCTCAAGTCGCTCGGCGCGGCCGAAATCATCGACCGCAACGAGCTGTCCGGGCCGGCCAAGCCGCTGGCGAAGGAGCGCTGGGCGGGCGGCATCGACAGCGTCGGCTCGCATACGCTCGCCAACCTGCTGGCGATGACCCAATATGGCGGTGCCATCGCCGCCTGTGGCCTCGCTGCCGGCATGGATTTGCCATCGTCGGTGGCGCCATTCATTTTGCGCGGCGTATGCCTCCTCGGCATCGATTCGGTGATGTGCCCGCTGCCGGCGCGCAAGGCGGCCTGGCAGCGCCTCGCCACTGATTTGGATCGCGCAAAACTAGCTGAAATCACTCACGAAATTGCCTTGGACCAAGTGGCGTCGCTGGGGCCGCAGATTCTCGCGGGCCAGGTCCGCGGCCGTACGGTGGTAAGAATATCCTGAGGATGTTCAGACTTTTCAAACCATGCTGCTCCATTGTTGCCATGGTTGGTATGGTAAGCATGGGGTAAAGATACCGCCTTACCCGCTGCGTTGGGTTAAGTGGGAGTTTGATGCATGCTCGCGCGTATATTGCTGGGGACCGTGACTGCCGGTGCCGTGATTGCTCCCGCGGTTGCGGGTTCGATGACAGCCGACGAGGCCCGCAAATTCGTCGCCGGAAAGGTGTTCGCCTTCACCTGCGTCGACGGCACCCGTGGCGCGGGCCGCATCCTCGACGACATGGGCGCGGCGGGCGCGGTGCAGTTCTCCGGCTCTGGCCCGGTGCGTCATATCCGCCTGCCCGGCAACACCCTGCAGATTCGCGGCCAGAACGTTTGCGCTGCCATCAAGGGCATGCCGTTCGAGCCGTGCTTCAACCTCGACAAGAAGGACGACCGCAGCTTCCGCGGCTCGGTCTCCGGGCTCGGCGCCTTCGCCTATTGCGACTTCCAGCATCAGGGCGGAGCCACCATGCTGATGGCGCGCGCCGTGGCGCGGCCGCGCGCCGCGCGCGCTGCTGTTCCCGCTGCCGACGGCTTGCACACCGAAGTGGCGGCGCGGGTCGAGACCCCGCGGGTGGAGCGCAGCAAGGTAGAACCCCTGAAGGCGGATCCTGCGAAGGCCGCCAAGGCGGAAAGCGCGAAGCCCGAAACCGCCAAGGCCGAAAACGCCAAGGCCGAAAACGCGAAGACCGAAATTACCAGATCCGATAACGCGAAGTCGGATGCGGCGCCGGAGCTGCGTCGCTCGACCGATTAGTTGTTAGTTCACCGATTATTGAAAAACCAGTCCCCTATTAACATAGAGCAATATTTTAAGCTGACCGCACGTTAGTGGTCATTGCGCCGTAGTCGTACGGAATCTTAAATTCATGCCTCGGTAGTGACTCGTGTGCAGTTTGCAACCAGGGGGGTGGCCCACGAGAAAGGGTCGTTATGTCGCTTTATTTCTTCCGAATCAGCCAGGGCCGCTATTCTGGCGCTGCTGATCAGCCTTATGAATTCGCCAACCGGGAAACCGCCTGGAACGAGCTGACGGCTGTCTGCTCCGACCTGATCGGTGGCATCTCGAAGTCGTTGCAGCAGGGGGCCGAGTGGCAGATGGAGCTGCTCGACGAAGCCAAGCAGCCAGTGTTCCGGATCCGCCTGATGTCCGAAGCGGTCGGCTGAGTTCCAACTGTCCGGGTGATTGCGCCGCTGGCCATCGGATTCGAGGTCCGGTGCGCCGTGGCGCCAATCCGCTGAGGGCGTGTTCTCCGTCCGTCACACTTCTCGCGCTCAGACGGCGTTTGTGATGTTGCCGAACGCAGTTCGTGGTTTTGCTTCCACACGATCCGTCAACGGTATCGGGAGATCCGGTGCCTCGGGCGCCGGTTCAGGAGCACCGCGCCGTCCCTGAGAGCCATCATTTTACGCGCATTGTCAGTAATCTTACGGTTCCAGCATTAACCTCCGATAAGCCTGTTTCGCGCCCAATGAGGTCGTCAGAGACGACATGCGGGTTCGGAATTTTCGGAGCCCTCTGATCCTCTGACCTCGACCGCGCAGCGCAGCGCAGACCTGGATGTTCGGGCCGTCTCTGGCGCTGGCAGAACGCGGCCGAACCACGCAGTCAGCTGGGGTCCTCCGTGTCAACAATGTCCATTCGTACGAAGATCATTTCGGTCATCGCCTTCATGCTCGTCACCATGTGCGGGCTCGGTGTGCTCGCCGTCACCAGCATGCAGTCGATCAATGCCAACACGGTCGACATCGCCACCAACTGGTTGCCAAGCGTGCGCGCGATCGGCGAGCTGCGCGCCGACATCAACCTGCTGCGCATCGCCTTGCGCGCGCATGTGATGTCGGAGACGACCGAGGCCAAGCAGGCCGCGGAGAAGCGCGTCAACGGAATCCTCGAGACGATCAACAAGGACCGCAAGACTTACGAGCCGATGATCACCTCGGCCGAGGAACGCGCGATCTACAACAACTGGGTGCAGTCCTGGGAGAAGTACGTCGTCGCCGTCAAGCAGGTGATGGATGAATCCAACAAGAGCGTCGGAAAGATTCCGCGCGAGGCCACCGAAATGCTGGAAAAGTCGGCCGCGGCGATCGCGCGTGACGCCGACAAGTATTTCATCCAGGACATCGAGTTCAACAACAAGGGCGCCGACAACGCGACGCGGCAGGCTGCCGAGAGCTTCTCGCGCGCGATCTGGCTCGTGGTTTCGATCATTGCCGCCGCCGTCATCGCCGGCATCGCCGTCGGATTCTATCTCGTGCAGAACGTCTCGTCCGGCATCGCGTCGATCATCAAGCCGATGCAGGAGCTCGCCAAGGGCGATCTCGGCGCGGAAGTCACGCATCGCGGCGAGCCGAACGAGATCGGCGCCATGGCCGATACGCTGCAGGTGTTCAAGGAGGCGCTGATCGCCAAGAAGGAGGCCGACGAGCTCGCGGCCCACGATGCCGAGGTCAAGATCGAACGCGGCCGGCGCGTCGACAACATCACCCGCCAGTTCGAGGCGACCATCGGCGAGATCGTGCAGACGGTGTCGTCGGCCTCGACCGAGCTCGAGCATTCCGCCGGCGCGCTGTCATCCACCGCGACGCGCTCGCAGGAGATCTCGACTGCGGTTGCGGCTGCTTCGGAGGAGGCTTCGACCAACGTGCAGTCGGTCGCGTCCGCGACGGAGGAGCTGTCGTCGTCGATCACGGAGATCAGCCGCCAGGTGCAGGAATCGGCCCGCATGGCCACCGAGGCCGTCGACCAGGCGCGCATGACCAACGATCGCGTGAGCGAGCTGAGCAAGGCCGCGGCGCGGATCGGCGACGTCGTCGAACTGATCAACACGATCGCCGGCCAGACCAATCTGCTGGCGCTGAATGCGACCATCGAGGCCGCTCGTGCCGGCGAGGCCGGCCGCGGCTTCGCGGTCGTCGCGTCCGAAGTGAAGGCGCTGGCCGAGCAGACCGCCAAGGCGACCGACGAGATCGGCCAGCAGGTGTCCGGCATCCAGGCGGCGACACAGGAATCGGTCGGCGCCATCCGGGCGATCTCCACGACCATCGAGCGGCTGTCGGAAATCTCGTCGGCGATCGCGGCGGCCGTGGAAGAGCAGGGTGCCGCCACGCAGGAGATTTCGCGCAACGTCCAGCAGGCATCGGAGGGCACGCAGCAGGTTTCTGTGAACGTCGTCGACGTGCAGCGCGGCGCGACGGAAACCGGAACGGCCTCCACGCACGTGCTGGCCGCGGCGCAATCGCTGGCCTCGGACAGCGACCGGCTGAAGCGTGAGGTGGCGTCGTTCCTGGAGTCGGTGCGCGCGGCCTAATCCGACATGGCGCTACGCCGCCGGCTGAGCCGGCGGCGCCTGCTGCTGCCGTCGGAACAGCACCTTCTGGTACAGCCAGCCGATCGCGACCAGCACCAGCCCGAGCCCGATGAACGACAGCGCGCGCCACGCGCCGGTCAGCGCCGACATGTCGATCAGGAAGGCCTTCAGGATCGTCAGCGCGATCACGATGGCGGACGCCAGACGGGCGCGTTGCGACTGCACGATGATTCCGATCCCGAGCAGCACCACGCCGAAGGCGAGCCAGGCGATCGAATAGGTGTACTGCTCGGCCGCGCTGGTCGGCCCTGCCGTCAGATCGGGACCGTGATAGATCCGGCGGATCTCGAGGCTGACATAGGACAGCGCCAGGATCAGTGCGCCCGCGGCCAGCGTATTGCCATAGGCCGGCGGACGGCGGCTTGCGACCGCGTAGGACAACAGCAGCATCAGCACTGCCGGGAACGCATAGGCCAGGATCAGGATGTTGAGCAGGCCGCCCTTGATCGCGACATCCGAGATCATCGGGTTTTCGAACAGCAGCAGGCCGAGCACGGTGGCGCCGCCGGCGAAGCCGGTCAGGATCACGGCGCTGATGTTGTGCACGATGCTGCCGCTGCGCTCCCGCAGCCGCTCCAGCCCGATCGCCAGCGCCAGGGCCACGCAGACGTCGAGTCCCACTTCGGCGAGCGACGGCACCGCCAGCATGTCGCCGTCATTGACGGCGTGGCGGATCTCCAGGAAGGCGAGCAGGGTCGTGAACAGGATGGCGGCGGCCTCGACCGCGCGCAGCGGCGCGTCGTCGCCATGGCGGCGCATCAGATAGCTCGCGCCCCAGAACGACGCCGCCGGCACGCCATAGCCCCACAGCAGCCAGTTGACGATCGGCGTGGTGCCGACATCGGCGCCGACGATACGCGGATCGTAGCCGATGCGCAGCACGACGAGCCCGGCAAAGACCGCCGCCAGCGTGCGCAGGAACGGGATCGGCCGGCTCTCGAAGATCCAGGCGGTGCCGAGCGACATCAGCGCCAGCGCGATCGTCAGCCAGCCTTTCTCCAGCGCGAAGGTCAGCGCCAGCGCCAGCGCGGCCAGCGTGCCGGTCGCGAACAATGCGATCGAGGCGCTGAGGCCCGGACGCTCCTCGCGCCGGGTCAGCGCCTCGGTGGCGACGGCAAACGCGGCGGCGAGCACGACGGCGACGATCGCGAACGGAATCGAGCGGTCGAGATGGGCGATGCGCGCATAGAGCGCGACAAGAAGCGCCAGCGGCGTGAACACGCCGGCCGCCGACCACACCACCGGCACGACCGCGTTGTGCGAGCGGCCCTGCGCCAGGAAGCCGGCGCCGCCGAAGCCGAGCGCGAAGATCGCCGCCGTCACCAGATGCGACGTGACCGATGCGCCGAGCGGGTTCGGCCCCATCCCGGGCAGCGCGCCGCCCGGCAGCACCAGCAGGTCCGGATTGTCGCGCAGCGCCCATTCGGCGAATACCAGGAACACGGTGGCCGCCGCAGCGGCGACCGCGCCGACGGCGCTCGGCGCGCGCCAGGCGACCGCGAGCGTCGCCGCGACCAGCGCCGTGAAGCCGATCAGCGCCAGGCCGTCGTGGAAGGTCGCGAGCGTGACCAGCATTGCACCGAGCAGATAAACCGCCAGGCCGACGGATGAGATCGGCTCGACCTCGTCGTTCTCGGCGGCGGGTCCGAACATGAAGCCGCAGACCACGATCAGCGCGGCCAGCGCGAAACCAACAGCGACGTGGAAGACATGCGGCGCCACCGTCTCGACGCCCGCGTCGAGTCCGGGCAAGGTCCACAGGAACGACAGCCCGATCGTGGTCATCGCGAGCCAGCGCCACAGCCGCACGCGGGCCAGCGCAAAGGCGGCGGCGGTGACGATGGCGAGGTAGATGTAGAGCGCCCAGTAGTTCGGCTCGCCGGTCGACACCAGCACCGGCGTCGTGAATGCGGCGACGAGGCCGAGCCCGGCCAGCGCCGGGCCGTGCAGCAGCGCCGCCGCCAGCGTGCCCAGCGCGACGATGCCGAGCAGCACGAAGGCGATCGCGGGCGGCAGGAACTCATAGAGCGCGTAGGCCGCGTAGATCGTGGCGAAGGCGACCGCCGTGCCGGCCGCGGTCAGGATCGCCGGAATGTTGGCGATCGGCAGCGCTGCGATCTGCGAGATGCTCTCCTTGCGCCGGGTCCATTCGCCGGCCGCGAGCAGCGCGGCCGCAAACAGCGCGCCGAGTGCGACGCGCACCTCGGGGCCGACCAGGCCGGCCTCGATCGAGTAGCGCACCATGAAGAAGCCGCCGAGCGCCAAGGTCAGCCCGCCGATCCACACCACCCAGCGGGTGCCGATGCGCTCCTCGAAGCCGGCCGCAGGCTGCGGCACGGGTGGCGGGGACGCGAGCGGCGGCGGCTGTTCGGCCGCGTCGTCGCTCGCCATCGCCGCGGGCTGGAGAGCAGGCTCGGTCAGCTCCGGCAATGGCGGCGGCATTGGCGGGGCTTCAGCGGGCTCCTGAAGCGGGCTTAGCGGCGGCGCGACCACCGGCGCAGCCGCGATCGGGCGTGCCGCCTCGAGCTTGGCCAGCCGGGCCTGCACCTCGGCCAGGCGATCGGAAATCCGGCGCGCGAAGGCGAGCGCCGCGAACGCGACCAGCAGCGCGATCCAATCCAGGGGCCAATCGAACATCACGCGGGGAATCCTCAATCGATGGCGCCGATGGGCGTCAGGGGTGGAACGCGCCGGCCTGCGGGTGGACCGCTGGCGCAGCGAATCGGCCGACGGCCCACGGCGGGTCACCCGATGGCCGTCGTTCCCTCTGTGTCAAACCGCGGAACAAAAGTTCAAGGCGCGCCGGTACGCGGCTCCGCCGCGTCGCAACTCAGTCCAGATCGATCCGGAACGGCGCGCTGTCGACCATCATGGCGCCGGGCCCGATCGCGTCCAGCGCGCGCACCATGCGCCCCTGGCGGCCCAGTGCCCTGTCGGCCAGGCTGACGATCAGCCGGTTCGGCGAGGCGATCGGCGAGGCCTGGCGGATCGCCCAGGCGATATCGAGCTCGTCGCGATTGGGGTTGAGCGCGCAGGCCGTGGCGAAGGCGCTCGCGGTGGAGCGGCTGATGCCGGCATAGCAGTGGATCACCAGCGGCGCCGCGCGATCCCAGCCGCGCACGAATTCCAGCACCTGGGCGACGTGATCCTCGCTCGGCGCCATGAAGCCCGGAAGCTGCTCGGTGATGTCGTCGACCGAGACCCGCAGATGGTTTTCGGGGCGGATCGTCTCCGGCCGCTTCACCTGCTCGACATTGGCCATGATGGTCAGCACGTGGCTGGCGCCGGTCAGGCGCACGGTCTCGGGCAGGGCGGCGAGTGAGCAGACGTGGATCATGGCGAGCCTTTGGAGGCCCGATTATACGAATGGGGGCACAAGGGCAAAAGCGGGATTTGGATGTCTGCTGTCGGGCTGGCGCATATATGCGCCGACAGCCCTCAGCGCGTGTTCTTGAGCTGCCGCAGCTCCTGGCGAACCAGATGGGCCTTGCCTTCGATCTCCGCGTTCAGTCGCTCGAGATGGTCGAGGAGCCGCTCACGGTTCTGGGGGGCGATCTCGACCGGTTTCTCGGACCAGGGCCGGCGCACGAACAGGGCCACAATGGCGACGGCCAAGGCGGTCAGAAGCGGAAAGCTCAGGGCAACGAGCTGGTGCAGGGTCATCGAAGACCTCCCAGGATCCACTGACCCAGCAAATGTATGAGCACTCCGGTGATAATGCAAACGACGCCCGACCCGTAGATCAAGCCCGCGGGGGTGCTGGGCGGCAGCACCCCATAGACGAACTGGGCAAGCGGCACGAACGTCCCGGCGGTGACGATGGCCGTCGCCAGCGTGTTGACCCAGTTGGCGGCCAGCTTCAGCCGTTCGTTGCGGCGCTCGTCCGGCGTCAGCGGCATCTCAGCACGACCCCAGCACCGCGTGGAAACGGGTCAGGAACTGCTTCTCGGCCTTGGCCGCGCTCCAGGGCGTCAAATAGTCCGCCACGGTGGCATCCGGCAGGCCGGGGTCGCGACCGAACAGCTTCTTCGCCTCGCTTTCCGAGAAGCCGGCCAGCCGGGTCGCCTCCAGAAAAGCGGCGCCGCGGTCGGCCGCCTTGATCTGGCGCTCGATCTCAGGAGCAATCTCGGGCGGCAGGCCGAAGCGGATGTGGATCGCCCCGAGCAGCCGCTTCTCGACGCTCTTGTAGCCGTCGCCGAGCACCGCCTTGAATGGCGAGATCATGTCGCCGATGACGTATTCCGGCGCATCGTGCAGCAGCGCGGCGAGCCGCAGCCGGGCATCGATGTTCGGCTTGCGCGCGCGCATCACCGTCTCGACCAGCAGCGTGTGCTGCGCGACCGAGAAGATGTGCGCACCGGTGGTCTGGCCATTCCAGCGCGCGACACGCGCGAGCCCGTGGGCGATGTCGGCGATCTCGACATCGAGCGGCGAGGGATCGATGAGGTTGAGCCGCCGGCCGGACAGCATGCGCTGCCAGACGCGGTCGTGCCCGCTCGGGGCCTTGTCAGTCGTCATTTGGGAGGCTTGAGGCGTGGGCTGCGGCGCTTGCCGCTGCAGGTCTCGTGGCAGAAGCAGGTGACGAGATGGTCGTTGACCATGCCGGTCGCCTGCATGAAGGCGTAGACGATCGTGGGACCGACGAACTTGAAGCCGCGCGAGGCCAGCTCCTTGGAAATCTTGATCGACAGCGGCGTCGAGGCCGGCACGCTCGCGGTGGTCTTGAACTGATTGACCTTGGGCGCGCCGTCCATGAAGTTCCACAGCAGCTTCGAGAAGCCGGGACCCTTGTCCTGGATGTCGAGCCAGGATTTCGCGCTGAGAATCGTCCCTTCGATCTTGGCGCGGTTGCGCACGATGCCGGCATCGTTCATCAGCGCGTGGATCTTCTTGTCGGTGTAACCAGCGATCTTCTCCGGCTGGAAATCATCGAAGGCGCGGCGGAAATTGTCACGCTTGCGCAGGATCGTGATCCACGACAGCCCGGCCTGGAAGCCGTCGAGGATCAGCTTCTCGAACAGCGCGCGGTCGTCATATTCCGGCACGCCCCACTCGGTGTCGTGATAGGCGACATAGAGCGGATCGCTGCCCGGCCAGGGGCAGCGCGTCAGGCCATCGGGATGGACGACAGCAGCGCGACCCATGAGACCGGCTCAGGCGACCGTCTGTTTCGGCGCGCCCTGCAGCGCGTCGGGATCAGCGATGCGCAGAACGAGGCCGCCGGCGGTGAGCGGCGTTCCCGCCTCCAACGCCTCGGCGGCGCGGTCGATGCGCAGCAGCGCCATGCCCTTCTGCGCGGCGGCCGAGCCCATGGTGCCGACGGACTTGTCGCCGGCCAGAATCGGCGTGCCCGGCTCGGGACTCGGCCCGTCGAGCAGCACCTTCGCCGCGCGCGTGCGCGTGGTGCCGCGATGATGCATGCGGCTCACCACCTCCTGGCCGACATAGCAACCCTTGCCGATGTCGACGCCGTGCAGCCGGTCCATGTTGGTCTCGTGCGGGAAGGCATCGCCATACGTGAAGTCGAGCCCGCCGCGCGGCACGCTGCAGTCGATACGATGCGCCTCATAGGCGTCGGTCTCGACGATCTCGGCCCCGAGCCGTGCGGCGATCTCCGCGAGCGCCTCCTGCGGCGCAATGACGCGCGCGCCGAGGCGCTCATGACGCGGATCGACGAAGCTCGGCTCCGGCGTGGCGCCGATGGCGCCATCCCAGACCGCGATCACGCCGAGCTCGCCGGAGCGATTGCTGACCGCGACCTTGGCCCTGAGCTTGTAGAGATTGAGCTTGTCGGTGAGCGCCTGCGCCAGCGCGCGCGGACAGTCGAGCAGGAAGCGCTCGCCGGCGTCGGTCGCCGGCACCTGCGCCACCAGGAAATCAACGATGATCTTGCCCTGCGGCGTCAGCAGCGCGCCGAACCGGGCATCGCCGGGCGTGAGCTTGGTGACGTCGGTGGTGAAGAGACCGTTGAGGAACTTGCGTGCATCGTCGCCGCTGACCTGGACCACGCCCCGGTCGTCGAGAAACGTCGCCTTCATCCGAAAAACCTCTTGCGACAGGCCGCACTGAAACGTAAGCCGCCCAGGCATAAACCACAAGGCTGAAACGCCGCCGCGCGGTGGCTTCATTCTAAAGATCGAGACTCGCGTGCCACCGGAGGCCAGCAAATGGGCAGGCGTGCAGCATGATCGATCTGTCTTGGGGCGGTCAGGAGAATGAAATCCTATGAGGGCTTCATGAGCGCGCGCTTCGACGCCATTCTGAAATCCGGCACCGTGGTCAATCAGGACGGCGAGGGCGTCCGCGACATCGGCATTTCAGGCGGACGCATTGTCGAGATCGGCGATCTCGGCACAGCCTCGGCTGCCGAGATCATCGACTGCAAAGGCCTGCACGTGCTTCCCGGCGTGATCGACACCCAGGTGCATTTCCGCGAGCCTGGCCTCACTCACAAGGAGGACCTCGAAACCGGCTCGCGCAGCGCCGTGATGGGCGGCGTCACCGCCGTGTTCGAGATGCCCAATACGAATCCGCTGACGGTGACCGAAGAGGCGTTCGCCGCCAAGGTCGCTGCCGGCCGCCATCGCATGCATTGCGATTTCGCCTTCTTCATCGGCGGCACCCGCGAGAATGTCGAGCAGCTTCCGGTGCTGGAGCGCGCCGAGGGCTGCGCTGGCGTCAAGGTGTTCGTCGGTTCCTCCACCGGCTCGCTGCTGGTCGAGGATGATGACTCGCTCCGCCGCATCTTCCAGGTGATCCGCCGCCGCGCCGCGTTCCACGCCGAGGACGAGTACCGCCTCAACGAGCGCAAGGATTTGCGCGTCGAGAACGACCCGCGCTCGCACCCGGTGTGGCGCGACGAGGAGGCAGCGCTGCGCGCCACGCAGCGTCTCGTCAATCTCGCGCACGAGACCGGCAAGCGCATCCACGTGCTGCACATCTCCACCAAGGAAGAGATCGTGTATCTGCGCGACCACAAGGACGTCGCCACCGTCGAGGCGACGCCGCATCATCTCACCTTGGCGGCGCCGGAGTGCTACGAGCGGCTCGGCACCTACGCGCAGATGAATCCGCCGGTGCGATCAGTCGATCATCGCGACGTCATCTGGTGGGGCGTCCACCAGGGCATCGTCGACATCTTAGGCTCCGACCACGCGCCGCACACCGCGGAGGAGAAGTCCAAGACCTATCCGGCCTCGCCCTCCGGCATGACCGGCGTGCAGACGCTGGTGCCGATCATGCTCGACCACGTCAATGCCGGCCGGCTGTCGCTGCAACGTTTCGTCGATCTCACCAGCGCCGGCCCCGCCCGCATCTACAACATCGCCCGCAAGGGCCGCATCGCCGCCGGCTACGACGCCGACCTCACCATCGTGGACCTGAAGCGCAGCGAGACCATCACCAACGAATGGGTCGCCTCGAAAGCCGGCTGGACGCCGTATGATGGCCTACGCGTCACCGGCTGGCCGGTCGGCACGTTCGTCCGCGGCCAGCGCGTGATGTGGCAGGGCGAGCTGCTGACGCCAGCGACCGGCGAGCCGGTACGCTTCATGGAGACGCTGCGGCCGTAACGGCGCTGCGCGTTAGTTTGCTCCGTCATTGCGAGCGCAGCGACGCAATCCAGAGTCCTTGCGCGGCCCTGGATTGCTTCGTCGCTCTGCTCCTCGCAATGACGCGGAGCGGGCATCACGCCCGGCCGTCGTTCACGCGAACAGCTTGTCGATGTCGTCCTGGGAAATCGCCACGCCGGGCCGCTTCGGGCCCTCCAGCAAGTCTGGGACGCTCGAGGGGGCAGCAAGCTCGGTGGCCAGCCGCGCCAGCTCCTCTTTTCCCCAGATGCGGACGAGCTTGTTGATGTGGTCCTCCATGAACTGCAGCGACTTGACCACCCGCGTGATCCGCTGCCCTGTGAGGTCCTGGAACGCGCACGCCTCGAACACCTTGTTCGTGCTGTCGACGATCTCGTCGCTGACCGCCGCGGCCGTCGGGTCTTTGACGCTCTGCAACTTCGCGACGCTGGCGCCGATCGCCTCCATGCTTTCGAGGATCGCGTTCCCGGCCACCTCCGTATTCTCGACGATCGCGTCGAGGGTGTCGGTCATCGTCGCGAAACTGCCCTTGCCGTCGCCTTGAAGAGCGGCGAGTTCGCGCCGCATGCTGCTAATCTGGCCGAACATCTCGACCAGGTACGTTTTCAGCAACCTCTCTTCTTCCGGCGCAATCATCAGAAATCCCCGACTTTTCCTTAACGTTTCCTTACCAATTCTTCACGCGGCAGTTGCGAACCCCGGCCTGCGCTTCTGTGAAGGCATTTCGGATTTCGCTTCGGCGGTGACCGGCTCGCGACGCGGCTATCGAGATTTCGCGTAAGCTCGAAACGGCACTGTGGTCAGGTAGGTGAAGATCAGCGACCCATTTTTGCCCGTTTTCGTTAAGGGCGCATGTTCATTCACGTCAAAGCCTTCAAATTGCTTTGTGAAGAGTTTCCGAGCGACATGGCTGCCGAGGGGGCCGTTGGGCAGTTCTCGGTCTGCTGTCGGTTTCCGCGACGCCGGGACGGCCTTTGGAGCCTGGATGTCCGACCGGGCGTCACGACAGGAGGCAGGCGGCGGCGGCCGGCCAAGACGAATGCGAATGTCCGCTGCCAGGGACGACGCGGACGTGGGGGAGAAATTCCAGTACGCCGCCTCTTGACCCAGAGCTCTCTACTGACCGCGATCGTCGATCGACTTGCGTTTTGCCGAGCAACATTTTTGCCGGCACCCGATGGTTCCGCTCTCGGGGACGACCTGACGTCTGCAATCCCAGGAATCGCTAGGCCGCCTGTGACCCCGATCATCGTTCGGTTCGCGGCCAGGCGCACCGCATCGGCGAGGCGCTGACGAAGCCGGATATTTCGACTATCCTGCCATCCGGACCATCAAGGCGGGGCAGGACGGGGTCCAGGAGGGGACATCGATGAGCACAGTAAGAAGCGCGCTGGCCCAGAAGAGTGGCGCCCTGATCCATGTTCGTTCCGACGACATGGTCGTCGAAGCCTTGCGCCAGATGCGCGACAATCGGGTCCGGTCGGTGCTCGTCATCGACGACGGCGCGCTGGTCGGCATCGTGACGCAGGGGGACTGCGCCATCAAAGTGCTGTTGCCCGGGCTCGATGCGAAGCAGACGCCGGTGGGTCAGGTGATGACGGGCAACCCGGTGACGGTCAAGCCGGACCACCGGCTGGACAGTTGCATGGCGATGATGGCTCAACGTGGCTTTCGCCATCTGCCGGTGCTGGACGCGGGCAAGGTCGTGGGCGTGATCTCGGTCGGAGACGTCGTCAAGAACATCATCCGGGATCTGGAGCACAACGTCGACGATCTGATGGGCTACATCATGAAGGACGGCCCCGGGGGCTGACGGACGAACGTGGTGCCGTCGTTCTCCGCCGATATCTGCTTTTGACCCGAAGCGGAAGTGGGCTGTTGGACGGCAGACGCCGCTCAGGTTATGTTACCTAGCCGCCAAAAGGGGGCAAACGATGGAGCAGCGTTTCACATTCGATCAGGTCGCGAACGTATACAGGGCCTCACGACCCGACTACCCTGAGGCTCTGATTGACGATGTCATGTCATTTGCAAACCTAGAGCCAACCGATGCCGTTCTTGAAATTGGCTGTGGAACGGGTCAAGCAACAAAAAGCTTTGCGCAGCGGGGTTTGCAGATCGTCGCCATTGATCCCGGATCGGAAATGATCCGCTACGCGCGCGAGACTTTGGCGAGTTTTGCCAACGTGAAACTAGCCGAGGCTACTTTCGAGGCGTGGCCAGCTGGAAATTCAGTGTTCGCTCTAATCTTTGCGGCACAGGCGTGGCACTGGGTATCCCCGGAAGTGCGGTTCGTAAAAGCCGCCCAATTGCTTTCGACGAACGGAACACTAGCGGTGTTCGGGCACGCTCCCGTCGGACTACCCTCACACTTAGTGGGACGGTTTAAGAAAATCTGGCTACGCCACACGGGCTCGTGGGGGCCGCCGCCCGAAGCTTGGTACCTACCGAATGGCCCCTTTAAGGACTGGTTTGACCGGTCCCGGTTGTTCGGGCCCGTAGAGCACAAGTGCTATCCGTGGAAATGGCAGCACACGACATCCAGCTACACGGACTTACTCAGCACGCGGTCGGACGTTCGGTTACTCGGGGCAGAGACGCGTGAAGACTTGCTCGACGAAATTGCAGAAGTAATCGACGATGAAGGAGGCAGCCTCGACATCGAATATGAAACGCATCTCTACATTGCTCATCGTATTGATGGCGACAAATAGCCGTTCGCGTTAGCCCATTTGTCGCGTTCACTTCCGGTTCTGGCCCATCTCGGACCTTCCGATCGGCCCCGGCTGACGTCGGCTGCTGGGGCTCAACCGAAAGTAGGCGTTCGCGGGAGCGGAGGGCTGCTTGTGACCCGAAGCGGACCTGGGATCGTCGCGAACGCTTACAGCTACATCTTACTACGAATAAATTCCAGGGCGGTTCCCACAACTGAAAAACCCGAGAGAACAAGGAACCGGCAGAACTTCCTCTACCGAGAAAGGCGAAACAGATCCCGGCAACAAGTATTGCCAAAACCATCACACCTCTTCCTGCCCACCAGATGCCAAATTTCTCTGTTGACCATGTATCGGCAGCTAACGAAAAGCCTGGTTGCAAACGCCGCATTCGTCTGTCGGCGAGCACGATTCGGAGTGCCGTAGCGACGGCCGCCACGAACGCGAACAAGATTTTAGCTGTTACATTGTCGTCGAACATCGCACAGTCAGCCAAAATCGTTTATCCGCCAGTCGCTCTTACTTACTGCGCGGCGTGTAAAACAGCGTCTACAGAAATAAGAAAGCTTGAGAGATTGCAGCGCATCGTTTGGAACTGGCCCATGGCTGCCGACTCGCAGCACTGCGGAAAGCCGGCAATTATCTGGGATACACCGACCATAGCGCCAACCCCTTCCGGAAGGATCGCATATGGCCCGGCAAAAAAGCCGTCAGGTCCATGCCATGTCGGTTATTCGAGGTTGTGCAAGAAAGATTTGCTCGCGATGAGAATTTCAGTCTTTGACCCAAAGCGGAATTTGCGCAGGCTCCACTGCCAAGACTGTTAATCAGCTGCCCGCTAGTCTTTGCGGTTGAGAATTTGGGCTATCCTATGCGGAAGTTCGTCAAAATCGCGATTGTCGTTTGCCTGTCTGTGGCGGCGGTTCCTGCCGTACTATTCGCGTGGATTTGGTACAAGACTGCTCAAGTTGACAGTTTCTACCAAGAACGTCCCCTATTGCGCGCTATGCGCGCCGCCGTGCAAAAGACGGGCGGTGGAGACTCCGTACCGGCTCGCGAAGCGCTTTTTCAGATGATGCCGCTGGGAGCAAATAAAGAGGCAGCCATCGCTGTGCTCAGCAAAGAAGGACTTGGCTGTCAGGCTGTTACTGACGCTTGGATGCGTCAGCGCTTGTCGAATAGCCCGGACGTTAGTCGGACGAGCAAGGAATGGGTGGACTGTCAGTTGGAAACACAAAGTGTCATTGGCTACGTCCACTGGGTCGTGGACTTGGAATTTGAGGCCGAGCACCTGAGCGATGCACGCGTAACGATCCTGTACTTGTCCCTCTAATGGCTAGATGCATGAGTAAGAACTTCCGCAATTGGCCCATCTCGGACCTTTCGATCGTCGCGTGTGATGTCCGCTCGGGGGCCTCAACCGGAAGTAATCCACGGCGGGACCGAAAGGCGGCTTTTGACCCGTTACGGACATGCTGCTCAGGCCACCGCAAATCGATGCGATTCGAACCGGGCGCTTAATCACGCGGTAGTGGTCGCTCGTTCATATTTTGCAGACTGCAGCCTCTCTGTAAAAAGATTGGCACAGCGAAATGAGTCACTCAGCCATTGATGCCGACGTTCGTGTCTGGGCGGAAAAGCATTCCCTGGGCATCAACTACGGTTGGGCAGGTCGCGAACTATGGGGCACGTACCTTTCGAGCGCTGCAGGCGATTGCTTCCAAGTTTGGGTTGAACCAACTCCGAACGGGCGGATAGGCGTTCATGCCAATTGGATTGATGGACCGAACGAATTAGATCCTGAACCGGCCCGAGAATGGGTGGTCGAGGAGAGTGACTTACAGAATGCGCTTGAACAGGCGTACGAGCAGGTTATCGACTGGATGGCTCCATCTGATCGCGCCAGCCATGTCTGACATTGGCCCATAACGGATCTGGTCGCCGGCTCGCGTGAAGGTCTGCTTCTGATGCTCAACCGGAAGCAGGGGCCCGGGAACAGCGCTCCGACACGGCTGTATTTTGCTGTTTTCTTAGGGTTGAGGAAACCGGTTCGCGCTATTCGTCTGTGACCTTCAAGACGGTACGGCTGGCCCCAAGGATAATGTCTGGTGTACTTCATTGCCTTTATTATCGTGGTCGTCTTGACTGCCGTGGTGTCCCAGCGGCTGGCAGCGCGGCGGCGGGCGCTTTGGCCTGTATTCTGCGCGGCAATTCTTGAGTTTGGGTTGATTGGACTTAGTCATGTTCAAGACAACCAGGAGCTTGGTCCCTCCGCGACGATCCATCTCATGGCGCTTACGGCCGCTTTTATCGGCGGCTGGTTTCTTGGCGTCATTGGCGGAATGGATTGGGACTGAAGCGCCGCAAGAAATGCAAAGCAAAAAGCCCGTCGGGCGAATCAGTCGCGCGATCTTGTTTGCAACGCCGTCGTTCGCGCTCGCCGCAACTACACGAAACACCTGTGCCGAAACGGCAATTTTGCGTATTGTCTCAACGTGATCGCGCCCGCAGCATCTTCCGGGCGAAAGATTTAACTTTCGTATTTCCAGAATATGTGTCTATCCTCCACCCATCCCGCCTCAACGAGAGGGGCGTACGCGCGGTCGTCACGAGACGCGAGGCGGGCAGGCGGTGGACGCGTCGGGTTGCAGCGTGGCTTTGGCTGCGCGGACGAACAATCCCGATGCGGACGTGAAGTCGCGTGGTCCTGGCCTCCCGATGCCGAGGTCAAGCCTGAGCGTGATGCGAGAGCATCGGCGCAGGCGATGGGGGCAATCAAGCCGGTTCCCAGGGAGAGCTCGAAAGAAGCGTTAAAACCATCGCGCAGGGAAGGCTGGGCTCATCCGGCTGCACCTGTGGTTCCTGCCCCGTGCACTTTTGTTCGCACGGGGGCCATGGGCGTCAGCCGACGCCCAGCCTTCCCTGCGCCCTCGATTGAATGAGGGCCGAACGTCGGTCATCGCTCGGACGCATCGCGCCGCGAGGACGATGAGGCGTGTCTCGATGCTGTTTGAGATGTGGAGACGGATCTCGGCCCCGATGGGCGCTCTCCGTTTTGGCTCCGTCATTGCGCTCGCAATGACGCGGAGTTTGTCGACGTAGTTGTCGTAGCCTGGACGAGCGCAGCGATATCCGGGTTCAACGAGGCTGCGGATGAGACCCCGGATGTCGCTGCGCGCATCCGGGCTACGCGCGAGGAGCGGGAGACCCTACTGCGTCGCGCGCGACAGGGAGAACTCGCCGTTGCGGACGCGCTCCGGCAGGCCTTCGACGAAGGTCGCCACCGCGTCCTCGCCATAGGTGGTGACGAGTTCGGCCAGCGCCGCGAACAGGCTGGCCTGCGCCAGGCAGTCGCCGTCGACGCCGTCATGGCGCGCTTCCGCCCAGGCTTCGTTGAGGTAGCTGAGCGCGGCCTGCTTCTGCTCGTGGTCGGGCAGGACGGCGGGGAGGGCGCTGAAAGTGACGGGAAAGCTCATTGAATTCAGTCTGGCGGGGCCGCGAGGCGCGTTGAATTCCGAACGCGGACGCGCCGGACCAGTGAGGTTTACCACGCAGGCGGCGGACGCCTAGGCCAGTTCTTTAGGAAAGGTTAACAAGGTTAACGCAAACGTGGATAACGCCCGCGCGCCGTCAACCATGAGCCGTCAGTTGGCGTAGCGCGCCGTGAGGTCGCGCGAGATCTTCGAGCCCTCGTCGATGTAGCGGCGGATCGCCACCATCGCCGCCGGCGTGCAGGTCCGGTAGGTCTGCTGAAAGCCGTTATAGCCGCGGTTGAAGCCGGCGATCATCCGGGCGCGGCGTTCGCCCGACGGCGTCTCGGCATCGATCAGGGCCTGCATCTGGTTGCGCCATTTGGCGCCTTCATTGCTGCCGCAGATGCCGCGGAGGTAATGCAGGGTTCCGAGGATTTCGGCCAGCCGCTGCAGATCGCCATCGAACGGCGCGGCCGCATCCTGCGCGCGCGCCGGCACAATGGCGCAGGCGGCAACGAGCATGAGGGCGGCCAGGAGGCGCTTGGGGATCATGGGGAACACCGACGTCATATGCCTTTGCCGGACGGCGGACGCAAGGCGCCTACACCAGGGTCCGTGCGGCGGCGATGATCTCCGGCAGTCCGTCAGTCAGCGTGAGGCCCTCGAGCGCATCGGGGAGGCGCCACTGAAAGTCGTCCAGTTCCGGGTTGAGCCGGGGCTCTCCGGCCTGCCAGCGGGCCGCAAAGGGAAGGATCACATAGTGGCCGCCGCCGCCCTGGGCCGGCAGGACCTCGCGCCATCCGGCCAGCCCGACAATTGCGATCGAGAGTGCGGTTTCCTCCATGACCTCGCGCGCGACGGCCTCGTGCAGGGTTTCGCCGAGCTCCACCCGGCCGCCGGGCAGCGTGTAGACGCCCTTGGCGGGGGAACGCGCCCGGCGCACCAGCAGGAGCTTGCCGTCGCGGAAGATGGCGGCGCTGACGGCGAGTTGGGGGTGGCGGGGCGGCGTCGGGGCGGTCATGCCAATGGCTCCAGGCGTGGTCTGCACCGTAGCGTGAAGACGACCGGGCCGGCAGCCCGTGCTGCTCAGAAGCTTGCCATGATGGCGTCGACGGCGTCGACCTCGTCGACCGGGTCAGGGTCGACCTCGATGTCGCCATTGATGATGCCGCCGGCCTGCGTCACCAGCGGCTTGACCCACGCCGCGGCCTGCTCGGCGAGCTTGGCCTTGGTGGCGTCCTGCCTGGCAGCGCGCATCGCGCTGCCGACCGCGAGCAGGATGTCGGTCATGGTCTTCGTGAGATGATCGAACTTGTCGCGAATCGCCGGGTCGGCCTGCTCATAGGCCTCGATGACGAGATCGCGGGCCTTGAAATTGGTGTGCGTGAAATGTTCTGGATAGGTCAGCGGCGACCACGCCAGAAAATCCTCGGCGCATTCCGGAATATCGGGAATCATTTCGAGCAGCATCACGGCTTCGTTGAAATGATTCAGATAGTCGGTGGCGAGCCCGGTGCGCGGATTGATGTTGGCGGCGCGCAGCATCGCGGCCCGCGCCGGGTCAATGGCGCTGCCCGCCGGTCGTTGGGTCGTGCGATCGGTAGGCACGGAATGGGTCGCCGCTGCGGTCATCCGCTGCAGTGTTGGCAACCTAAGTTAAAAGGTGCTGAACACACGACGATTTGAGTGAGATTATGTGTGGACGCTTCGTGATCACTTCACCACCTGCGGCTCTCAGGCAGATTTTCGGCTACGAGGAGCAGCCGAACTTTCCGCCGCGGCACAATATTGCTCCGACGCAGCCGATTCCCGTAGTTCTTCTGGACCAGGACATCAGGCATTTTCGGCTCATGCGCTGGGGATTCATTCCTGCCTGGGTCAAGGATCCCCGTAATTTCACGCTGCTGATCAATGCGCGTTCGGAGTCCGTACGCGAGAAGCCGGCGTTCAAGAATGCGATCCGGCGGCGCCGCGTGCTAGTGCCCGCTGATGGATATTACGAGTGGCAGGTGATCGATGGTCGCAAGCGGCCGTTCTTCATCCACCGCAGTGACGGCGCGCTGCTCGGCTTCGCGGCCCTCGCCGAGACCTGGTGCGGGCCGAACGGCGAGGAGGTCGATACGGTGGCGATCGTCACCGCAGCTGCGAGCCGCGATCTCGCCACGCTGCATCATCGTGTTCCCGTGACGATCAGGCCGGATGATTTCGCGCTGTGGCTCGACTGCCGTTCCGATGATCCTGACGAGGCCATGCGGCTGCTGATCCCGCCTCGCGAGGGCGAGTTCGCGTGGTACGAGGTCTCCACGCGCGTCAATGCGGTGGCCAACGACGATGAGCAGCTGTTGCTGCCGATGACCGCGGAGATGCGCGCCGCCGAGGACGCGCAGCGCAAGCCGGCGAAGAAGGTTGCATCTCGTAAAGTTTCGCCTGCGGCTGCGGATGACGGGCAGGGGAGTTTGTTCTGAGGCGGGATATATCGACAGAGAAGATCGTCATCCCCGCGAAAGCGGGGATCCAGTACGCCGTGGCCTCTCGTGCCGAAACGGCTGCCGGTGGAAGACTGGGTCCCCCGCCTTCGCGGAGGACGACAGAGAAGCAAGACCCGCGACCGAGCGTTGGCCGCGCTCAGCCAAAGATCCTCAGCGCGGCGTGCTGCAGCAGCATGATGGTCTTGGCGTCCTGGATGCGGCCGTCGGCGATCATCGCCAGCGCGTCGTCGATCGAGAGTTCCAGCACCTCGATCTCCTCGCCCTCATGCGCGAGCCCGCCGCCGGCGCTGACGCGCATGCGAGGCTCGTATTCGGCGACGAAGAAATGGATCTTCTCGGTGACGACGCCCGGGCTCATGAACGCCTCGAACACGAACTTGACGTCGTGCAGCCGGAACCCGGTCTCCTCCTCGGCTTCGAGCCGGATGCGCTCCTCCGGCGAGGCATCGTCGAGCAGGCCGGCGGCGGCCTCGATCAGGAGATCGTCGTAGCCATTGAGGAAGGCGGGATAGCGGAACTGCTTGACCAGGATGACGCTGCGCTGCGCGAGGTTGTAGGGGAGGATCGCCGCGGCGTTGCCGCGCTCGAACACGTCGCGGCTCTGCATCTGCCACGTGCCGTCGTCGCGCCGCCACTCGAACTTCGTCGAGGTCAGCGTCCCGTAATGGTCGGAGAGCACGCGCGTCTCGTGCACGCGGATGCGGTCGGAGATGCTCATGCTGAACCTCTATTTCATGCCGGGCGTGGGCGCGCGGCCGTCGAGCCATTTCGAGAACACGACGCTGTCCTGCACGGCATAGTCGAGCGTCTGGTAGAACGCCTGCACCGCGGTGTTGTCGCCGCGCACCATCAGCATCAGCTTGGCGACGCCGCGTGCGCGCAGCCAGTCCTCGGCCGCGGCCATGATGGCGCGGCCATGGTTGTGGCCGCGATGCTCGGGATCGACGCTGACGTAGTAGACCCAGCCGCGATGGCCGTCATGGCCGACCATGACGGAGGCTGCGATCGCGCCGCCGCTGCGGCCGACCAGGACGGTCGCATTGTCGCCGCGGCGGGCGAGCGCGATGTCGGCGGCCGGATCGTTCCACGGCCGCGTCAGGCCGCAGCGCTGCCACAATGCGATGATGGCGGGCGCGTCGGCATCGGTGATGTCGGAAATGATGAGAGCAGGAGCAGTGTCCATGGGAGCGTCGAAAGCCTAGAGCACCTTGCCGGGATTCATGATCCCGAGCGGATCGAATTGCGCCTTGATCGCGCGCATCAGCGCGATCGCGGTCGGATCCTTCACGTCAGGCAGCTCGTCGCGTTTGAGCACGCCGATGCCGTGCTCGGCCGAGATCGAGCCGCCCATGCGCAGCACGATCTCGAACACGACAGCATTCACCTCGTGCCAGCGGGCGAGATAGTCGGCGGTGTTGGCGCCGATCGGCTGGCTGACATTGTAATGGATGTTGCCGTCGCCGAGATGACCGAACGGCACCGGCCGCGCACCGGGCATCAGCTTCACGACGGCGGCGTTGGCTTCCACGATGAACGCCGGCACCGCCGCAACGGGCACCGAGATGTCGTGCTTGATCGAGCCGCCCTCCGGCTTCTGCGCCGCCGAGATGTCCTCGCGCAGCTTCCAGAACGCCATGCGCTGGGCGAGGCTGCCGGCGATCGCGGCGTCGTCGACGATGCCGTCCTCGAGGCCCTTCTCCAGGATCGTCTCCAGCGTGGCGCGGGCATCGTCGCGCGACGACGACAATTCCATCAGCACGAACCACGGATGAGCGCCCGACAGCGGCGCGCGGTTGCCGGCCGCGTGGCGGATCGAGAAGTCGAGCGCGATCGCGGCGATCAGCTCGAAGCTCGTCAGGTTGCCGGCGGCCTCGCGTTGCGCGATCGCCAGCAGCTTGAGCGCGTCCTCCGGCGACTTGAGGCCGACGAAGGCGGTCTCGATCGCGCGTGGCCTCGGAAACAGCTTCAGGCTCGCCGCGGTGATGATGCCGAGCGTGCCCTCGGCGCCGATGAACAGATTGCGCAGATCGTAGCCGGTGTTGTCCTTCTTCAATTTCGACAGCGCGTTGAGCACGCGCCCGTCGGCCAGCACCACCTCGACCCCCAACGCCATCTCGCGCGCCACGCCATAGGCCAGCGCGGCGGTGCCGCCGGCGTTGGTCGAGAGATTGCCGCCGATGGTGCAGCTGCCCTCGGCACCGAGCGACAGCGGAAACAGCCGGTCGACCTCGGCGGCCTTCTGCTGCGCGACCTGCAGCACGACACCGGCCTCGGCGATCATGGTGTTGGAGGCGGTGTCGACCTCGCGGATCTTGTCCATGCGCTTCAGCGACACCACCACCTCGCCATTGTGCGGCGTCTGGCCGCCGACGAGACCGGTGTTGCCGCCCTGCGGCACCAGCGCGATGCGGTGCTGACTGGCAAGCTTGCAGATTGCCGCGACCTCGGCGGTCGAGCCCGGGCGCAGCACCAGCGGCGAGCGGCCGTGGAACAGGTTGCGCTCCTCGGTGACGTAGGGGGCGACGTCGGTCTCCGCCGTCAGCGCCTGGCGCTCGCCGACGATGGCGGCGAATTGCGCGATCAAATCGGGCGGCAGCGGCGGCAGGGCAGGCTGGCTGATGTTCATGGTCAGTCGCTTCCAGTGTTATCTCGGCGCGGCGGCGCGGCGCAGCCGGTCGTTGATGGCCTCGCCCAGTCCGTCGTTCGGGATCGGCATCACCGCGATGCTGCGCGCACCCCTGGCATCGAGGCTGCGAAGATAGCCGAAAAGATGCATCGCCGCCTCCGCTGGATCGCCCAAGGGCGAGAGGTTCAGGATCGCGGCGGCTTGGTCGGCCCCGGGCAAGGTCACCGGACCGAAGGCGAGCAGCGCCTCGCCGGCCGCGACCTCGCTGGCGTCGAGGCGGACGGCGGCGCGCGGCGCATAGTGGGAGGCCAGCATGCCCGGCGCCAGCGGCTGCTCGGACGTATCGGTCTCCGCGGCGGGCCGCGCCAGCGCACGGCCGAGCACCGCCTCGATCGCCTCGCTGGGAACCCCGCCCGGGCGCAGCAAGGTCGGCTCGTCGAAGCAGCCGACGATGGTCGATTCGACACCGACCTCGACCGGCCCGCCGTCCAGGATCAGGTCGATTCGTCCCGAGAGATCTGCCGCAACATGAGCCGCGGTGGTCGGCGACACGTGGCCGGAGATGTTGGCGGAGGGCGCCACCACGGCGCCGGCGAACGCCGCGAGCAGCGCTCGCGCGATCGGATGCGAGGGAATGCGGATCGCGACCGTGTCGAGACCGGCCGTCGCGAGATCTGCGACCGCGCAGCCCGCGGCCTGCGGCACCACCAAAGTCAGCGGTCCCGGCCAGAACGCGGCGGCCAGACGCTCGGCGGTGGCATCGAAGCGGCCGATGCGCTGCGCCGCCGCGATGTCGGCGACATGGGCGATCAACGGATTGAAGGCGGGCCGGCCCTTGGCCTGATAGAGGCGGGCGATGGCCGCGGCATTGGCCGCATCGGCGCCGAGGCCGTAGACGGTCTCGGTCGGGAACGCGACCAGTCCGCCGCGCGCGAACGTCGCCGCGGCTTGCGCGATTCCAGCCGCGTCGGCGGGCAGGATCCTGGTCTCGATCGCTTGCATGTCTGGGGCGGGCATCGATGGTACGGGACGGCAGTGGCTTCCGCGCTCGGCTATAGCGGGCGCGGACGTTCGAATGAAGCGCGCAAATCGCCTGTCGCATTGCGCTCGCGCCATGGCCGCCGGACAAAGCCCCACGGCCTCAAGCGGTTAACCCCTCTGCCGACGATCAGCGATTTCGATGCGATTTCCTGCCTTGTGTCCTTGCGAAGACGGAAACCCAACGCTATAAGCCGGCTTCCCAAGTCGGAGCGTGGCTCAGCCCGGTAGAGCACTGCGTTCGGGACGCAGGGGTCGCAGGTTCGAATCCTGCCGCTCCGACCATTTTTCCCCTGCAGTTATAGTGTTTTCTGTTGCGCCGATTTGTTCCCACTCGTCTGGGGTACAGGTTGGGGTACAGATTGAGACCGTTTCTCAGCCTCATCCGCTTCACCAGCACACCCCGATTATCGATGAAGTTTCTTGGCGACGATCCTCTTGCTGGACGCGGGCAGGGTCGTCGGCGCGATCTCGATCGGAGACGTCGTAAAGAACATCATCCGGATTTGGAGCACAACGTGGACGACTTGATGGGCTGCCTCATGAAGGACGGCCCTGGCGGCTGACAGACGAACCGCCGTGCCGTCGCTCCACCTACGTCTGCTTCTGAGCCCATTACGACCCTGGCCGCCAGCTCGCGCGAAGGTCTGTCTCTGACCCAGTGGGACCTTTGCAGTCAATTTGCTGGAGTCCGCTTTCAGCCCCATTACGGACGTGGACTACCTGTCCACGGCGGCGTGGCCGGCCGGCTGATGGCACACCCGTGAGTACCCCCAGCTTCGGAAATCCCTCTCCGTGCCGGGGACTTACGCTTCATGCCAATCCAGACACTACGAGGCAGTCCGATAAAATATAAAATAGTGAATGACCCGGAGCCGAACCTACACGTCGCATGAACACCGGAAGGGGCTGTGACTAGGTTGGTCACCGAGTTGGTTGGGCCGACCCATTCCGCGCTACATGCGCGCCGAGATAATCCGCTGACTTCAGCGAGGCTACGACATCAGAAATTTAGACTAGGTTCGCCCTTGATCGTTCGGGATCTGGATTTCCGCTTTCGACTCGTCGAACAATTTTCCCAAGTCGGGATTTCTGCTTAAGTCTGTATTGGCCGCTGCAACATACTTGTCGAGCAAAGTCCTCCAAAACATTTGTTCATGGACTCGCGAGAGCTTGGCCCTATCCAGGATTGCTTGCATTGTATTTATCTTATGTACGACGGACTCGGGCGCGTTTCGGTTTCCGAGAAGCATGGGGGCAAAGGGCAACGGCGAGCAGGCTATCAGGAACCAATACATCTGGTACGCGGAGATGGCTTTCAAAAAGAGAATATTCGGAAAGCTGACTGCCAATCCGTCGAGGAAGATCTTCAAGATGACACCTGCCGCTACGCCGATCGCGAGTCTGATCGGGTGAGCCGCGCCGAGCGCCCCCAACACAAGCCGAATCAAAAAACTTTGCGATTGAAAGTCGCTCATGCGGGACGTCCGGCAGCTTGGTTTGTCTGCGGGTCTATTTCAACTATCCCGGATGTCGACGGGGCCACGCGCGTACCGGGTGGAAGGCCGCCGGACTTGCTCTTGGTATTCAAGAATCGAAGCAGTTCTAGCACTTCATTTCGATTGTCGGCGAACCATGCACGCTCTACTCTGATCGCTGTCAGTCTGCTGAAGCCGACAATGGCAACAGTTACAAACCCCATAAAGCAAGCCGCGAGATATTCGTTTGAAACGATCGATATGGCCAAGCAACAGCCCAGGATGACATAGGCGGTAAACGCGTCATGCTTAGACTCTTGGGCATATCGCTCAGCAAGCGTCAGTTCCGCGCGGCTTTCTTCTCGGGAGGTTAGCCATCGCCTCCATCGCAGTTTGGTCGAAGGTAACGTCCACCAGACCAATGCTATTACCAAGTAGACGTACAATAGGCCGCCAAACGCTAGACCGATCTTGAAAGTGTCATAAAACCAAAAACCGACGATCGTTAGGACGATGCCGAGCCCGAGCAGAGCCCAATGCAAAAACATGTCCATAAATCGGACTCCTGCCTTGATTGTGTTCTAACTTAACAACTTGCGGCTGCAGGTGTCTAGGCGTACCTTTCGCCTGCCGTTTTGGGGCCGCGGGCGGCTGCCTTCCGGATTACCCAGTGCGTGAGAAAGTAAGTTCGCTTCGGGTCACGGGCGGCTGTGGCCGGTCGCCTGATGGCACAGCCGATGTACCAACAGCTTCGGAAATCCCTCCTCCATTCTGGGACGACTCAATTGGATCGCCCCGTCACGTCCGCAATTCGCCCTTAACGGACACTCCCGGGCTTTGATGAGAGGTCCGTTGATCGGGGCACAGATTGAGGCTGTTTCGGCGTCTTCGCCTTCTTCGCCGTGATCCCCTCGACTGCACCCTTCATGTGGTCCGGATGATGGTGTCCGTAGACCTCGCGTAGCACTTCAACTGACATCCCGAGATAGCCGGCAGCCTGCCACTCATCGACGCCGGCCTGCATCAGCCAGGTCGCGGCCGTGTGCCGAAGCGTGTGGGGCGTGACCTTGATGTCGACCTTGGCGAGGCGCACCGCAGACGCGAAACCCTTCTTCACCCGCTTGACCGGCAAGCCTCGGTACTCGACGAAGTTCTCGGACACGATGCCCTTGGCCACCCAGCGCCTCATGTGAGCGAGCAGGCGCGGAGGCAGTGGCACGGTCGGCTGCTGCTTCTTGGTCTTGCGCTTGCCGACCGCAAGCCGGTGAAACAGGCCGGCCTCCAGGTCGACATAGGACTTGCCGGCTTCCTTCTTGATCGAGGCAGAGGCAATGGCGCCCGCTCGGGTTCCAGTGTAGCAGCCGATCAGCAGGAAGCGTGCGACGTGCCGCAGCGGTCGTTTGTCGGTGACCACCACCTCTCCCTTCCGTTCGCCGCGGTGGATCGTCTGCAGCTCGCGGTAGCGCCAGGCGGCCCAGATAATGGCGGCGGCCTGGTCGCGTGTAATCCACTCCTGGCGTGCCTCGCCCTTCGGCGGCAGCGTGACGTTGACCGTGCCAAAATGCAGGTTCTGGGCTGAGTGGTTGTTGACCGCCGCCCGCAGGACTTCGAGATCGCGCCTCGCGCCACCCTTGCCGGGCCTGGTTGCGACATAATCTCGGCAGGTCTTTGGATTGATCTCGATCAGGGTCTTGTCGCCCCAGAAATCGTTGAGACGCTCGATGTGTCCGGACAGGTTCTTGTCCGGATTGGCGGCACCTCCCTTGTCCTGGTCGTAGATGGTCAGCACGTCGCCGATCAGTATGTTGGCGATGTCCTTGGCTCGCCGGGTCGGGTCATACTTGTCGGCGATGTATTTGCTCAGGAACTGCTCTGCCTCGATTGGCGGCGTAGTCTCAGCCGCTCCCGCAGCAATTCCTGTGGAGACAACTTTCTGCTTGTCTCGGACGACCCACATTGCCGGTTTGAGTTTGCCTCCCTCTCGTCGCGAAGGTCGCTTGTAGAGACGGGGGCCTTTGCTGTTACGCGACATAACTCTCTCATGGCCTCGATGTTCGCGAGCGTGGTGTAATGCTTGCCTGCGATCGTTTCATAGGTGAGCCGGCCGCGAGCGATCTCTCGACGCAGTCCGGCCAGCTTCATCGACCCGTCCGGGAAGGCGAGTCTTGCTGCCGTCTCCAATCTCAGCGGAGTGTTGGGCCCGATGAGGTCGACATTACCAACTCCATTGATCTTTGGTAGACCAGTCATTTCTTACTCCCGAACACCTGCTCAATAGTTGGTTCTCTGGTGTCGACCGGTGCAGTCCAACTCCTCGTCCTTGGATGAACATGCCCCTTCACTTGGAAGGTCTGCTCCTGGCGCGCTCGATTAAGCTTGGCCACCAGGACCCGGAAGCCAGCCAGGACGGCTGCATCATGGCTGCGGAAAACGTCTCGCTTGCCATCCTGACCATTGACCCACTGCGGCTGGTCGCCTGGGATACCGAAGGTCGCGTGATAGAGACCATCGATATCCCGATGCGGGACCGCCGCAGAGTAGAACGAGCTTGCTACCTTCGTCATACGGACACGTCCGCCTTGATCGATGGGTGCGGGTCGTAGCCGTAGAGGACGATGTCGTCATATGTGAACCCGAAGATGTCCATCCGGGCTGGGTCGAGTCCAACCTTCGGCAATGGTCGCGGCTCTCGCGTTAGCTGCATCTTCGCCTGCTCCAGATGGCTCAGGTAAAGGTGCGTGTCGCCGAACGAATGCACGAAATGACCCGGCGCCATGTTGGTAACCTGCGCCATCATATGCGTCAGCAGCGCATAGGACGCGATGTTGAAAGGGACGCCGAGAAACACGTCTGCCGAGCGCTGATATAGCTGGCAGTCGAGGTATCGCGAGGGGTATCGATTCACGCCCAGGAACACCTCGGGGTCGTCTACCTGATCAGCTGTGACGCCTGCGAATTGGAGGCGCTCCTCCAACGTCATCGGCCTGGTATTGAACTGGAACAGGCAGTGGCAGGGCGGCAGTGCCATCTGATCGACCTCGGCCGGATTCCAGGCTGAGACGATCAGACGTCGCGAGTCCGGATTGCGCTTGATCATCTCGACGACGTTGGCGATCTGGTCGATATTGCGTCCCGTGTACGTGACGTAGCAGGCATCCTGCATGTGGTCTGGCGCTCGATCGTATGCCGGCCATGACCGCCATTGCGCGCCGTAGACCGGGCCCAGATCACCGTTGGCATCCGCCCACTCGTCCCAGATGGTCACGCCGTGGTCGTGCAGGAATTTGATGTTGGTGTCGCCACGCAGGAACCACAGCAGCTCTATCGCGATAGCCTTGAACGGCAGACGCTTCGTGGTCAGCAGTGGGAAACCCTCTTTCAGGTCGAAACGCATTTGGTGACCGAAAATCGACAATGTGCCCGTGCCGGTGCGATCGCCCTTCTGCACGCCTTCGGTGAGGATCTTCTGGAGCAGGTCGTGGTACTTTTTCATGCTGCGGCAGCCTCCTGATCTTTGGTCCAGGGCAGAGCCAGGCGGTCTGCTTCTTCCTTGCTGTCGTACGGACCAGCGGCGTCGCAACAGCCAGCCTCAGTGCCATCCGCATTCATGTCGATGTGGAGGAGCCACCATCCAGCCTGGTCCTCACCGACCTCCTCGGGCGGGAGGAATTTGACGATGGTCTTGCTCATGGTTGTCATGATTGAACTCCCTCAGCACCAGACCACGTCGAACAGGGGGTCTGTGATTTGCGAACGGACCCACTTGCGCATGCGGTTGAAGCGATCTTCTGGGGTCTCTCGGCGCCACCGCCGTTTGTCTTCGAGCCACTCGCCTGTCGAACCGCACTCGTCGTTCATCCAGACGATCTCGCGAGCCAGACAGTCGGCGATATCGAACTTGCCGGCGACCGTGTCGGAGTCCTCAGGATCGATGCTGGACATGTCGACACCGCGAACCTTGCCGGCGGCTCCGATAGCGCAGACCGCGCCTTCCTGCTCCAACTCGTCGGCGATCAGGCGCTTGCAGATCATCCCGTTCATGCCGATCAGGATGTCTCGAAAAAGGGACTGGCCGCGCTTGCCGCGCGTGGCACTGGCAACCATGCCGCGGTACCGGATGAAGCCCCACTGATCATCGTCGCAATCCTCGCTGTATCCCGACCTGCTCATGGCTCGCTCCGCGCTCTGAAAATGGACAAAATGAAAGAGGACAGCCGCCCGTAGGCGGCCGTCGATTGCATTCAAGCAAACGCCTGGGCGTCAAAAGAACCAGCGGCTGATCGGATAGCCCTTGGTGATCTTGACGGCGCTCGCGATGATCGTGAGCAGGCCGATTGCATCGAGAACGTGGTTGGCGAGAAAGACGCCGAATACGGGCATGTCAGGCCTCGATTGTTGCCGGCAAGCCGGTTTCAGGGTTGTAGGGTTGATCGGGCCGGCGGGAGAGCCGGGTCGGATCTTCGCCGTTCATCAGCAGGCGCTTGGTCTCCTGGATGAGGAAGGCAACACCGACGATGATGTTCGGGATATCGCCCCCGTAGCTGCGGAATCCGCTCCATCCCTCGGGATAGATCTGCGGCGGTCCGTCGAAGGCGGCCTCGTCACCGTTGCGGCGATCGAACACAGCATCGAGCTGACCGACGCCTGCTTCGAATAGCTCGCCGTTACCGACGTCCCGGCGGGTGTCGAGCGCACCCCACATCTCGTTCTGGCGGCTGATCTCGGCGAAGATCAGTTCGTAGGCCTTGGCCTCTGCCTGTTTCGCGTCCAAGGTTCTCTCTCCTGTTTGCATGTGACGTTATTTGCATTCAAGCAAACGAAACGTCAAGCGAAATGTCAGCGATCGTCGCCGTCGCCCTGGAGTGTGCCGCGATCGACGCGACCGCGCAGCTCACTGATGTTGGAGAGCGCGATCTCGCCGAGGCTCATGCCCATGCCGTGGGCCAGGGCCGCGAGATACCACAGGTTCCCGCCCATCTCCTTGACGATGGCCTTCTTGCGCTCCTCGGTGAGGATGCCGCCGTCATCGCGGAAGATCTTCTTGACCTTGTTCTGGACCTCACCGGCCTCGCCGAGGCCGAGCGCCGGATACCAGAGCTTCATGTCGTCGCCGTATGCGATCGTCTTGATGGACTGCTCCTGGTAGAGGTCGAATCCGTGGATCAGCTCTTCGGCTCTGATCGGCTCCTGGGTATCGATGTTGGTGTTCACGATGCTCATTTCTTCTCCTTCACGATGGCCATGGCGGCCTTGATGTGCTCGCGCCGCTCAACCGTGACGTCCATTTCCAAACCTCAGTTCGTCAGCTAGGTCTTCGAACATGCGGACCACCTCCTTCTGGATGCGGCCTCGCTGGTCGTTCCAGTCGAATGGTTGCTTGCCGACCTGGCTCTTGATGAGGGGCACGAAGCGCGCGTACGCGCCTCGGTCTTCGATGCCAGCGGCTCTTCTGATGCAACCCTCGATGTCAAAGGACCGCGCCATCTCGCTGAATACCGGAACCGGCTTTCCGTTGCGGTCCCTCGCAAGCGTCTTCTGCGTCCAGCGCCCAGGCTTGGAGAACATCAGCAGACAGCGCTCGACGATCTCCAGCTCGGTGAGCATCAGACTGTCGGCACTTCCTTGGCCTTGTCGATCTGACGGTACAGATGGACGATCCATCCTGCGGTGACGACGATCATCAGGCCGGTGAAGGCATTCGGACCCCAGGGCCACGGATACCAAGGATCAGATCCGATGATGCCGCCAGCAACCCAGCCCAACAGGGCTGCGCCGGCCCATTTCAGGGCAGGGAAGCGTTCGATCATCATCGAGATGATAGCGCTGCCGGCGATCACGAGCGGGATCGACAGGAGGACGCCGATCGCCATCAACCCCACGTGACCGTGTGCGAGTGCCGCGATCGCCATGACGTTGTCGGTGCTCATGGTTGCATCGGCGATGGCGATGGTCGTGATCGCTGACCAGAGGGTCGTGACCGGTTTCTCGCTGACATCGTCATCGTTGACGATGATCAGCTTGATGGCGACCCAGAGCAGATAGGCGCCGCCGAGGATACCGAGTGCAGGAACGTCGAGCAGGCTGTTGGCGACCGTGGCCATCACGACGCGGAGTAGGATAGCCACTGCCGTGCCGCCGATGATTCCCCACTTCTGCTGGTCCTTCGGCAGCTGCCGGCTGACCATGGCGATGACGAGGGCGTTGTCGCCAGAGAGCAAGAGGTCGACCCAGACGATACCGAGAAGCGCGACCCAGAACAGGTGGTCCATGAAAATCTCCAGTTCAAGAAAAAGGGCGGCCCCGAAGGACCGCCCCGTTCAAATGAAGCGCCGGATCAGGCAGCGAGCAGCTTGTTGTCGTCGACGTTGAGCGCCTTGCCGATATCGGCGAGCACGACGCGCTCCTGGTCACCGATGCCGTCCTGGTCGGCCACGTCGGCGGCGATCAGGAACACGTCCTGGCGAGCGGAGATGTCGCGGGTCATCAGTGCCTCGATGGCGCGCTTGTTCTCCATGCGGCCGGCGCGGCTCTTGGCGCGGGCGAGGGCGGCGTTGAGAGCCTCCTCGATCTGCGAGGCGGAATAGGAAGCCGACACGATCGGGTTTGCCAGCATGCCGGAGATCGCAGCATTGATCTCGGCGTCATCGATCGAGCCATCCGCCGCGGTGACGTTGGCAGCCGCTGCAGCGACGCCGGCCAGGAAAGCCTTGTCGCCCGTGTAGCTGTTGATCGCCTTGTCGGCCTGCTTCAGGAGATTGGAGAGGAAGCCCATGTTTCAGTCCTTTGGTTCGGTTGCAGGCTGCCCGCCTGCGTTGGTTTGCATTACTGCAAGATTTGCATTAAGGCAAGCAAAAAAGCGAACGGACCCGTAGATCCGTTCCGTTCTTGTCGTCTACGGCTCACATGTCGTGGATGCCGTAGTCGTTCTTCCCACAGCGAGGACAGGTCCATCCGTACCCGCCCCAGCTGTCGTCGCTGACCCGCTTGTGGTCAAACACGACACAGATGAGACGCTTCAGCCAGCTCATGAGCATCCCGTGGTCTCGCCACAGGTGTCGCACTTCAGGCAGGTTCCGTTGCGGACCATCGTGACATTCCCGCATGAGCCGCAGGTGTCCCCGGTGTATCCCTTCAGCTTGGAGACGGAGCGCTTATCCAGCGCACTGTCGACAGCCTTGGTCGCAGCATCGACAGCCTTCTGCACGTCAGCACCAGCAGCGATGTTGACGACGACGGTAGCTTTGCCCTTCACCCCATCTCCGATCGCGGTGTGGCCGCTCTCTTCCGGAGTGACGTGCGCCAGATCATCGCGACCGAGATAGTTGATCGCGATATCCCGGAACACGAAGTCGATGATCGAGGTGGCGTTCTTGATGCGATGATGCTCCTGGACGAACCCGGAAGGCTCGAACCGGAAGAACGTAAACGCATCGACGAACTCCTCCAGCGGCACGCCGTACTGCAAGCCGAGGCTCACAGCGATGGCAAAGGCATTCATCACCGACCGGAAAGCAGCGCCTTCCTTGTGCATGTCGATGAAGATCTCGCCCAGCCGGCCGTCCGGGTATTCCCCGGTCCGCAGGTAGAGCTTGTGCCCGCCGACGATCGAGCGTTGGGTATAGCCGTCCCGCTTGTGGAGCAGCTTCTCCCGCTTGCGCACGATCTTCTCGACGACCTGGATCACCGTCTTGGGCGATTCCTCGACGATCTCCGTCTCATCGACCAGAGCCGCCGACAGCGGCTGGGACAGCTTCGAGCCGTCGCGATAGATCGCGTTGGCCTTCAGACCCAGCTTCCACGACAGCATGTAGGCCGCCTTCACGTCCTCGATCGTTGCTTCCGAGGGCATGTTGATGGTCTTGCTGATCGCGCCCGAGATGAACGGCTGCACTGCCGCCATCATCAGGATGTGGCCTTCGGTCGAAATGAACCGAGTGCCCAGCTTGCCGCACTTGTTGGCGCAGTCGAAGATCGCGTAGTGCTCCGGCTTGAGATGCGGAGCGCCTTCCAGCGTCATCGTTCCACAGACCGCGACGTTCTCCGCCTCGATCTCATGGTCTCCAAACCCGAGCGACTTCCAATCCGCCACGAAGCGGATATCGAAGGCAGTTCGGAGCTGCTCAACGCTGATCGTGATGTCGGCCCCACGTGCCGCGCCCACGAACCTGGGAGAGAGTTTCCTCACGTCGCCGGTCGCGTACGAGACGATCTCGTTGATCTCGCTGCTGCGATAGCCGAGGCGTTCCAGCGCCGGCCTCACGGCCTGGTTGATGATCTTGAAGTAGCCGCCGCCGGCCAGCTTCTTGAACTTCACCAGTGCGAAATCAGGCTCGACGCCCGTGGTGTCGCAATCCATGACCAGGCCGATCGTGCCGGTTGGCGCGATGACTGTTGTCTGGGCGTTGCGGAAACCATAGGCCTCGCCCATGTCGACCGCCCGAGCCCAGATTGCAGACGCACGTGCCGGCAGATCAGCCTGCGGGCAGTTGTCCCAATCCAGCGACACCGGCTTGATCGTGAGCCCCTCGAACGACGTGCTGCCATTCTCCGCCGCCGCATAATGGTTGCGGATCACGCGCAGCATCGCCTCGCGGTTCTCCTCGAACTTGACGAACGGACCCATCTCCTGCGCCATCTCGGCGGAGGTGAGGTAGGCCGTGCCTGTCATGATCGCCGAGATCGATCCAGCCAGAGCCCGAGCCTCCTTCGAGTCGTACGCCAGACCCATGGTCATCAGCAGACCGCCGAGGTTGGCGAAGCCGAGGCCAGTGGTGCGGTACTCGTAGGAGAGCAGAGCGATCTCCTTCGACGGGAACTGCGCCATGTAGATCGAGATTTCGAGTGCGATCTGGATCAGCCGACAGGCGTGGATGAACGAGTCCGTATCGATTTCGCTGTGGTCGGTTCGCGACGGATCGTTGATCAGGAACTTGATCAGGTTCGCCGATGCGAGATTGCACGCCGTGTCGTCCAGGAACATGTATTCCGAGCATGGATTGGAGGCGCGGATGTCGCCGCCGGCCGGGCACGTATGCCACTCGTTCATCGTGGTGTTGAAGTGCAGGCCGGGATCGGCCGACTCCCACGCCGCGCGAGCGATGGTGTCCCAGAGATACGTGGCGTCGACCGTCTTTACCGTCTTGCCGGTGGTGCGGCCGATCAGGTTCCACTTCGTGTCCAGTTCGACCGCCTTCAGGAAGTCGTTGGTCACTGACACCGTGTTGTTGGCGTTTTGGCCGGACACGGTCTCATAGGCTTTGGACTGCCAGTCGAGATCGAACTCCTCAGCGTAGAAGTTCTCACCCTGCTCGGCGAGCTGGATCACACGGTTGATGTAGGTGTCAGGTATGAAGGCCCGCCTGGCGACCAGGATGGCTTCCTTCATGGACGGAGTGTCACGGCTCTCGCCGTCGCCCCAGGCTTCCCAGACCTTCTGCAGCAGCCTTTTGGCGGCCTTGGAGCCAGCCACCAATGCTGCGACCTTCTGCTCCTCCTCGACCTTCCAGGTGATGAACTCCTCGACGTCCGGATGGTCGACATCCATCACGACCATCTTGGCAGCTCGCCGCGTTGTTCCGCCTGACTTGATTGCGCCAGCAGCCCGATCGCCGATCTTGAGGAACGACATCGCGCCGGACGATGTACCGCCGCCGGACAGCTTCTCGCCGCGGCCACGCAGGTTGGAGAAGTTGGTGCCGGTGCCGGAGCCGTACTTGAACAGGCGAGCCTCGCGGACCCACAGGTCCATGATGCCGCCTTCCTGGATCAGGTTGTCATCGATCGACTGGATGAAGCAGGCGTGCGGCTGTGGGCGCTCATAGGCCGAGGTAGACGCCGCCACTCCACCGATTATTGGCTTCTTGAGTTCGTATGCCTTGCCGTCCTCGACCATGATCTCGGTGGCCATGTCAGGGTCGAAGTAGAAGTGACCCTGAGCCGGACCGTCGATGCCATAGGCCCAGTGCAGGCCGGTGTTGAACCACTGCGGAGAGTTGGGCGCGAACATCTGGGTGGCCAGCATGTAGCGCAGCTCGTCGAAGAACGCGCGGGCGTTCTCTTCCCGCTCTGCCAACAGACCTTCCAAGCTCGTGAACTGGCTCATGGTTCCGGAGGAGAAATAGCCGCCCTTCCAGCCCCAGTATGTCCAGCAGCCGGCGAGGCGTTCGAACACCTGCTTGGAAGACGTCTCGGAGCCACGCTTCACCTCGAAAGCGGTCAAGCTCTTGTCGGCGACAGAGCGCTGCAACCACGCTGGCACGCCATCCTCACTGACCTTTGTCAGCTTGTAAGGCACGCCGGCCTTGCGGAAGTATTTCTGCGCCAGGACGTCAACGGCGACCTGAGACCAAGCGGCCGGGACCTCGATGCCCTCCATGCGGAAGACGACAGAGCCGTCCGGGTTCTTGATCTCGCTGACGCCTTTGCGCCACTCGATCATGCTGTACGGATCGACTCCGGCAGTCGTGTATCGTCGCTCAATTCTCATTCGGCACTCGCGCAGTACGGCCAATCGGCCGGAAGGGGGTCATACTCGTTGGTGGGTTTGGATGGTGCCGACCAGGTCTCGACCTGGTAGACGTTGCCCGTTGCAGTCCGGAAGACGTTCGGCTCGATCTCTTCCATCACCTTCGCGGTGTAGAAGAACCAGCCATCGCGATAGCGACCCTTGGTGTCGCCGTAGATCACGCCGCGCAGGTTGAACCCGCCCGCGTCGATGGCGACACGCTGCGCCTTCCGGATGCTTGCTGTGATCGCGGTCATCCGCCGCGCTTCGTCGAGCGGTAGGGATAGGTCTTCGAATAGTCGATCCGCATCTCGCGCTTGACCGGGAAGAAGGTGACCGGCAGCTTCGACAACTGCTGCATGATCTCCTTGATCTGATCCTGCTGCGTCTTCGGATCGAGCGGCACCAGCTGCTGCACCAGCTCGGTGATGTGGCTGCGCTCGAACTTGGTCAGGCACCGCGTCGCGCGGGTCGTGCTGCCAGCCGCGGCATATTGAAACTTCGGCTTGACCTTGCGTCTATCCTGCTGCGTGGTGATGAAGTGCAGCGCCTTCGTCAGCCCCATCGATGTGTCTTCGACTCGTAGAGCGTCCATGTCGTCCTCTCTTTGGTGAACCTAAATTGTCTGGAGCCGCCGGATTTGGCGTCTGATCTGCTGCCGAACGAAATTGTTGGCGTATGGCGTGCGAGGCGTTGATGGAAAAACGGTCGAGTACCAGGCGCCGCGGAAAAGGAAGTTGACCGTCCGATGCTTGGCGCTGTGGCCAAGCCTGAAGTCCTCGATCTCTCCCTTATCCTTCAGGATCTGAACCTCCTGCTGGACCTCTCGGACCTCTCTTTTCATGTTGCTTGCCCCGCTTCGGAAAAGGCCGCTTTGGCCATGCTTTCTTGGGGCGCCGCGGCGGCTGATCGACCTCCGCATCAAGGTCAACCTTCGCCAGCATTCGACGCCTGAAATCCTCGGTCTCTTTCGCGATCCGCTTGGTGCGGGCGATCTCGGTGACGTCGCCGCGCGCCAGCTCGCCGTGCGAGCCGAACGTCTTCTTCGCGTGACAGTCCTTGTGCTTGCCCTCGATGAAGGCAGGATCGTTCGCCCTCGGCGTCGTATCCTTGGCCTCAGCGTCCCAGCACCGCAGTCCCAGCGCGGGGATGTGGTCGAACTCGCAGTTCTCGATCTTGCCCAGCCGCTCACCGCACTTCGTGCAGGCGGCGTTCTGCTGCAGGATCACCTGCAGCTTCACCTTGTCCGGAATGGCCTTCCGGAAGCCCTTCGGAGGAGCAAGATCGAGGACGGTTTGCATCCTCTCGTAATATTTGCATTCAAGCAAACGGTCAAGCAAATGTTTTGCGCCAGGTTTCGCGTCCCAGATTGGTGATGTGGCCGTCAGGCGTGAGGAACGCCTTACGCACCATCGCATCGAAGGTGCGCTTCATCCGTCTGATCGGCAAGATCGGAAGGGCCGAGCTGGTGTCGTCCATCCAGCACAGGTAGGCAGGGGCATGCTCATCCATGAACCGCTTCTGGGCTTTAGACAGTCTTGGCGATCTCGGCATTGTCATTGTCCGCTGCGGCGCGATTGGTCATCAAGCTTGATCATTTGAGTGCCCTCATCTCGATCTTGATGGTGGTGAGGTTGTTTCCGACCAGATAGGCGAGCAGCCGCATCGCCGATATGCGGCGGACCCGTGTGCCGGTGTTTGGGTTGACGTTTACGATCTCGCTCCGAGGGAACTTCGGTGGAGCCTTCCATCCCTTCGGAGTCGTGATCAGCACCGCGGCCTGTTCGACAGGCCAATTGTGCGCCGTGGAGAAGTTGATGTTCTCCACGCATCTCACGGCCAGCTCGTCAGCGTTGTTCATGCGGCGTCCATTTCACCCTTCCGGTCTCGATCCGCCGTCTGAGCATCCGGAAAGCATCGCCCTCTGACTTGGCGAGGAACACCCATTCCCCGCCCCAGAAACCAGTTGGAAGGCTGATGATCGGCCGGTAGACCTTCATGCTTTCCACTTGATCTTCGCCAGCTCTGCCTTCACGCGCTGGATCACGCGGTCTGAGAAGTTGTCAGGATGCCGCTTGTCCGTGATGATGCCGTCCGTGATCTCGACATCGTCATGCAGATCGAACGCCGTGTGCGGATTGTCAGCATGCCACAGGCCATAGAAGTTGCGGATCGACATGCCAGCGAACGTCAGGCAACCAGCATGAGCAGGATATTCATCTTTGGAGCGGAACAGCCTTGGATCCGGCAAGTGCCAGCTCGCTGGGTCGAGCCAGCGCTTCACCGCGACCGGATCTGCGCTCACGCGGGCAAGAACATCAGCAACCATGCTGTCCTCGTCCAGATAGGAGCCGTGCCATTCCTGGCTATTGCGCGGCTCGCCTTCCACTACGTTTGCCATCACGCTGCATCCTCGTCCTTGTGGCGCTCGTCGTTGTCATTCGCCGGTTCCTTGTAATTCGCCTGCTTCCTGGCCTCTTTCAGCAGATCGTCCAGGTCGATCCCGGGGAGCAGGTTGGTCTCGATGATGTTCATGGCCTGATCGAAGTAGGCCTTGAACACATCCTCATCCATGGCGTCGTAGGCTGTCGACGACGGGACCATGATGATCTCGCCGGCGACCGTCATGATGGGCTCGACGACGCCGCATCCGACCAACAGGGTCTTGTGCAGACTGTCCTCCGACACGAACAGGTCTGTGTTCTGGACCACCAGTCGCAGAATCACCCGATAGAGCCGGTGCCGCGGCGCATTGCGCTGCTGGACGATGTTGACGCGCAGCAGCTTGTTGACCGGCAGTTCGTCGAACTTCTCGCGGTCATAGTTCGCATAGGGAACAAGGTGCCCATCCTCGTTCTTGACGGCATAGATCCAGGGGTTGCTCGACTTGCTCGATGTCTTGCTCATCTGCTCATTCCCGTAGCTCTCCACCGAGGCGAAGGACCTGCTCCTTGCACGCCTTCTTGAGCCGCTCGATCTGATCGTCCGTCAGGCCGTAGTCGTAGCGGTGATCTCTCTCGGCCGCCCACCAGGCCCGCAGATCATCCGTGCTCTTGGCGAGCGGGATGACCTGCAAGGCGAGCTGGACGTATGCGCGTGACTTAGCCCGCATTCGCTTTGGTCTTGGCCGACTTCAGCTCCTGCGAGCGGTCGCTGGCCTTCTTGCGGATGAGGGCCTCGTCATCCTCGTGGAGCTTCGCCAGATCCTCGGCGAACGCCTTCTCGGCGATGATCTGCATGATCTCCTTGACGGAGTTGGCCTGGGCGATCTGATCCTCCCAGTGGTCGAGGATGGAATCCTGTTCCTTCTCGCTGACGGAAGGTCCACGCTTGGACTTGCCGCCCTTCGAGGATCCGCCCTTGTCAGACGATTTGCCTCCGCGGTCGCCGCGATCCTGGTTGTCGTTGGCGCTGTCGAACTCGTCAGAGCCGCGGAAGTCCTGCTTCAGGTCGCTGACATAGCGGTTGTCGTCGTACATGCCGAGGTGGATGTCGGCAGCGAAGCCGAGCGTGCTGAGCGCCTTCGAAAGCGCGTCCGTGAGGGACTTCTTCGGAGCCTCCTCGTCGGTGTACCAGCCGTTCTTGTTCTTGCCGACGAAGGTGGTCTGACCGAAGTGCTCGATCTCGCCCTTCTTGTCGCCCCACATGTACCAGAGCTTCAGACGCAGGATGTGGACCACATCCTTGTCCTGGCCCGGCTGGAACTTGTCCTCGACGATGGTCCAGCCCCAGCCGATGCCGATCGGGCCGAACATCTTCGTGGCCTTCTTGATCAGGTACGTGGCATTGGTCGCCGTACCCTTGAAGCCGCCGCCGCGATTGAACGACTTGGTGAAGTTGGGGTCGGTCTGTTCGACCTCGTTCCAGATCGCGAGATTTTCGGATGCGTTGCTCATGGTCTTCCTCTTGGTAAAAGGTGAGGGCAGGGGCGGTTAGGCCGCCTCTGCTTCCTCGTTGTTGTCGTTGTCGGCCTTCGCGGCCTTCTTCTTGCCGCCGCCCTTGGCCTTCTTCGGATCCGGCGGGAACCAGGCCTGCTCGTCGTCAATCTTCGCGACCTGATCCTTGTCGCAATCGATCAGCTTCTTGCCGTCCTTCGACAGCTTGACCGTCACGCCCTTGCCAGCCGCCTGGATGGCGTCTTCCGGCATCAGCTTCTTGATGGCGGTCTTGGCAGCCTCATGCTTCTTAGCCGCGGTGAACGTCTTCAGCAGGATCGCTGCCTGAGCGCCCCACTCGTTGCTCTCGTTCATGTCGACGACCTTGACGCGCTCGACCAGCGGCACCTCAATCACCGGGTTTCCGGGGATCCGACCGGTCTCGACGCACTCCCAGAAGTCCTTCTCGTGCTGGAGCAGCTTGACCTGGTAGAAGATGTCCGCCTCGATCTCGACGCGGTACCACTGCGCTGCACCGGTCAGGATGCAGAGCTGCGAGGTCGGCAGACCGGTCACCATCATGTTGTGCTGGCACTGCGGGAAATACTTCTCGATCGCCTTGTCCAACGAGAATCCGAACGGGAACATGAACTTGAACTCGACCATCGAGATGACCGGTCCGGTCTCCGTCTCGCGGACGAGTCCATCCAACGTGGCATGCGCCTTGTCCCAGTCCTCGTAGAAGACCTTGTCCTGCTCGTTGGTCACCCACAGTCCGGTGTCCTTCTCAAACAGGTCGGCGTTCAGAGGCTCGGTCAGGTTGCCGAGGTTGATCAAGATGACCTCGGACAGATCCTCCGGAGCCATCTCGCCGCGCTTCTCAGCCCAGAGGCGTTCGATGGCGAGCTGATCGCCAGACATGATGATCTTGGCGTCCGATCCTCCAACGGAGAAGCGGCGAGCAGCACGGGCTTCATCGGACATGCCGTTCTTGCCCGTGCGCCTGTAAAGGGTGGGTGTGTTCATTGATCTTTCCTTGTTGGCTAAGCTGCGGTCTCGAGTTTCTGGTCGCGATAGTCGAGCCAGATTGCGTCCTTCATCTCGCTGATGAACTGCGCGTGAATGGCTCGGTCTTCGTCTGTGATCCTGGGTGCAAGCGGCACAGGCCGATGTCTGATGGCGACGGGAGCTGCTGCTGAGGACTCTGCGGACAGGTCCAGGGACATTCCCATCTGCCGGCCGCCGCGCAGCTCGCAGTAGACTTCCGCAAGCAACTGGGCATCGAGAAGTGCGCCGTGCTTGTCGCGCTTGTTCAGGTTGATGCCGAACGCCTTGCACAGAGCGTCGAGCGTATGCCGTGAGCCTGGCCGCTTGTCTCGGGCCAGTGCCAAGCTGTCGACGATCTCGTTCGGCAGCGGCGGTAGATCGAGGCGATCAAGTTCGGCGTTGATCATGCCGACGTCGAAGCCGGCATTGTGGGCGACCAGCGTCGCACCCTCGATGAAGGTGAGGAACTGGTTGACCTGCCGGCGGAACGTCGGGAATTTCTTCAGGAACTCGTTGCTGAGACCATGGACCTTGAACGCTTCCTTGTGAACCGGGTGCGTCGGGTTGATGTATTTGTGGAACGTCTTGCCGGTCGGGATCAGGTCGATCACCTCGACACAGCCGATCTCGACGATCCGATCGGTCTTGCGATCTAGTCCCGTGGTCTCTGTGTCGAGGATGATCTCGCGCTTCAAAGCGGTCTCCGTTGATTATGCGGCGCTGCGTGCGCCGATCGAGCTGAACGCGATGCCGGTGCGCTCCTCGAATTTGCGGAGCCGGCTGATGACCTCATCGGCCGTGAATTTGGTGTAGAGACCGTCCAGAGACGGCGCGGTGCCCCTGCAATAGGTCCAGGTCGGCTTGTCGAGCGGCACGATGTCCTCGAACTGCACCAGGACCAGCAGCGTCTCGTTTTGGACGATGCGGATGGTGTGCAGATCCTCGGCGTGCATGAAGTAGGACTCGCCCGTTCCGAACCGGCCGCGCTTGGCCTCGAACAGCTCCTCCTCGCCGGCAAACGTGAACCCGTTGCCGCCGTTGAGCTTGGTGCGATATTCGAACCAGTTGAAGATCTGACCCTGATGTTCCGGGCGCGTTGCCGAGCGAGTGAACCAAACGTTCTCGCTGAGGCCGGCCGCGACATAGGTCTCGAAGTCGTAGCGGTGATTGTGCGGGGCGACGACCTCCGGCAGCTTGGAGATGTCGCCGTCGAAGAAGTACAGCTTCACCGTCTCCTCCGGCGATCGCTGGAGGCAGAGATAGTCGAATCCCTTGACGTGGTAGTCCTTGAACGAATGCTCGACGATCTGATCGACGTCGATTCTCTTCGGCAGCGGCAGATCATGCTGCATGGTTCAGCTCCTGAAATGAGAGGCCGTGACCCGGCACGATGCCGAGATCGTTCTTGAGGCCGGTCAGAATGAAGCCGACCGTGCGTTGTCTGATTTCGTAGGAGGCCTGCCGGTTGCGAGACTTCCGCGTCGGGCAGTAAAGTCGATGCACAATCTCGGCTTCCCCGCCGCGTGCCAGCGCGACAGCTGCCTTAACAAGGCGATCTGCCAGTCTTGCGGCGTTGCACCACCGCATCCACGACAGAACGCCAAGAGATCGTTCAACATCGTCTCTCTGGGGGGAGACCTTGGTCTGTCCGTCATAGGGCTTCATCGCACTGAGGAGGCGGATACGCTCGATCACGAGCAGCTCGGCACGCGACATGCCGACCATGTTCCAACCGCCCGAGCGGTTGCCGGAAGTCAGCCAACGGCGTTCCTGGTCTGGCGTCTTGTCGATCACTTCGATCGCCTCGACCAGAAGCTGCCAGATGACGTCACTGTGCTTTGCTTGATCGCCCCTCAGCTCGAAAGCCAGCTGGGCACCGTGCGCCAGCCAGCTCAGAGCATTCGTGCGATCCTCAGGCGAGGACGAGGTCATGCGGTGTGATCTTCTTGCCCGTGATGTCGCTGCCGAAAGCGGGCTGCCGGCGGCGGGTTGCTCGGTATTCGAAGATGTTCGTGCCGATCCGCTTCTGCGTGAGCAGGAGGTGACCATCCTTAGCGTCCTCCAGGACGCGGTCGGCGAGAACGTTGAGGGTTGCGAGACGGAGTCGCTCGTTGCCGCGCAGCACGTCGGTCTCGGGGATCACGACCTGGCGGTCGTACTGGAGGTCACCGCTCCAGTAGACCAGGACGTCGCCGGCAGGCGCTGCCTTGAGCCAGTCGTAGTAGTCCGAGAGGGCGCCGGGAGAGACGTCCAGGACTGTGCGAGCCATGGCTCAGTCCTCGCCTTCGCTGCGGTCCTCGTGGACCATGGTGGCGTAGAGGCCGGCGAGCGACGTCACGTCCTCGACGATGGAGCCGAGCTGGTCGAGCTGGTGGGCTCGCGAGGCGGGCTCGTCGCTCAGCTCGAAGTCCGGCTCGAACGCGATGGTCAGCTCGCCATCCTCGTCCTCGACGTCGAAATCGTCCTCGGCGAGGATTGTCATGAGTTCACCGAGAACCTCTTCGAGCGGAGGGAAGCCGGACATGCCGGGTTCAGCACGAGTGGCGCCATCGAGGCAGATGCCAGGCGGACAGGAGCACTCGCCGTGCTCGGCCGCTTCCTGGGCATGATGCGCGTCGAACAGCGAAGCCATGCCGTCCGACGAAACCTGGAAGATTCTCATTTGCTTTTAGCGCTCCCGTTGGCATGCATGCAAATCAAAAGACAGAGGGGCGCCCCCCTGCACGCCAACCAAGTAGGAGGCGCCCCCCGCATTTTCCCCGCTCGACGGGGAAGCTCAGTAGAACTCACCGCACCTCAGGCGGGTGAGGATGTCGACGGCCTTCTGGCTCTCAAAAGGGGATGTCGTCGTCCATGTCGTTGTTGCGCGACGAGGAGCGGCTCGACGAGCGCGAGGAGCCCCTGTCGTCATCCCGACCACGATCGTCCCGGGACGAGCTGCGGCTCGCCGAACGACCGCCACCGCGATCGTCGCCACCGCGGTCATCGTCGCGGGAGCGGCTGCGGCTTCGACCACCCTCGTCAGCACCGCGTGAGCGGCCACCGCCATCATCATCGCGGCTGCGCGAGCGACCACCGCGGTCGTCGTCATCACGTCCGCCGCCGTTGCCCTTCGTGGACAGCATGGTCAGCTTGTCGACCACGATCTCGGTCGAGTAGCGATCCTTGCCATCTTGATCTTCCCACTTGCGGGTCTGGATCTTGCCGACGACGTGAACCTTGTCGCCCTTGGACAGATACTGCTCGATGACCTTGATCAGGCCTTCCTGCCAGACCTGGCAGTTGTGCCACTCGGTCTTCTCCTGACGCTCGCCGTCCCGATCCTTCCAGGTCTCGGAAGTGGCAATCGAGAAGTTGCACACCGACTTGCCGTTGCTGAGGTTCTTCACCTCAGGATCCTTGCCGAGATTGCCGGCGAGGATCACCATGTTCACTGAACCTGACATCTATGGTCTCTCCTTTTCCAGTTTGCACTACCATAGCGTTTGCATTCATGCAAACATTTTTTCAAAAATCGAACTTGCGAAACAGGCTCGCTCGATCGTCGAAGGTCAGATCCACGGTGCCGGTCATGCCGGCGATCCGCTTCAGCCTCACCTTTGGGATGATGATCTGACGTTCGTTCGGCGCCTCTGCCGCGCGCTCGGGATCAGCGTTGACGACGATGCCCAGGTCCGCCTTGTTGGCCCAGTGCGCCGAGTCTGAGATGTTGTAGAGACCTGGCGTGACCTTCGGGTCCAGCTTGGTCGGGTGAGCCACGACGATGACGCAGACGCCGAATTGCTTTGCGAAGCGCTTCATCTGCTTGATAGCCTTTCCAACGTATTCAGTCAGCGACACGCTTGGCGGCCTGGTATGCTCCAGCTCATTCCAGGGATCGATGATCAGCAGCTTCACGCCGTCCCGGAAAACCGCGGCAGCCGCCGTGTCCAGGACGAACTTCAGGTCGATATCGCCTTCCATCGAGTCATCGTAATCGATGAACTGGAAGTAGCGCTGAACGAATGCCGTCGCACGCAGCTTCTCCTCCATCGACCAGTCCTCGCGAGGCTTGTCGAGGAAGGCGGTCATCAGCTCGTGGGCCAGGAACGGCTTGACGTCCTTCTCGCCTGAGAAGATCGCGACCGGCCATTTGTGCCGCTTGGCGAGCAGCACGGCGCACTGGTTGATGAAGGTCGATTTGCCGACGTTCGGGATGCCGGTGGCAACGACGAACTGGCCGGGGTAGAACTTCATGTGCTTGTCGAGGATGTCCGAAATCCCGACCTCAGCCATCGGCGGGATCTCAACCTCGGGATAGTCGCTCAGCCGGAACAGGCCCTTGACCGGCCACGGTTTGGCGTTATCGATCAGCTCCCGCACCTTCTCGGCGCCGAGGTACAGCTTGACCTCGTTCATGTCCTTGCAAGCGCGCTTCTTGCCTCTGCGCTTCTTGTCCGGAACGACTTCGTCCTTCGGGTATTCGACCCAGAGGCACTTGGCCGCGCCCAGCCGGCGCACCAGCTCCTTCGCGAGCCGGCCGCCGGGCTCATCGCCATCGACGGCGATGATGTGGTGCTTGACCCGCTGTAGCGCGTCCATCAGCCGGCCCATGAACGAGAACTTGTCATCGTCCTCGGGGTCGATGTCCCGATCGTCATCCGGAACGTGGATCAGCTTGCCGTTCTTGTCGCGAGCCGGCGGCGCTCCGTCCGGCACCGAGACGCAGGTGTCGTAGCCGGACAGCAGCACGGCGTGGCAGTCAGGTTCGCCCTCCGTCCAGATGAGCGATTCCGCTCCGGCTTCGAGCCGGTTCATGATCGCCTCGTCCCAGAAGATCCTCGCGTTGTAGAGGGTCTTGGCAGCGTTCCGCTTCTGCATGAAACGGCGCTCGCCGTCCTGTGCCCAGCGGTACTTGCAGTTGACCTCGACGTCGCTCTCTTCGAAGTAGGGCCAACACAGAACCTTACCGTCCGGGTCCGGAACGACGATGACCTTGTCCTGCCCATCGCGCGAGAGAGTCCCGCTGTAGAGCCCCATAACCACCGCCAGTTCGGGGCACAGGCCTCTGTCCTCCAGTCCTCTCGCGTGCTTCTCGCTTAGCATTCTCTCCGTCACTCCATGCGCAATGGTGGCAATTCCAGACGACGCCTCGGTCGTCGATCTTGACGCTGAGGCATCGGATCTTCTTGTGAGCCCCCTTCCTCGTGTGCGAGCACATCGGACAGAGTGTGTACTGGTTGCCGAACTTCAGGGACCTGAGCTTGATACCGTGCTCAGCCAGCACCTTTCCGACATCGACGCCGGCCATCAGATCGCCACCGTGCGTCGTGCCAGGACCCGGCGATGGCGATCATCGGATGACTCCGGCGGCATACCGTCTTCGTCCGACCACCGGCCCTGGTTGAGCCAGGTTGTCGGATGCATGACGAACCGGCGACGATCCGGATCACGGAGGTCTCGACGCACGTCCGGACTGTTTGCGTACCGGCGCATGCCTTCGATGATGTCCTTGAACTCGACCTTGTCGGCCTTCTCGATCCGGGCGAGCTTGGCCAGTGCAGCTTCCTTGCCGACTTTCTTGGCAACAACCGCCCAGAACTGCTCCTCGTAATCCGAAGGCCACTCCGCCGTCCGTCGCTGCTTGCGACGTGGTTCTGGTTTCGGTTCTGAGTCTGGTTCTAGTACACGGTTATTGTTGTCGGCCTCGCCGACACCCCTTGTCGGCGTATTTGACAGGGCTCGTCGGGGAGGCGGATACCCCCTGTCATCGTCGCTGACACCCGGTGTCGGGGAATTTGACACCCCCGGTGTCGGGGTATTTGACAGGGGGTCATCATCATTGATGCTCTCCTCCAGCGCCGCCGGCACGTTCAGCCGGTAGACCTTCGAGCGGAATCCGCCGTTGTCGTAGTAGCGCTGGGTGGAGGTGATGAGGTTGAGATCTTCCAGCTTGGTCAGTGCGGTGCAGACCGTCTGCCGGGTCAAGCAGGACTTGACGGCGATCGTGCTCTGCTTCGGATAGGTCTCGAACTTCTCGTTGGCGTAGTTCGCCAGCGTGATGAGGACCAGCTTGAGGGTGGGTGTGAGATCCGCGTCGACAAGGTCGAACGCCCAGGTGAGTGCTCTGAGGCTCATGCGATGTTTCTTGTTGGCTGTCGCCAGCTTGACGGCCGGCGAGGGGTGATGTATTTGCCTGAATGCAAATGCAAAGGCAAGCCACGAGATGTGGTGATGCGGCAACACCGACACCCACTAGGGACCGATGAACCCCATCCTCGTAGCCGGCCTCGATCCGGCGTTCGCCAATTTCGGGATCGCCCGAATGTGGCTCGACCTCAGCACGCTGGAACTGAAGCTCGATAGATTCCGAACGATCTCGACCGAGAAGCTGGCCGGCAAAAAGAAGCTGATCCGGCAGAACTCGGATGACCTGCGACGTGCCCGAGAGCTGCATGCCGGGCTCCACGAGGAGCTTGCCGGCTGCACGGTGGCCTTTGCGGAGATCCCGTCAGGCGCCAAGGCTGCAAGAGCCTCCTACGGCTTTGGAGCTGCCGCTGGCGTTCTCGCGTCGATCCAGATCCCGCTCTTCCAGGTCATGCCGCTGGAGACGAAGAAGGGGAGCGTGGGCAATCCAAAGGCCGAGAAGCCGGAGATCATCTCCTGGGCTGCGCGGCGCTATCCAGAGGCTCCCTGGAAGCTCTACGACCGCGACACGACTGGGAAAGGCGGTAAGATTCTGAACCGGAAAGGCGAGTTGCATCTGGACAATGAGCATGTTGCAGATGCGATCGCCATTGTACATGCAGGCCTGCATTTGCAGGAGTTCAGGCAATTGTTAGCAATGCTCAAAATTGCTGCGCCCGCCTCGCAAGCGGCAAGCTATTGATATTATTATATATTTGTGGAAAAACAAGAACGGATGACGAACGAAAATTTCGTTGCATTCGCCTGAAACCTAGACTAGGGGAGAGGTGTTAGCATCCAAACAAATGGATGGGGCCGGCATGCAAACGGAATTCTTGACCAGAAGATCACAGCTCGAAAACGATTCTGGGAGGAAATCCCGTTCAACCCTAGTTTCATTTTCTAAAGACTGATAGAAAAAGGCGCATTGCAATGACCTTGGCTCTCGAAAAAGTGGCAGCGAAAACAAAAGCACAAACTCCGAAGCAGGTCGTGATCGAGTGGATCGACTACATCCTCGATCGAAAGCGGTGGAATGCTACGGAGCTTGCAAGGAAGGCGGAACTCGCTCCGTCGACTTTGCTGCGCCTCCTCAACAACCCCGAGCATCCTTTCCTTCCTACTCAGAAGACTCTTGCGAAGATCGCGGACGCTTCGGGCATCCCGATCACGAAGAAGGTCATGGAGGCTCTCGGAGCTGAGACGGAGGAGAACGGCACAGAAGTCCCGGAAGGGATGTCGAAGCGCGCTGGACTGCGTCCTATCGCCGCCAGGACGGCGACCGTCGAGTTCAAGCATGTGTCCGCTCTGCCGGCTTCGTTGCAGGCTGCAGCTTCGAGCCGAAGGGATGGCTACGTTCCGGCTCCGCCTCAGCTTGACGGAGACGAGACGGGCTTCGCGTTCCATGTGCCGGATGATTCGTTTGGTCTGTGGCTGAAGGCAGGGTCGCTCTGCTACGGCACGAAGCGCCGTGATCCCGTTGCCGGTGACATGATCCTGGTGACCGGCAAGGACGGGAAGTCGAAGGTTCGACTGCTGACCAGCATCGACGAGCGAGGCCTCGTCATGACGAAGACGATGCCGGCCGGCGATGAAGAGCGGATGGCATTTGACGATGTCGCTGAGATCGCCATCGTCGCCGTGATCGTGCGCTTGTAAGTCAGCACTGACTTACGTCGATAGCTCCAAAGAGCGTCTCGACCCTAGCGACCATTGACCTGATGTAGCCTGAAGGGGCTGTCATCAGGTCGATGTCGAAGTCCTTCCGAAGCTGACGAAGCTTTGCGAGCCACTCCCTAGCATCATCCAGCTGGGCTCGATCGACTCGATCCTGCCATTCCGTCTTCGCAATCTCGAGACGGACCTTCTCGATTTCGAAGTCGAGATACTCTGCGAACTCCCTCAGAAAGACTTCGAGTTTCTTGATCTCGGGCTCGATCCTGACGAGGCAGTCGCATGCCCGTCCGATGATGACGGGCAGCCGGCTCTTGAAGCGCGGGTTGATCTCCCTACGAACGGGATTAGGTGGATCCTCTACGATGGAAGATTTCATTCCCGTTTTCCCTTATTCTCGGTGGCGTCGTAGTCCTCCTGGGATGGACGAAATGGCGGTAGACCACGGTCGAGCGCCGCCAGCGCCAATGCTACAATCTTTGAGACGCCGCGCCGCTCCTGCTTGCTGACCGCCTGCGGCGTGATGCCGAGCCACTGGGCAACTTCGGCCTGGTTCAGCCCGCGGGAAATCCGCCACAGCTTGGTCTCCTCACCGGTCAGAAACTTCTCGTTGTCGGGTGCCTGCGATGGCATTTCCCACCTCGTTGCTGTGGTCCCGATCGTGTCACGGCGGCGGCCAACAGGCCTATACACCACGAACAAAGGAATGTTCCTACCGCCATGTAAACACCGGTCCTGTGATTTTTAGAGGACACGCGGTTGTATTTATGCAAATCAGCACCCACGATCATGCAGCCTTCCTCACCGAATCAGCATCCCGGATGCGGGCGAGGTTGCCTTCCTTCCACGCCGACGCGACGAGACGTACGGCCGCCGTCCTGAGCACAGGCTCGGTCGCCATCAGTACCCATTTTCCGTCCTTCCGTTGCGCGACATAGAACAACGGCGGTGATCGGAAATTACGCTTCGTCATAGTGCCTCCAAGAAATTGGTGATGGGACCGTCGCGCTCATCGAAGACGTTGACGATGTGACGTTCGTTGGTGTCGTCGACCGGGATGGCGACGTGGAATGCAGTGCCTTGCGCCCGCAGAACCTCGATGATCTCGATCGTTCCTGTAGCGCCGGCCGCCACGACGTGCTCAATGTCCTCGTGATCCGAACCCATCGTCTCTTCAAGGATCCGAACCTTCTGGCCAACCTTGAAGCCGAACGCCTCCGTAAGCTCCTGATTCTCCTTCACAGTGCCTCCAGGAAGTTAGTGATTGGTCCATCGAGCTGGTCGAACGAATTGACGATGCCGCGCTCGTTGGTCTCGTCGACGGGGATCCAGACGTGGAATACGATCCCCTGGCTTCCGGTGTAGACCTCGATGTGGTCGATGATGCCGATCGAGCCAGCCGGCATCGTGTGCTCGATGTCCTCGTGGTCCGCGCCCTTGGTCTCGATCTTGAGACGCACGCGCTGCTCGGCCTTGAAGCCAAACGCCTCCTTAAGCAGCTTGGCCATACTGGTCCTCCAGCTCATCGGAGAGCTTCTCGGCGCCGGCCAGGACCGTTGCGAGGCTGATCGTGTAATCGCTGATCAGGTGGTAGCTGTTGCCGTAGACCAGCCACACCCAGGCGGTCTTGCCGTCCTTGGTCAGGTACAGCCTGTCCTCGTCGGTCGAGAACATTGCCTTGAGGATCGCCTCGCGGTCGCTGCTCTGCTTCAGGGGGAAATCACCGCCGTCCCACACGTCGATCGTGTAGCCGGCTGCAAGAGCGTCATCGACCATCTTCTCGGCGATCTGGCGCTTGATCTTTTCGTCGTCCAATGTCGTCTCCTATGCGAAGTCCAATTCGTCGTAGCCATCCTCCGCCTCATCGTGGCGGCGGTGATCGGTGGTGCGCAGGGTGGAGCGGCTGCTGCCGCGCGAGGTTCTGATGAGGCTCGCGATGTCCTCCTCGCCATCGAGCGATTCGAGCAGGCCAACGGAGCCGCGGCCGAAATATTCAGCGTTCTTGGCCATTACGCAGCCTGCAGCACTGGTTGGAAGTTGTTTCGGCCGGGCCCGTGGACCTGGATGGTGATGTCGGCCTTCGCCGCGGTCTTGTGGCCGCCGCAGAGCAGGCACTGGGCGCACTGAGTGGCCTTGCCCATCTCCTTGGACGCGGGGCAGTGACCCTCACCGGCGAGCTTCGGAGCGCCCTCAGGACGCACGCGGTAGGTTCGGAAGCCGAGCGCCTTGGCGAGCACGCGGTCGATCTCGGTGTCGCAGGAGGCCATGCAGAACGCCGCCAGCTCAGGCTTCTCGCGCCACATGTGGGTGAAGCCGGTGACGTCGTGGACCTTCGCCAGGATCGTCTCCCAGACGGCCATCGGGATCGCGCCAGGATCGCCATAGGCGCCGGCACGGACGCGCTTGCCGGCGAGCAGCTTGCGGGCCTTGGCGAGCGTGACCTCGGGATAGACGCCGCGCTGGTAGGCGTCGAAGACAACGTGCGGACCGCGCCACAGCATCACGTAGCAGGAGCGGCCCTCGTTTCGGCGAAGCCCTGTCTTGAGGTCGGTGACCACCCTGCCCATGTGAATGCAGCTGCCGCAGATCGCCTTGTCATCGCCGGTCTGGCTCGCCTTCAGCGGGTTCATGTCCTGGCGCAGGATGTAGAGCTGCGCCATCGCACCGGTCTTGGAGTTGCTGCCGCCATCCTCAAGGCCGGTGGCGATCAGCATAATGGGGCTGCCGTCCACCTCGGACGGACCCTTCCACACGATACATCCGTTCATGGGAACTCCTTTGTTTGCATTCAAGCAAGTCTGAGGACGTGCATATGGGGAAAGGCGAGCGCCAGGTCCTGCTCCGCGCGATGGAGCTTGTGGCTCAGGATGTTGATCTGCTTACGCTTCCTGGCGATGAAAGATTCGAGGGCCTCTTCCTCGGTCGGACAGGCCCATCGCTTGGTTGCTGTCAGCAGGATAAAGCGTCCGCTGATCCAGGCCCCTTTCGGGGTTCGGCTGATGATGCGATGCCAGCGCATTTCCAGCTGCGGATCCGTGACGCCGTAGCGGTCGGCGTCAGGATCGATGCACACGGAATATCGCTGGGCTTCGCACCGCCAGAGGACCGAACTCCCATCAGGAGGCCGGCCGTAGGGGTAGACGAGCTTCGGCAGCATCAAGCCACCTTCTGCGTCAGTGGCAGCTGGCCCTGGGCGGGCTGCTGGTTATCGTTGACCGGCTTGACCTTGGGCAGCGGCGGCATCAGGTCGATCAGCTCGTCCATGGCGCGCGTGGCGGCCACGTACTGCAGGTTGATCTCCTGCTCCTTCTCCCAGGGCATGCTGGCGTATTTGGACGGGCAGGTGCTGAACCGGTCCAGCCAGTAGACTCGTTTCCACTCACGACCCTTTGCGCGGTGGATCGTGCAGAGCGTCAGGATGCCCTGGACGTTGTCGGCGAAGATCCAGTCGATATAGCTAACGACCGAAGAGATGAGGTCGTGCTTGTCCTCACGGCACGCATCCATGATGACCTTGAGGGTTTCGAACTTGTCCTCGGCCTCCTGGACCTTCGACATCTTCTTCTTCGGCAGCCAGCGCTCTTTCTCCTTCTCCAGCCAGTCCTCCAGCTTTTCCTCCAGCTCGGGGATGGTGTTGATGGATTTCCAGCGGGTCGCCAGCTTCTTGAGCTGCTCGCCGATGTCGCGGCCCTCGATCCGGCACGGCACCTTCTCCCGGATAAGGGCGAAGGCTGCATTCACGAGCGGCCTGGTGTTGCGGCACAGGATCGCCGAATCGCCGTTCAGCCGGTCACGCTGCTGGATCATCTGCTCGAAGGTTTCGAGGCTGATCCTGCCTTCCGGCGCGCTCGGGTGAGCCTGGATGTGATTGACCCATGTCTGGGCAAACTTGACCACCGTCTTCGGGCACCGGTAGGTGACCGTGAGCGGCATCTCCTTGGCGCCAAACTCCTGCTTGATGATGTCCAGGCTGTCGTTGTCGGCCCCGGTGAAGCCGAAGATGGCCTGGTGGGGGTCGCCGACCGCGAACAGCCGGCCATTCGGCTTCATCAACGCCCGAGCCAGCAGCCGGCGCACCGTGTTGGTGTCCTGCGCCTCGTCGATGATGACCGTGTCGTACTGCCACATCTTCACCCGATAGAGCAGGGCGAGATAGATCATGTCGTTGAAGTCGATGACGTCCGGATTGCTGTTCGACTCCTTCAGCACGTCGATCGCCAGCTCGATCAGATCGTCGGCCTTCTTCTGCGTGGCCTCCTCGTCGAACAGGTCAAAGTGCTCGGCGATATCCTCCCAGACCGAGGTATCCTCGATGTCGCCGCAGCCCTCGATGCCGACGCCTGACTGCTTGGCAAGGCCCACGAGCTGGACCACGACACCGACGTGCGGTGCGAGTGACGCATCGATCCGGTTGGTGTCGATCCAGCCGGCTGTGATCCGGCCGACCTTCTCCTCGTCGATCCTCACGCCGGAGAAGCGCTTGCGGTAGTTCCGAAGCGCGATGGCGTGGCAGGTCGAGGCCTCGGCCTTCTTCCAGTCAATGCCCAGCTTCTTCAGCTTCTCCTTCAACTCGGTGGCGATCTTTTTTCCGAACGCCAGGATGACGCTGCTGCCACGCATGCGGCTGACCGTATGGACGATCGTGGTCGATTTGCCGGCGCCGGCCACGGCGATCAGGACGATCGAGCTGGTCCCGTTCCAGGCCTCATTCTGAAAGGCAGCCTGCTGCGGCGACGGAACGTAGATTGCGGGCGCTGCCGCGGTGCTGGACATGTGTTCCTCGTCTGGTTGGGTGCGGGCACGTTAGCAATTATATGCATTCATGCAAATGAAAAAGCAAATCAAGCTACGGCTTTCTGCTCAAGGCGGTCCTCCTGGCGAAGCACCTTCAGCGCGGCGACGATGCGCCTGGCGTTCTCCTCGCTGCGCGGCTTGGCGATCACCTTGCGATCCTCGAAGACGATCCAGCAGTTGTCGTAGATGTCCTCGATCGCGAACACGTCGCCGTGCTCCGTGAAGAAGGCGGTCTTGCCCTCCGGCGTCACGTGCTGGGTCTGGACCATCCCGTAGCAGTTAGGATCGAGGAAGCCCTTCTCGATGAGGCTTCGCGTCGCTGGAAAGTGTCCCTTGCGCAGGTAGATGGTCTCGCTGACGCTCTGCGAGATGGCCCGCGCCATGATCCGGTTCTGCAGGTCAGTGAATGTCTTGGCCATCAGACTGCCTCCCCATCGATTTCGATCAGCTCGGAACTGTCACCTTCATCCTCGATGCTGGCCTCAGTCAGCGAGACCTCACAGCCGTCGATGTCGGGTCCGAACTTGAAGCCAACATCGACGCAATCCAGGGCAATCTTCATTGCCTCGCGCGCCTGCTTCTCGTCCTCGGCTTTGACGCGGCATACCGCCCAAAGCTTCACGTCGAATGCGTATTCCTTCATCAGAATGTCTTCCCAATGAACGGGCCGCGAGCGGAGAGATCCCCAAGCGTGCCGTAGGTGGTGAATGGAAGGTAGACGCCGAGCGAGGCGAGCTTCAAACAGAAGTCGAAGTCGCAGGCCTCGGGGTAGAGGCGCTTGTTCGGGATGAGCGCAGCCGGGATCATTTCCGGCCCGTTATCGTGCGACTCGGGAGATGGATTCGATCCGATATAGATCACGCGATGCAGCTCACCGTTCGCCTGATAGACGTGCCAGGTGTTGGCGTCGCTGTCGTATCCGTAGAGCAACGTCCGATCATGACCGTCAATCGGTCCAATCATAACCGGAGTCTGCTCGACTTGCCGGACAGCCCTCAATTCGCTCTCAGTCATGACGCCTCCGCTTCCCGTTTTGTCGTGAGTTTTGCCGCAGCCCTGTCTCGCTTGCGGTTCTTGACTGTGATGACCACGTGGACCTTTCCGCCCATCCTGCGAATGAAGGTGCGGCACCTGGCAAAGGTGCGTTTGGCTCCGTAGGGCCTCATCGGAGATAAGCCGGACCGTACGGTCCCATTTTCTCGAGCCCGTTGTGCTCGTCGAATATGTTGCCGCGGGCGTGCTCGGCCGGCTTGGACCAGCTTTCGGCCTTGAGGACGTCACCGGTCGCCTTGTCGACGAAGCAGTGGACGCCGGTCCCCTGGATGATCTTCCAACGCTTGTTCAGCTCCACGATGTGCCAGGTGTATTTGGGGATCGACGAGTACTTCGCTGCGCGGTGCTCCTCGGAGATCCGCTGGCAACCCTGGTAGAAGATGTCGAGGGCCTCACGGAAGGTCGCGCGGGTAAGGTGCCCTTTTCCATCGCATCGCCAGTCAGTCACCTCACCGTCCCTGACCATGCAGCCGGTGTAGAAGCCAGGTGATTCCACCGCGGCGCAAAGGGTGCATTTTGCCGTCTCTGGCATCGGATCCTCTATTTGTTTGCATTCAGGCAAATGGCCGGGCAGCACGAAGCCGCCCGGCCGACGCATCACAACTCTGCAGCGAGCTTGCGGAGATCGTCGAGCGACTTGCCGCCCAGCTCCTCGGTCTCCTTGGCGGCGATCAGGGCCAGGATCTGCTGCTTCTTCTCCCGGTTCGCCGCGGTCTCGGCAGCCTTCTCGGCCTCGGCCTTCTTCGTCTCGACGACGTGCTTGACGATGTCGAAGGCGAGCTGCAGCTCGTTGTCAGCCTTGGACGAGCTGCTGAGCCAGGGCAGGTCATCGTCGGTGCTGCTGTCCTTGAGCCGGCGGTTCAGCTCGCGGGCGATGCTGGTCAAGTCCGCGCTGTTCTTGGCCCTGCTGCTGATCTGCAGGTCCCACAGCTGCTCGACCGTCAGGCCGCCGCCGCCGAGCGGGGAGGGGAAGCGGAGCTTCAGGCGAGAGGCCTTCTCGAACAAATCTGACATTCAGTTCTCCTTCAGAATACGACCTTGACGGTCCGGGTGAAATTGCCCTTCACTTTGGCCAGGATCTCGTTGCGCTGTGTGCTGGAGAAGCCGAGGCCGTTGATCTGCGCGGCCGACTCGGCCGTCCTCATCCTCGAGCCGACGATCTCGATGACTTTCCGATGCTTGGAGAGATCTTCGCGGAGGAACTCGTTGAAGAACCCGCGCGCCTGTCCGTCGTTCAGGCAGCCTTCGAGCATGAAGAAGTAGTGCTTGTTGCCGACGCCGTGCCCGTCCCAATAGTTCGGGGACAGCATCATCAGGTTGACGGGGTGGAAGGCCTGGGTCGCGATGTTCCAGACCGTCTTGGTCGACTGCGTGGATGGCATTGAGGAGATGATCTCGATGCCCTTGGCTCGGGAGTATTTGAGCTTCGCGACGGAAATCTTCTCCTTGTGGCGGACCGCCTTGGGATAGGCGAACCGCGTGATCTGGCCGAGCCAGTCGATCTCGACCTCGAAGCCGACATCAACCGACTCTCGCTTGCAGAAGTTCTCCACGATCAGCTCGTAGACGCCCTCCCGCATCGTCGATTGCGAGCTATAGAAGATGTTCTCCACCGGATGTCGGCTCTTGCCGCCGCCGGCATTCATGTCGACGTCCAGCATGCCACCGCAGCGAGACCGCTGGCCCTTGTTGCCGAAATAGATCTCGTTCCCATCCGGCTCGCGCATGTGGAAATCGAGATCGTCGTAGTTCGACCATGCGAGCCGGCAGCACAGGTCGCCGCTGACGTTTCCGCCGGCCTGCTTGACGCGCTCACGGACGCCGTCCGCCATGTCGCCGTTGTAGGACCAGGAGAAGTTGTTGTCCCACTTGAATAGCCGGGCGGCGCCTGGATCGACCGGCGCGATCAGGCTTACCAGGTTCGAGATGTGCTTGTTCTCGAACATCACCTCGATTGACTCGGCGCTCGGAACGACCTGCGAGAGGAACTTCTCGATCGGCAGCTCTTCAACCTTGTCGATCTTCCGGGTGCTCGACTTGACCGGGATCGAGTCGAACACGTCGCCGTCGATCACCTTCCGGGTCGCGTTGTCCGCGAATAGGATGTTGGCCGCCGAGATGTCCGTCGTGCGGGCGTAGCGCCGCTCCAGGGCACCCGTCAGACCCAGCTCGGTGATTGTGGCCTTGGCCTTCTCGATCATGGCCTTGGTCACCAGGGCGGTCGGCCGCTTGTAATTCTCCGGGGCCACCATGGCCTCGAACTTGCGGACCGCGTTCTCCATCTCCATGCCCTCGGACAGGTCGATGAGCAGGGTGCCGATCGAGGTGTTGCGGATGCCCGTCACAGACCCTGGATTGGCCTTCACAGCGAGCCAGACGAACGGGTCGCGCTGATCTTGCGGTAGCCGATCGAACGCCACCTTGGCCTTCCGGAAGGCCTCCACGGCGAACTTGTGCTCGTGGCCGCGGTAGAGCGAGTTCTGGCCGATCAGTTCCAGAACGGTGTCGATCGAGTCCATGGAGATGGTGGTCAGGGCACGATGGAACAAGTCGTGCGCCGAGCGGATCTCGGAACGCTTGGTAGCCAGCATGTCGCCACGCATGACCCGGCCTGCCGGCAGGTGCAGGTGGAAGTGCTCCCAGGCCCGAACCTTGCCGAGAACGTCCTCGAAGTTCTTGTCGGTTCCAACCGACGCCTCGTGGTGGAAAAATTCGTCAGCGATCGCCCGAGACTTCACGAGCCGCGACATCGCATCGGCGACTGCCTGGTAGACAGGATCGGACACCTTTCCGTCCCAGATCGAGACCAGCTTGCCGTCGACGATCGCGACCACGTTGCCGACCGCGCGGATGAACTGACGACAGCAGCTGCAGTCATGCTCCCTGCGCTCGCGGAAAACCGGATTGGACCCGGCCGGGAAGCTTTCGAGATAGGCGTCCCAGAGCTGGTCCTTGTCGACCGCCGTGCAGAACAGATGGCCGTCGCGCATCTTCTTGAACTGTGCCGAGACAGCGTGCTTGAACAGAGAGAAGTCCATGTGGTTTCTCACTCCTTGATGATCTCGATGATGGAGGTATTGGCGACGAAGCCGAAGAAATCCTCGTCGCTCTCGACGTAGACGCGCTTGTCGGCATCGGCATTGTCGACATCGCCGACCGTGTAGATGCCATCAGGCGCATCGGGATCGCCCTGGACGCGAACCCGGTCTCCCGGGCTCACGAGCAGAACTTTCATCGCATCCGGAGTCGCCTGAGCCTTTTGCTCCCATGCCTCCGAAAGCTTCTCGCCGTTCAGGAAAAGACCGTCCTCATTGAGGACGGCCGCTCCATCGGTGGCCGCTTCGACCGCCACCCGAACGTCAGCGAGACAAACGAGTTTGTTCGCGTCGGCCTCGCCGGCCTGCAGCAACTCCTTGACCTCGCCGAACTTCGGATGGTCCATCGCCAGGACCCACGGCCGGCCCTGTGCGATGAACGTGATCGAAGTGTCAGTGATGATGCTCGGGATCATGACGGTTTCCGTTGGTTTCAGGCCGCCTCGTCGAGGTCTTCGTCGAGGTCGTCGTACAGGTCTGCATCCTCGTCATCTTCGACGGTGACCTTCTCGTCCTTGGCTGGCGCCAGCTTCCGGAACTCCTGGCTGTCAACCAGGAGGCCGAGATAGTGCGTCAGCTGTCGGTAGGTCTCGCCGTCGAAACTGTAGTAGCCGGAGCGATTGATGATCGACCGGAGCAGCGGGTACTTTTGGCCCAATTCGGCATATTCCCTCTCGACCACAACCACGGGATCGTCCGCCCTCTTGATCTCGACGGAGATGCCGAGCTTCTTGAGGGCGCCGTGAGCGATGTCGGATGGCGTGGTCTCCCGGGCGCCGCGGCGCGACAGGCTGGACTGAACCTGGTGCAGCTTTGACCAAAAGGCCTGCACATCGTTCGGCATCCGCTCGATCTGACGGCTCTTGGCCCAGACCGAGAGGTTGCTATCGAGCGAGGTGCGATTGTCCTTCTCGGTCAGATGCGTCGGATCGACCTTCGCCTTCAGGTCGGAGACGATATCCATCTCCGACCAGTTGTCCGGAGTTACCGCGTCCTGGCCCTTGATCAGGAACATCTGACCAACTTCCAGAATGCCGAGCCTCACGCAGTCAGCAACCACGCTGTCGAGGTCGTAGAGGCTGATCGTGCGACCGTTGACATAGAACCAGCTGTCGTGGCGCCGCCGCCGGCCGTAACCCGCGGTCGACTCCTCGATGTACTCGCCGCCATCGGCCAGATCGACGTCCTGCGTCATCCTGGTCAGGCCGCTTGCGCTGACCACCAGGGTGCGGCGCTTGCGGACCGTTTTGCCGCGACGCTTCTCGACCGGAACCTTGAAGCTGTCGAGATCGACAACATTCTCGGGATTACCGAGGCGAGCGAGAGCGGCATCGCGGTTGATACGCTTGCAGCGGACCCAGAGCACCTTCTTGCCGACCAGCTCCGCCATCATGAAGCGGCTGAACGAGTAGTTCGGATTATGCTCGATGACGACCGCGGCGTCGGCAGCCCAGGACGAGCGAACCTCGACGTCCTCGAACTTGTCGAACGTCCGCCAGTCATTACCCAGCTTCGCCGTCTTGAAGTCCTGCTTCAGGATGTGCTGGTGGAGCCGGCGGCCATTCCACTCGATCAGGTTTCGCAGCTTCTCCAGCCGGGTCATGCCCAGCTCTTCCTGTTCGGTCTCGAACACCTTGCAGGCCTCGAACAGAGTCTTGGCTGCATCCACCTTCCGGCGAACCTGGTTGATGAAATTCTGCTCGAACGACGCAACCAGGTTCTTCAGCGTTCCCTTGGTGTTCTCGTCGTAGGCCAGTTCCTCACGGGACAGGGTGACCTTCAGCGAGCCGATCGGAGCGTCGAACAGCACGGTATCGTCGTGATGCAGGAAGCCGGTGGTCTCGATCTGGCGTAGATCGATGGGATACATGACGCAGCCCATGCGGACCTGCGGACCGTAGAACGGAACCGTATGGTCCTTGTACCAGGTCCAGCCCTCGCCGGATGACGACACCTCAGCCTCATTCCACTGCGGCGCCGGGGTGATCCTGGGGCGTGGATTGAACGACCACAGGATCTGGCTGGCCCGGTTGTTGAAGGCGTGGACGTCTTCACGACGGACCGGGAACGACACGTCGAGGCCTGACGGCTCGTCGGACGGAACCTCGGCGAGCAGGCGCAGCACCGGGAAGCCGCCAGCGGCCAGCGACATCACGTAGGCCCGCATCATGCCGCCGGTGTAGGAAACGACGTTGTAGGAGCCAGCGCCGCTCTCGCCGATCAGGTAGGCGAAGGGCGAGAAGCGGCCGAGACCCCAGCCACCGACGTCGTTGTTGCTCTCGCGCTTGGTCGACGCATACATCTTGGCGTAGACCTCCTGCATCTGCTCAGGCGTCATGCCAGGACCGAAGTCGCGGACGCGGAAGACCGGGTTCAAACCGGTCGGCAGATGGACCTCGTAATTGCCGCGGGAGGCGTCCCAGGCGTTGGTGGAGATCTCGCGGATCGGGTAGCCGATCTTGTCCTTCGCCAGGCCCGACATCTGGGCGTAGAAGGCGACCGCGTTCATGTCGAACGTAACCTTGATCTCCGACTGCACACCGGACGCGACGTCGACGTGATCCTGCATTCCAAGCTTCATAGCGTGGTCTTTCTGTTGTCAGTGGTGATGTTGTGTGGATCAGGAGGCGATCTTCGAGCCCAAGCCGAAGCCGAAATCGTCGTCGTCATCGAACAGGTCAGAGATCGAGAGATTGCCGCCTTGATCGATGTCAGGCTTCTGGTTCTGGCATTCGATGATCGTGTTCACCTCCTTGAAGGTGAGGCCGACCTCATCCTGCAGGAAGCGAGCGATTGGACCCGGGTTGTGATAGACTAGGTCGTAGACCGTGGATGGCCGCTTGCGCCGGTAGCTGGACAGCTTGCTCAGGATCTGGCTGGGCAGCTCTGGCTTCTTCGGATCACGCTCGACCACGAACTTGCTCTGGTCGATCTTGACCATGTGGTCGCGCAGCTTGATCAGGTGATCAACATCCTGCTTCTCGGTCGGATGGTGCTCTTCGAAGTAGCCGACCGACAGGTTGCTGCACTCCGGCACCAGGTTGATGTATTTCTTGGTGTCGGTCAGGAAGCCGGTCGGGTCGAGCCTATAGCCCTCGGGCAGCTGAGCAGCAATCGACCTCCCGAACGTATCCGAACAGCAGCGCGGACCCTGATGAGTGATCACCGAGTGCGTGCGGCGACGATCGAACGCCACAGCCACCTGGATGCCGTCCAGGAACTGCGGCGTCTTCTCGGCGATCGCGCTGGAGCCGATGCAGCCGATCTCCTCGGCAGCATGGAACATGTAGAGACCAGGCACATTGGCCTTGATCATCTCCATCATGATCCACACGCCCGAGGCACAGTCGGCGCCGAGGCAGTTCGACTTCGATTTCTCCGGCAGGCGGAGGAATTTTCCGTCGTACTGCACTTTCTGGTAGCCGGTGCGGTTGTGGACGCTGTCGGTGTGCGACGACCACAGGACTGTCGGCCTCTCCTCACCGACGATGAGGAAGTGGTTGTCGAACTGGTCCTTCTTGACGCCCAGCGGCAGCAGGAAGCGGGCGACGAACTCCGCTTCCGTCTGCGAGCCGGCCGGCCGCCGGTAGGTCAGCATCGCGGTGAGGGTTTCGAGGTCTTTGTTGCTCATTGCTCTGCTTTCTTGTGATTAGGCGACGCGGCGACGGATCACGCGACCGTCGATGGTTGTCGTCGTGACGTATTCGACGTCTCGTGCTGGGGTCGGGTCGAAGCGACCTTCGATCATCTCGCGCATGGTGATTTCACCGAGCGGGATCGGCATCCGGCTGAGTGATATGGAGACGTCGGCAGAGATCGGGTCGTCGACCCAGACCCTGTCGAAAGTCCGTCCGCGAAGCGGCCTGAGACCGTAATCGGCGTCTCGGAGCGACCTCTCATTCGCCCATCGCAGCCAGTGACGAGAGACCATCTTGCCTTTGTGCTCGACGAGATCGGACTTCTTGCAGGGCTTGCCAGTCGCCTCGCAGATCGCACCGTTCTCATCGAACCACTTCTTGGAAACCCAGCAGTCGCCGACACGACCGACGTTCGGGAGAACGACCTTGTATTGGTCCTCATCGGGCCAATATTCATGCGTTTCCGAGCACTGGAAGGCGTATCGCTCGCAGCCGGACACCGACCACTGCTGGTCGACGCCATTGACCTGCCTGAAAGACCGCTTGCTGTAGTAGTTGCGCATCTTCGGGCACCAACGCTGGATTTCCGCGTAGCCGTTGGTACCGCCGCTCTTGACGATGTCGGGATGCTGCTCGGCGCTGGGTGGCGGCTCCTTATCCGCGGTGATCCAGTGATCGCCGGCATCGACGCAGATATTGAGGTCGTCGAAGTAGGGCATCACGACGTAGTTCTTGTCGTTGTTCAGGAAGACCTTCATCATCCTGGCGCCGACGAAGGTGGGACCGTTCTCGTCGGCGGAGTGGCCCTCGCGCGGCGTCTCGAAGCCTTCGGCTTCCAACGCGGCCTCCAAACGCTGCACGTCGCCGTAGCAGCGGCCATAGACCTTGTTCTTGGGCCAGCAGACCGCACGGGACTGGATGCGGCCACGGCTGTTCACCGTGTAGGCGACAGCTAGGTCGCCGGCTCCATACACCGAGACCGGACGTACCGGAGTCGAGAACTTGTGGTCGCCGTCCATGCACGAAGAGGGGCCATCCGCGTAGACGCGGACGATCTCGTCGGGATCGAACGCGAAGAAGACCTCCCCGCTGGGGTCGATCGACGAGATCAGCTTGCGGCGCTGGTCGTCAGGGATTTTGTGATCATCCGTGTCGTAGTACCTGCTGATGTACCGACCAGGGGTGACCGAGGTGAACTTGTCTAGGATTGCATCCTCTTCGGTTGCGACGAAGGTGATCATGGAGGGGGCGCCCACCAGCTGGATGTGGGCGAAGTGGTCCGAAATCGGAGGAAGATCCCATTTTGCCGGCAGTGCCTTGAGAATGCCGCGCTCGATGCCATCAGCGAGGCGCTTGCGATGGCGTTCGCGCCAATCTCCAGCCTGGCTCATGCGCCGAGGCTGCACACGGACGCCAAGGTAGTCGCCGACGCGCTTGGCCTCCTTGGCGGCTTCACTCCCCTTCTCGTAGGGACCGTATTCCGGCAGCGGCACATCGGTGCAGACGCCGGGCTGGTTCGGATCCGGCTCAAGCCGGACGAGGTAGAAGGACATGCATTTCTCCGGTGTGCATGCGAATTGCATTCAAGCAAACGAGCTGACACACGTCTGCCGGCGAGGAGTCCTCTCCCGTTCGCGTTTTGCATTCAAGCAAACAAAAGAGCAAGCGAAAAGTTTGGGCGCTTGAGCGCCTCTTGTGGTCTATCCCTTGATCGGTAGCGAATAGTGGTCACGGGCAACGTCTCCTGGGTGCGGGATTTGGAGTTGTCGTTGTCCGATCCGGTCTGTCCCGTGAACGAAAAAGGCGGACCCGCCGACCGAGACCGCCTGTCCTGTTGTGACGCATACTCTGTTCTTTCTACTCTTCTCCGCCCGTCCTAGAAGAGTTCTCACTGTTGCTTATGTCCCTTCGTTACCGCGCTTTTCAGTCACCGGCCGCCCCAAGATCGCGGCCGGCTTGCGTCCATTGTTCCCTCCTCTATTCGTCTTTCCAGTTGATGACCAATTCACCGCCGAAGAAGTCGACGGCCTTGGCGATGTGCTTCATCACCGGGAGTCGGCGCCTGGCCTTCGACCCCAGGCAATGACTCGAGAAATACGCCCCTGTCTTTAGCTCGCGATCGAGGTCTCGGACTGCGATGCCATCCTCCTCGCAGCGACGCCGGATCGCATCAACGAGCGCGTTGCCGGTCGTCGCATACTTCGAAACCTCGCTCTTGAACCTGATGCCGAGGGTTTCGGCTCGCGTGCGGACTGATCCTTCACCGCGCCCCATCAACCGCGACACCTCGATCGCGCCCTTGGTCTTCGCGTGCTCGATCAGCTGCCGATCGTCGGATGGGTACCAGTTCTTGTACTCGCGAATGGCGGCGAGCCCGAGATCGTCTCGCTTTCGTTTGATCGCCTGTTCCGATCTGCCGGGGAGCTTCTTCTTCAGCTCTTTGACTGGCATCTGCGGATTGTCGCGCAGGATTTGTTGCTCGCGATCAGACCAGTATTTCAGCTTCATAGCAGTCTCCGCGGCGAACGAAGCGCCTCACGGCCCGACGTTCACGTCCTCGTTTGCTCTTCGAGAATGGTTCGGGATGGCGCTTCCAGGTGTGCTCTTCGAGCAGGAAGCGGAACGCAGCTCCAATGGCGCGCTGCGCCGGATCGCCCTTATCGCAGGGGTGCCGCCATCGGCGACCACGCAGAAACATCGCGATGCTCCTTCAATCGACAGACGAGCTGGGTTTCATCCTTCCCGTATTTGCCGGTCGCGATTTGCTGATGCAGCTCCAGCGGCTTTGGGCATCCGATCTGCCAGTTGCCGCATTGCTCGCACGTGCCACCGCGTCCGCACGGGTATTGAGCTGTGACCTGGGTGCATGTCAGGCGCGGCTTGGGGATGTCGTTGTCGCCGTCGTCGCAGCCGGCGAGCAGCAGAGCTGCCATGAGGATGGCACGCTTCATGCCGCCACCTTGTTTTCGTGCCGGTAGAACTGCGGCTTCGGCGCCTCGTACCAGAACATGACGCGAGGCGGTTCCTCGAAGGCGACCACGACGGTCGGATCGGAGTCCGTGTAGCGCCGGGCTGCCTTGCGCAGCGTTCGGCCGCTCTCACGTGCGGTGTCGACGATCAGCAGCTTGAAGCCTGCCGGACAGCGGGCTCCGTACGGAATATACGGGATGTGCAGGATATGCGAGGCATAGACGGCGGCGACAGCGCCGGATCGCCCGGGGCCGGTGACGGCATTCACCTGGGAAAGATCGGTGCTCGACAGCACCTCGCGAAGGCGAGCGGCGAAGGTCGGCTCATCGATGACGCGGACTGGCTCTTTCATGCTACGGCCTTGTTGTTGATGGTCGAAGAAAATGGGTGGGGTGCCCGCCCTCCGTAGAGAGCGGGCAGGTCGCATCACCAGTTGCGGCTGATGTTCTTGTTCAGCGCCCAGTAGGGGTTCTCGCCATCCGCCTGGATGTAGAGCTGCTTGTGTGCCGGGTAGTGGCGGGTCTTGAGGATGGTGCAGGTGCGCGAACCGCGGTTCTTGCGATACGCACGCACCTTGTCGCCGGTCTTCAGCGTCATGCCGGCGACGTACTTCGGACCGGCATCGACTGCCTCGCCCTCGTCCTCCTCGTCGTCATCGGACGTGGCGGCGACCTGGACCGGCGGGATCTCCTGCTTGAGGGCAGGGATCGTGACCGGCAGGACTGCGAAGACATCGCTTTCGTTGCGTGCCACGTCGAACGCCGCCTGCTCGGTGTCATACAGCTCGGCGCCGAGCGAGAATTCGCGACGGTCCTTGAAGATGATCACGAACTTGAGCTGCTCGACCGCGGGGCCGACGTTCTCGACGCTCAGGTCGCCGTTGAGGCTGTTGCCATCGGTGTCGAACTGAGTGACAACCTCCTCGCTGCCGTCGTTCGAGACGACGACCACCGGATAGTTGTTGCCGGCCAGGACGGCCAGGACGCGGGCGTTGCTGTGTCGATCGTCGTCGTCGTTGGAGTCGAACACCTCGAACGGCTTGTTGAAGTCGACGACACCGACCGGATAATTTGTCTCCGGAGCAGTTGCCGGCGACGTCGTGGTGACGACGGCGGTTTCGTTCACGAGCGCAGAAGCGGACTCGGAAACGTCGAAGGTGGCCTCGCCCATGGTGGGGTCCATTCAGTCTCTCCTTGGTGGTGGTTGGTGCGTGCCGTGCATTCCCACCCCCGTCAGAGGGCGGCGCGCTTTGCTCAACGGGGGTGTTGGTTAGGAGCAGCTGTAGTGGCTGCACTGATACAGTCGGCCGTGGTTGTCCCTCAGGATTCCGTTTTCAGGATGCTCGGAGAAGGCCTCGACATCGTAGTCGCGGATCTCGACCGACATGCCGAGAATCATCTGCGCCACATGTGCGTTTCCGCCGAGCACGATTACGACCACGTCAGGGCCGACGTTGACGATGTCCCACATGGACTGCTCTTCACCGCCGCGGTAACACTTCGGATACCGGCCGTCCTCCTCACGGAAGGCGAGCCGCTCGACGCCATCGCAATCAACAGCAAACAACAGTGGTCCGCAGCCCGGGCCATTCCAGAAGCCACGGCCGATGAACCGGGCAGGGCGCCCCTCCCGGGTCTGCATGGGCTTACTGAAGTCAAGCATCTTCGACCTCGAAGGACTGATCGATACCGCAGGCCTGCGGCCAATTCGGCTCGCCCGTGGACAGGAAATTGTCGATCGCCGCCAGGGCCGCGCCGGGCGTGATGTAGTCGTAGGTCATGCCGTTGAGGTCATCGAGCGGCGGATAGAACAGGAACTGAAGGCGATAGCTGCGATCGTCCTTGACGTATCGGGCTCCGCTCTTGCTCTCGGTGGCGCCATCTCGCTTCATGACAGCCCACATCCAGCCGCCGATGCAGGCGGTCGTCCCGCACTCGCGTTTGTCGAACAGGCACTCCATGTTGAAGCCGTTCTGCTGGCCGAAATTCATCTCGTGGTCGTGGTGGAAAGCGCCGTTGGCGAACAGCTCACGGACTTCGAGCAACGCCTTGTGTTCCGCTGGCATGATCTGAAGGGCGTCAGCGGAAAGCACTGGTCTTCTATCGGTCATCTATCCCTCCTGAGTGGGTGCGATCTGGGTAATTTGCATTTGCGCGCGACGCAAGCAAAATTTGCATTCAAGCGCATCTGCCCCCATACTGGTGGGATGGGGAAATCTGAAATCGTAAACGGCCTGCCCTGGTTCTCGACGAAGCAGGAGCGCGAGATCTTCACGAAGCTGGGCTTCTGCTCCGTTTATGCAGTGGGGCCTGATGGCGGCCGGCCGCTGCGGATCGGCGTCTCAGGGAACCTGCAGAGCAGCCTGAAGACCATGCAGCTCGGCTGCTGGAAAGAGCTGCAGGTCCACCACATCATCTGGGTCGACGGCGAGCTGCTCGCGAACCGGATCGCAGGTGACGTCTGTGCCGTGTTCGACAAGGGCAATCGCCGCCTCGCCGGCAGCTGGTTCGATGTCACGGCGGAGTTCGCCGTGCAGGCCATGCGTCTCTCCACGGACAAGTCCCGGATCAGGTTCCTGTCGCATGGCGAGATGCTGGAGCAAGTTCGGTCGGTGCGGAAGCGGAAGATCGAGGAAGCTATCGCTCGGGCTTGACCGGCGCGCAAGCCTCGAACGGCCAGCCGTTGTCTTTCTGACCGCAGGCTTCGCCGGTCCAGGGCTGTCCGCACGCCACGCAAACCTGCTCGGTTTCGCCCTTACAGTCCTCGATCGCAACTTCCCTTGCACGCCGGAGCAGGAACTCCAGCGCGCCCTCGCCGTCGTCTGTCCAGCCCAGAGACCTTGCGGTCTCCAGGACGTGCGCTCCGGTACGCTGTTCTCGGTGCCTCTGCTCTTGCCGAGCAGCGTGACGCGCCTTCACGGCATCGATCTGCGCTTGTGCCTGTATCAATGAGGCGTTGCGCCGATCATCCATGGCCGCCTTGAACCATCGCCCCTTGCCGCTGTAGCTGACCCAGCACGCAGGATCGAGCGTGTAGGCCAGCTGCTTGACGTCGTGATCGAATGGCATCACAGAACCTGCTTCAGGTCGTCCGTGATGGACAGGATGCGGTTGTAGTCGTCGCCGTTCGGTGGCTTGGAGTCATCACCGCGCGGTGGCGTGCCATTTAGGCGCTGGTCGTACTGGTCGACCTCAAGGGTGACGTTCTTGGCGACCTGCTCAATCCGCATCAGCTGCCTGATGCGGAAGAGCGCGCGGATGGTGTTGATCACTGTTTTCGCCATGGTGCATCTACCTCCCAATCGCCGGCCATGATCGAGCCGTACGGAATGATCTCGTCGGCGACCCGGCCGATGCCGTACTTGCTGATCTGAGCCCGGACAGACGCTGCGTTCTTGTAGGCCTCCGGCAGTTCGGACAGGTCCGGCTTGCCGCAGTAGAAGCGAGCGTCGATGCCCTTCGGCATCTCGGGCTGGTTCTCACGCAGGAAGGCCTTTCGGCCCAGGTTGCGACCGGCGCCGTGTGGGGCGAAGCCGAGCGCATCCTTATTGTTGGCGTGCTCCAGGATCAGGATGGGCTCGGCCATGTTGAGCGGCACCAGCGTGCGCCCATCATCGTCGGCCGAGAAGCCTGACCAGTTCGGCGTTGCGCCTTTGCCGTGGTAAAAGAGCCCATCCGTCTTCTGAAAGACGAAGTTATGCTCGTTCCAGAAGCGATCGACGACAGGGTTGCCCAGCTCCTGCTTGACCATGTCGTGGATGGCGAAGTGATTATTCTTCGTCCACTCGCGGATCAGCTGAAGGGCCGCCCAATAGGACTCTCCATCCTTGCTCGATGCCTTGATCCAGGAATTGTGCGGAGGCACCTTCGGAGCGTGGATCGCAGTGTGCCTCTTCGCGACCGCCATACCTCGCTTATAGAGCTGGGCACCGAAGCCGCGGGAGCCGTGGTGTGTCACCAGCGCCGGTTGTCCAGTCGACTTGAGGTGGCCGACGTAGGCGAAGTGGTTGCCGTCGCCCTGAGTTGCGAAGTGGCGGACTGCAAAATCCTCGAGCCCGGCCAGGAAGGGGTTGCTGGACATCTTGTCGATGCCGGTCAGCACGTTATGGCTGGCCATGTTAATGGCGGTCTTCTGACGCCCTCCGGGGCCGAAGTGGGTCAGACCCATGACCGCGTCGAGGATGCGCTTCGGATCGTCATTGCGCTTGAACACGGTGATCGCTACCGAGCAGCAGATGTCGGACGAGTGGAACCCCGGGTGAATCGCATCCTCGCATGCGACCACGCCGCCGACCGGGATAGTGCCGGGCTGCGCGCCGGACGGGCAGGCATCAGGCATAACAGCGCCGGCCTTGATTGTCGGCACCCGCATCAAGGCGTCCATATGCTGGGAGACGGCCTCGATGTTTGCCCGCTCCAGATCGTTCTCGGCATCGATCATCATCGAGAACGGCAGTGAGTTGGTTCGCATCAAGGTCTCGATCGGTTGCATTATCTGCAGTCGCTCGAAGATCAGATCATCTGAGATGCCGTTGTCGCGCATCGCATTGGCTTCGTGCAGCGCCTCCTTGAACCAGCGCCCCGGCTTGAAGCCCCATGCGATCAGGGTGTTTCCGTTGATCATGTCTGAACCCACCTATGCTGCGATCTGCAGCTCGAACTTTGCCTTCTCGACCTCATCGAACGCCGCGCGCCACAGCGGGTAGCAGAAGTTCCTGGCGTTCACGAGGACCGGCACCAGAGCTGACTTCTCCGGGATGTAGACCTCGCGAGCGAACCGGTGATCGTGTTCGGCGATGTCGCGGGTGTTGCTGATGGTGTCGGCGCACTTGATCATTTGGCCGAAGGCCGAGGCTCCGGCCAGGTATTGTCGATCGAGCCGCTTGCGCATCGGGCGCTTGCCATGCTCGGGACGGCTCACGTCCGTCACTTCCAGCACCAGTTCGGCGATCGTGGTGTCGAACTCCGCAACCAGCTGCTCGTATGTGGTCGTGGTGTCTTCGAGCGTGTCATGTAGCCAGCCGGCGGCGACGACCTGTGGGTTCTGCGAATGGCGCAAAAGGATCCCGGCCACCTCTTCCAGATGGTGCCAGTACGGCACGCCGGTATACTTGCGGAGCTGCGCGCCGTGGGCGTGCTTGGCGAAGTCTCTGGCTTTGTGGATCCAGTGCAGGTCCATCAGGCGACTCTCTCATTGTCGTTGTTGGCGGGGTGAATGGCGGCCAGGTCCAGCGCCGGAACGCTGACGCTCAGGTCCATCGGCTCGGTCCAGCTGAGGTTCTGGAAGTCGCGATGCACATGGTTCTTCCGGAAGCGACAGATGGTGAATGTGCCGAAGGGCAGGCGGTACTCCGGACCGGTTACGAAGGCGAACATAAGCTTCTCCTGCTCTGAATTTGCATCGCAATTCGTGCAAACGCAACACAAAACAAACGCAACCCGGGAGGAGATTGCTCCCCTCCCGAAATTCACGTTCAGCTGATCAGCGCGCCGATGCGCTGAAGATGTACCAGGTCGACGGATCGCTCTCGACGACGGTGCTCTTGGCGTAGGCCTTCTTCGAGAAGTTGTGCGACGGTCGGGTGTCGATCGAACCGGCGCCGATGCTCGGCCAGGTCTTGACGTCGCTCTCGACGATCGTGGACGGCGCCGTGTATTCGAGATGCAGGTTGCCGGTGCCGACCTGGCCGGTCGTCGAGTTGTAGACCGTATAGTCGCCGGCAGCGGCCGGGGACGACATCACGGACAGTGCAGCGAGCATGGTGGCAGCGGCAAGCAAGGCGAACTTCTTGATCATGTAGCAGACTCCTTGTGATGAAACCGGAGGTTGTCCGGCAGAGCAACGCATGTCGCTCCGTGCTGCGCTCCGTGATGAAGCGCAGGGCGGAAGGTCAGCGATGTCGGGGTGGATCGCAGGGATTGCATCGGGCGAGGGGCGACGTCCCCACGCACGCTTGTTGGCTACCGAGCCCAATTGGACTCGCCTGATCTTCGACGATCAGATTCGACCCTCGGCCGATGCAATCGCTTGCTAAGCGTCCTGGCGCTCCCGGAAGGAATCGAACCTTCCTTTCCGCCTTGAGAGGGCGGTGTCCTTGCCGATAGACGACAGGAGCCTGCTCAGGTCAGAAGCGGGAGACGAACGTCAGAGCACGAACGAGGGACGATCAACGAGGAACAAACCACAAGCAACGAGCGCTCATGAACCGGACGATTGACGAAGCTCCACACGATGGGGAGCGGGTTCAGCCGGGTAACGAGGAGCGTTGCGACCTCGGGGTGAGGGCGTTTGCCATGATGATTTTTCGATCGGTGTGCCTTCAGTAAGTCTCCCGCCCACTTGCGTCAGATGAGGCCTGTCTGCCGGACCAGGTTGGCATCACCTTCTGCGAGTTCCAGATGCACCGCGGCGTTCAGCCCGGCGCGGTTGTCTTCGATCGCTTCGAGCGACCGCTTGGCTTCGATGTAGCCCGCGGCGGCCTTGTCCCGCAGCTCGGGCAACACCACCGACACATTCACAGCGCGGTTCGCTCCATAGCCGCGCTCGGGGCTCTGCATGGCGCTGAGGCTGTAGGCCAGCTCGGCCTTCAGCTGCTCCTCTGCCGGAGTCACGCCAGCGGATGCCAGCTTCTTCAGGATCGCCATGACGCGGTTGTGGTGCGCCGCCTGGGCGAGGGCAGCCTCGACGCCCTGCTCGACGTTGGCCTTGGCGATTGCCTGTCGCAGGTTGGCCAGCACCAGGGAGAGAGCCATGTATTCGTCGATGCGCTGCGTCAGCGCCCGGACCCCGGGTCCGATGACCATTGCCGCCGGCTCATCGACGTTCTGCTGGATCAGCAGCGACACGCTGACGCTGGTCGGCAGCTCGATCTTGGAGAGCATCGCCTCCAGCTCCTTGCGGAGCTTCAGCGCTCTCTTCAGTGAGATTTTCATTTTGTTCTCCGTTTGCAGCAAGTTTGCATTCAAGCAAAGCAAAAGTCAAGCGTTATGGCGCAACGCCGTTTGTCTCGCACTGCGCAAGAACCCAGTCCCAATAGCCGAGTCTCGTGTCACAGTTCTCTACCTCAACCCGCCATGTTGCAGGAATGTAGGTGTGGTGCTCGCCCCAGACCCCGCCGTACCTGTCAGCGAGCTTTCGCGCTTCTTCGCTCATGAAGCTTCTTCGCTCATGAAACATCTCCGGCTTCTGCGATGGCACGCGCCGTTGCCTCGTTTTCAATCCTGGCATAGTGGTCATTGATCCGCATCAGCGCCAGGTCGAGCTGGTCCCGCAGGGTGCGGACCTCGTTCGTGCTGAGCACGCCGCAGAACTTGGTTGCGCCCATCGGTCCATAGATCGAAACGATGATACGGTCGTTCTGCTCGGTGTCGTAGCGCCAGCCGGAGCTGGTGCCGGAAACATGCTCACGCACCCCCATCTTCTTCCTCTTCTTCTTCCTCGTTCTCGGTGTAGAACTCGGCCGGAGCCTGATCGGGAAGGCTTCGCAGCAGCCTGATCAGCGTGCCGGCCTCTTCGGCTTCGCCTTCGCGCTCGTTATCGGCATCGCTATCCCGCTTCTGCTCCAGGGCTGCGATGATGTGAACGAGGTTGTCGCGCAGCAGCTTCTCGATGCCCTGCAGTCGGTCCACTTCGTTGATGGCCGCCGTCGCCTGCAGTTCGCAGTCATCGGTGTCCAGCGAAACGTTAAGCGCCCGGTTGAGGTCGTCCATGTAGTCAGGCGGGGTGTAGCTCACAGCTCGCTCCGTTCGCTGATGGTTGCACCAAAGGAATGGACGTCGCTCCAGCCGACAGCAGCCGATGACGCACCAGCCGGCATAATCGGAACTTCGAACACGCGGATCTTCTCCGACAGACCGAGCACGGTGTGTCCGTCCATGTCATTGAACTCACGCCACAGCTTGACAGCTTCGCTCGCGTCCGCGGCCCAGACGAACAGGTCGCGGATGATAGGGCCATTTTCGTCCCATTGGCATTGGTCGTTGGTCGGCGCGACTAGATAGAGCATGCGTTCCATCACAGACCCTCCGGCTTGCTGATCTCGGTGTCGCGAGCCAGATCGATGACGAAGCCCCAACCCGTCCGCTTCGAATAGAGTCCAGCATCGACCAGGAACCACTTCTCGGCCTTGTCCGACGAACGGCGAGCGATGACGCCGACCTTTCCTACCGGAACCCATGACGCCCACTCGCCCCAGGCTGCAGCGACGACGAAGTTGCCCTCGTTGTCGAGCGCGAACTGCCTCTCGTCCTTGATGCGAGATTGACCAGGCAGCAGCGGAACGCCGGTGAAATGCTCGTATGCGTCCGGATGCCAATGGCGGAACGTCTCCATGGCGATCTCGAACTCGGTTCGGTCCGGCTTGCCTTCGGTCTTGATGACGCGCTGCAAGCCGATCGGATGCACGACAGCGGCCAGCGCCCATTCGCAATCCTCCTCGTACCAGCCGCCCTCGCGCCGCATGTATTTCGGCACCGCGGCGTTGCGCTCGCGGGACAGCTTGATGCCGCCGTGGCCGGCGGTAGAGATCTGCCAGATGCCAGGCGCCAACTCCTTCTTGTGCTGGATGGCGCCCCACGGCGACGTCTTCGGGCAGGGGCAGCGGTCATACGCGCTCATGACAACCTCTCGTCGGCGGATTCCTGGCCATGGGCCAGCTCCCGCTTGCTGGTGCGGCGGAATGCGCGGTGCATCTTCGCATTGTCACGAGAACGCGCTTTCTTCGATCGCCGGCTGTTGTAGGTTTCTGACGGATAGAGGTCGTGACCTGGGCAGCAGCCGTAGTCACGACGATGCCGGCCATACGGACGGCGATGGCGCTGCTTAGCCACGGTGCGCCTCGTTCCACCGCTCGCTCGCGGCATACTGGTCGTAGAAGGGCTTGAGGGAGGGAGCGATGCTCATCTCCACCATCTCGACTGCGCCGCAGCACCAGCTGTCATTCGGATAGCAGCGGATGCAGGACAGCTTGCCGGTGTCCTGCTCGTTCTTGAGGACGCCATCGAGAAGATGGATATCCTCGGCGATGCCGCAGAAGCTGCAGTGGCAGCGATCGGCGGGATCATGCTTGAACTTGCGTGCCATCATGCGGCCTCTCGCTTACTGGCCAGCTCCAGCTGGTCCTCGGATCGGCCCCAGCGCTTGTTCTCGGCGCAGCGGACGATGTAGCCAGCCTCGCAATAGCCGGTGATCTGGCCGACGAACGACTCCTTCGATCCGACCGCGACCGATCGGACCCAATCGTTGATCTGGAACTTGGACATGGCTTCACCAAACGATTTTGCCTACGAGCCGGATTGCGAGCGAGCGGGACTCCTGGATCCACTCCTCGCTCCATGGCACGCGGCCTGTGATCACGACGTCCTCGACGCGGCGGATGATCCCGCACACGCCGGACGCGCTGACGTATTCGGCCTCGTCGCGCAGGCAAAACACGAGTTTGCAGTTGTCAGGCCCAACGTCCTGGGCCATGCCGTGCTGGCGCTTCGCCCGCTTGAGCCATGAGCTGACGCGGAAGCCGCGTCTGAACGGAGGATCGCCATCCTCGAACGTTTCCCCGATATCGGGGACGCGGCGGATCAGTGCTGTGCCCATGTCAGTGCTCCAGAGTCTCGAGATAGGCCATGCCGGCCGGCGTGATGTGCAGCTCGCCCCAGATCACGACAGCAAATCCCGCGAACAGCGCGCTCCACTGCGGACCGAGGAAGGCCAGCGCCTTATAGGTTGCGGCTTGTATCGAGAGCATCAGCTTGCTCTGCTCGGCAGCACGTCCAACCAGCCGGCGAACCGGCCGTAGTGATCGGGACGCAGCTTGATCAACGCATGAAGATCCTCGCGGGTCATCGGGTTGGTCGGATGCGCGACCATCTCCATGAATGCGATGTCAGCATCAGCGAGCCGGCGCCTGGCTCTTTCGTAGTGCTGCAGCTGTGTCTGCGTCATTTGCATTTGCCTTCAAACAAAGCCCGAGACGCACCTCGGGCGGGAATGGGGTGCCGGGCCTACATGGCTGCACCTCGAATTGCACCAGCGGAATTGGTTGGCCCGCCGCTGGTCGGGCTATGGGTCCGGTCGCTCCCGGCTTCACCGGTCATAAAACGTAGTCGCACTCAGGTTTCAGAAAGGTTCGATTACTTCTTCATGGCCTACCTCCGTTGCTCTTGTGTGAGCGCGGCGATCATCCGGATTTGGCAGCTGCCAGCATATACAGCCGGGCTCACTTGCTATGGGTGAGGATGCCCGCGCTCGCACAAGAGCAAGGTTGGCCGGCTATACCGCCGGCCTCGGTGTCGCGATTTTGGCTCGCGTAGCGCTTTCATGAGAGCGGGGCTTTGTTGTCCGCTCAAACGAACTCCGTTCATTGGGTGCCGTCACAGCCAGGCGCACGGTTGCACGCGCCTTAAGCTCAGGCTCTGAGTAAGAACCGTTGCGGATTTCCCCTGCCTTTGCGAACAGACCGCTTCTACTGCTCGCGGGGCCTCGTGCTGAGCCGGGAGTCGAACCTCCGACTCACTCATTCCTGACAAAGATCGCATCTAGGATCAGTGCGATGATCACAGAAACGGGGTTGGGAAGTCCCATCATCACACCGGCTCTCCGACGAACTGGCGGATGCCGGCCTTGAGCTGTGCATCATCAGCGCCCTCTGCGATCAGCTTCTCCGCAAGGGCGTAGATGCGCGGGATCGCCGTCATCGAGAGGATCATGCCGGTGATGGCGCGCTGGATGCGGTCGGCATCGATCTTCTGCTGCGCTTTGGTTCGTTTCATGCTGACTCCTCTCGGAATGTTGCGGCGCTCATTGGTCTAGCGCCCGCAGCAGCTGCTCGTCAGCGGCCGTGAACTCCGGCTTCGGGACCTTGGCTCGTACCTGATCGATCGCAACCTTGGTAAGGCCGTTATCGTCGGCCACGACGTCCAGATCACGAATCAGCTCGGCATAGTTCCAGGCGTGATCGGCGGTCCAGTGAAACTCGTTGTCGTGAATCTGCTGCAATTGCTTGAGCAGTTCGACGTGCTGGCCGAACCAGGACGGAATCTGGCCTCCGTAGTGCTTCACCAGTGCATGAACATCGGAGCCGTCCGAGGAACTCTCCGGATCATCCATATCCGGATCGTAGTTCTCATCCGGCAAGAAGTAGCCTGCCACGCAGACCCGGCCGTCATCTCTGCGGTAGACGCATTCGTAGCCAGCGCAATTGCGTGTGCTGGGGATCGCGGACGGCCCTTCGGACGTGGCAAAGAAGACGCAGGCCTGATCGAAGACTTCCTGAGCGCTAGGCACGTGATCGAAGATATGCGGCATGGCTGGCCTCAGTGGCTCGTGTTGCGATGGATGATCCGGCGAGCCTCGCGCTTATCAGCGCATGAGAGGCGTTCGCCAGCGTGATAGCGGCGGACCAGCTCGGACTCATAGGCGGCGGAGCGGGTTTCGATCGTCGGACCGGGCGACAGGACTCGCTCGATCTCACGGAGGAGCTGGTTAGTCGTCGGCATCGTCATCCTCCTCGTCGATCTCTTGCTCGGAGTTGGCGATTTCCATTCCAGCGCTGGCAACCTCTTCAAGATCTCCGGCAATGACGTCGTCGCCGAGCGCAATGGGCGGGGCTGCGAGCTTGTCGCGTGCCAGGGCAAAGAGGCCCGCGTCATCGATGTTGCCCTCGACCTCGAGGATCACGAGAACAGCATGCTTCATGTCAGCTCCTCGCAGCCTTGTAGCGCTCCAAGATCTCATCGAACTCGGCGCCGTTCGGGATGTCGTCGACTGCGGGATTGGGATGCGCGGGATCGCCGCACCACTCGCAGTAGTAGCCGTCCTCATCGAGCACCGCGGTCCTGGCGCACACGGGACAGCTTGGTGGGGTGAAACCGCACAGATCCTTCCAGAGCTTATCGCTGGCCTCGGTCATGTCAGCTCCTTGCCGGCGATGCCGCCGGTCAACACGTGGGCTTCGCAGTTGGGGTAGACCTTGGCGTACGTCCGGAGCCACTCCAGCTTGAGCGTGGAGATGGCGGCTTCGGCCTCGGCCACGGTGTCGAACTGGCGGGCGTTACTGCGCCAGCTGCTCCACAGCTCGGTCTCGCTCCATGGAGCGACCCGGCTTGTCAGGTAACGGACGTCGCGCTTGCCTGTGTGATCGGCAGCGATGCCGTTCCACGTCGCGACGACGAATGTCGCGGAATTGTTGACGCGATCGATCGTCTCTTGGCTCGGTGGCTTGAAGCCTTCGGGAAATCTCATGCGAACACCACGAACAGGAACGCGGCGAGCTTGGTGAAGCCGGCACAGGTGGCGATGATGCCGATCAGCGGGCCGATGGTGATCGCGCCGACGAACGCCACGGCGAGCAGAAGGCCGAACAGCGGCTGCATGCGGGCCTGCTGGCGGCCCGGCGGCGGATTGCGTCGGACCATGTCAGCCTCGCCAGATGTAGAGGAAGGCGCCCAGGGCGGAGAGGATCATCCCGCCGGTGATGATGTATTCGCCGATGTGTCCGTGCATGGTCAGGCTCCCGGTCAGCCTTCGGTGGAAAGGATGTACTGGATATCTTTGATCGCGCTCATGAGCGGATCTGTCGGCGCAGCCTCGGCGGCTTCGACGAGGCTTTTGGCGTGGACCAGGCCGAGGCCGGTGATCTCACGCAGCGCCTTGATGGCAGCGATCTTGTTGCTGCCGATCTGCCGCGACCGGCCTTTCTCGGCGTCGACGACGTAGCGGACCAATCTGGCGATGAAGTCTGTGTCGAGCGTGATCATGTCGAACGTCGTTGGCGTGTGCATTTGCACGAAGGCGAAAGCAAACGCAAGGGCGCATGTGTGCCCTCGGCATGGAACTTTGGATGGTGAGATGGCCAGGGCACGGATCGAACGTGCATGGTAGCCATCCGGCGTTTGCGACCCCAAAGCCCGTTACCGGGACGTGCCTTCACGCCTGGCCATCACACCATCCAAGGGGCAAGCCCTTGACTTTCCTTTGCATTTCGGATAGAAAATGCAAACGAAGTTGACTGGATTGGCACCAGATCAGGGGGCGGGAACAGCGAAAGTTCCGGTCCAGGAAATTGGTCGATTAATTCCCGAAAAACCCCGTCAGAAATTCCCGCGAGGGAATTTCGGCCTCATTTTCCGAAGGCCGCCTGAAGGTACTCGAACGCCATACGGACCAAGCCGGCCGAGGCTTTGCCAGACCGCAGAAGGTAGGCTACCTCGTTCAGGGCGTAGCACTGTTCCAGGGTCTTCGAGGGGGCAAAGCGAAGCTCCTGATAGAGCTTCTGAAGCATGTCGAGCATGATTGGCTCCGTGCGTTAGAGTTGACGAAACTTCCAAGAAACAGCCGAAAATCCAGGGGCCGCCCGATCGCGGGCCGCCGGACAAGCACACCCTCAAGAGAGAGCAGAGACAGGGGATGCAGAGGGGACAGGGGAGGGAGCAGAGGCAGGGAGACCAGGAGGGTGGAGGCTAACCACCCAATCGGACCCACCAGTCTCGACGGTCACCTAAAGCCGGCAAATCGATGCAAATCGACGCCAGAGCGCACGGTTCGTCGATCTCAATCTTCCCTCGCCATAAAAGACAAATTTGCATTTTCACGCCTCAACGCACCCTGGAAACACCAGATCTAGTGTGCTGAGGGGTCAAAATGGTCCCAAAACCGGGTCTGAGACCCCCTTTTCGAGGCCTCAGGCACCAGATGTTGTGTTCACCACCAAATTCCTCCGGTGATCCAGCCGGCGCTTGCGGCTGCGAGGATGAGGATGGCGCTCAAGAGCGGGTCGACGCGGTACGAGAACAGACCCATGGCGAGCCTCACGCTGCAAACGGCTCGGAGAGGGGCTCCTCGTAGGCGCCGTCAGCGGTGACCTCGACGATGTGGAAGCCGTGATCGGGGTGGATGCCCTTGCCGTTCTCGAAGGGCTTGCCGGGGGCGTAGCGGGTTCGCATGTAGTCGAGCCACTGCTCGGCCTCGAAGCGCTCCACGTCGTTATTGAGCATGATGCGACCGGAGCGATCGCGGATATTGAACAGGCCGGGGACGGGTACGTCGTCTTGGGAGACCAGCTTGAGCCAGTCGAGGGCAGGGATGATGGTCATGGCAGTCACCATGTGTTCGAGTTGGCGGGGCGTGGGAGGCGCAAAGAAAAACGCGCTGCGGAGGGTGCAGCGCGTTGCTCAGATCAGGTGAGATGGAGGGAGGGGCGGCAGACCTTACGGTCGCAGGATGCGCTCGAGGATCGCCAGGGCGGCGATGCCGGCTGCGACCATTCCACCGAGGCGGACGGTCAGGCGCAGCACCGCGTTGTCGATTGCTGCGGTCAGCTCGGTCTTGGTGGCAGCCAGGTCAGTCTTGGTCACAAGCTCGGCCATGATGAAGTCCCTTGCGGCTTCCGCCTGGGCATCGGCCTGGGATCGGGGGACACCCCCATCCTGCAGCCGCTTCGAATAGCCGAGCGTATCAAAGGCGTAGGCCATAGTCATTCCTCATGGTCACCATTTCAGGGGGCGGTTCTGCTCGATCAGGTCGTCGATGAGACGGACCGCTTGGTCCCCTCGCTCGTCCTTCTCGAGTGCGGTGTGGAACATCGCCGCGTAGGTCCGCTTCTGTTTGCGGGATAAGCGACAGCGAATGTGGCGCCCGAGCCGGGACAGCCGGCCTTGCGCCTCCTCGAAGCGCGGATGCATCATCGGAAGCCAGCCCCGGTGATGGTGATCCGTTTTGAGAACGGGTTGATGGTGATGGTCGCGGTGTCGCGGCCACGGCCATCGGTGACGTGGAAGGTGCGGTGCCGGCGCATGTCGTCCGGCAGCATGCAATCGCGTTCGGTGCGATCGGCGATCTTACGCTTGCGAGGCGCTTCACGGCGGATGCGCGAGGCGGGGGCAGGCGAGTAGATCGACTTCGGCTCGTACTGGCCGGTCTTACCAAGGCGATCTGGGATCTCGTTGTGCTCCCACTCGTCGTAGAAGCGATCGAAGGTGGCCTTCTCCTCAGCCGCCTTCAGCTCGGCCTTGGTCGGCAGGCGCGGGGCAGGGGGTGGGCCGAAGTTTGCGGCCAGCCAGTCGCGATCGCGGTCCAGCGCTCTCTCGTACTGAGCCTCGCGCTCGGCACGGTCGATGATTTGGCGCGCAGTGGGGCGTTCGATGAAGCGCTTGCCCATCGCAGGTCTCCAGAGATTTGAGGGTGGGGGTCTCAGCTGCGGCTGAGGGAAAATTTCCAAACCCGGCCAGCTCGCGCTGTGTGTCAGCGCCGGCCCCTGCCGGAAAAAGTCAAAAAAAAGACCGCACCGAAACCCCGCCCGGTGAGCCGGGCAGGGCTTGGTCTACTCCGCGGGATTTGGTTTCGCCGTGCTGCCCTTAGGCGGCTTGGGCCGGGATGAGAGTCGGGGCTTCCGCCGGGGCTTCGCCGAACACCGACTCGATGGTTTCGTCCGTTGCGGCGCGCTTCGCGACAATCTCATTGAGCCGCCGAATGAGAACGGAGAGTTCCCCGTCCGTCATGCCGTCCGCCCGCTTGACGATCGACTCGATTGCGTCAACCTGCTTTTGCGGCTTGTCGACGGACAGCGCGGCCGTCATCTTGGCGAAGGAACCGCCATAGGTCCGCTTGACGAAATCCGTGAAATTCTGCACCAGCGCTTCGCCCGATGCGCCGGCCTTCTGCTTTGCCAGCATGTCCCGAATGACGTCCGCGTGATTGGTGCAGACGTCCGTCATCAGGCGGAAAGACCACGTGCGAAGCTTGGACAGCCCTTCGTTGAGCTTGGCGCCTTCCGGCTTGGCGAATTGCGTTTTCACGCTCTTTCCGCCGTCGATATATTCGGACACGGCAGCCTCACGCGCCTTCTTGTCGCGAAGCGCCATGAAGCCGGACACCAAATGATCCGTGTCGCGCCACACCGGGTTTCCCTTGCTGGCGAAATACTTCAGGAAGGCGCGGAACACCTTCTTGTTTTCCTTGTCGTCGATTCCCTTATCGGACTCGGCGAGCTCCACTTGCTTGTTTGCCATGACAAGGGCCAGCGAAACGGTGCCCGTGAACGCGGCGGCATCGTCCGCCTTGACAGCCCTGACGGCCGCATCAAGAACGATTTGGCCAAGCGAGCGCGCGGGGGTAGCATTCTGAGTCGTGGTCATCGTCGGTTCCCTTTCCTTTGCTCTAGATGCAGTTTCCGGGAGGTGCCGGAAGATTTCGGCGTGGAGACAAAGGTTTCCCGTGCTCTGGAAAGCTCTCTTTCCTGAGTTCCAGACGAGTCGAGCGACTCGTATCGCGTGAGAAACCTAGACCGTGTTCCGAAACTCCCGTTTGCTCGTTTGCATCTGACATCTAGACAATAGTTGATAATGCAAATCCTTCAAGAAAAAGATTTCTTTGCAAAATCAATGGCTTATATTTCTGACATTCCGAAGACTTCGAGTTTAGCTATTAGTTCAAGGCGAAAAGCGCAATGAAAATAAATGGATATCGAAAAATCATACAACTAATAGCTTTTGCATTACGCTCATATGCAAATGTGCATGCCTCGTATGCAAATGGCAGGTTCCCTCCCGCGAGGTGCGTGTACGGGAAATCCGAATTTTTTATGCGAGCAGGGGGCTGGCATGGCCGTCACCCCCACACTTCGAACCGCCAAAAGGGCCTTTTTCGCTGGCCGAGGACCCTCCCCCTCCAAATGGGCTCGTCGGCTTGCAGAAACGGGGGCAGGAGAGCGCAAACAGGGCTGGCCGCTAACTCTGTACCATGGCTGGCGCCACTCACAGGCGGCCCGCGCTGCGCCTCGGCGGCCCAATAATGCAAATGGGGGTGGCCTCGAAAAAGACCCCACCCCTTTCGGGAGGTTCATCCTTCGGTAGACGCAAGGAACTGATGCGCCTACGCTCGTCGTTGTCATGATCCCGATAGTTCTAGAACCGCAGAGAGGTTGTATAAACATGGGTTCTGCAGCGGAATACGCCCGCGAGATATTCCTACTCTTAATTGGGATTGTTACAGGCGCGGTGGCGACGCGATTTATGGCCACTCTCTTCCAGTCCAAAGATTACAAAGCCAGGTTTGACCAGCTTGATCGGTCGCGCAACGAAGCCGTTCTGAGCGTTCTTAAAGACCACGAGCTTACTGATGAGCAAAAGGCTCTGGCAGAAGTAAGAATCAATCGCGATTTCGCCCGTCAGCTCGAACTCCTGGATTTGGAGTTTACCGGAACAAATCGGTCGCTGCTCTACATCGCCGCGATCGGCGGCTTGTTCGGGATGATAGTAGCATTCGTTCGATATTTTGACGTCTTCAAGACCTTGATCCAGCGCTTGATATCGTCCCCAGCAGCTGCTGCGGCAGTTGCATCAGAGTCTGCCAGCAGATCAGATCTTGCTCCCTTCATCCCGTACTTAGTGATGGTGATCATCGTTGTCTTGAGCGTATCGTTCCTCGCAGCGCTTTGGGTGGTGTTGACCACCGAAGAAAACAAAGCAAATGCGGCTAGGATCAAGGCGGCCGCTGACATAGTAAAAACATTCGGCGGGTTTTTCACCGGCCTCGCGACGACGTTGTTTCACTGAGAAGGTGTATTCCACAAGGCGCCGACAAAGACCCGCCCATTCCTGGAGGTTTACCGCCGCGATCTGCGTCGCAACGACGCTTATTTTCCGTCCGGCTGATCCTCAAGACGATCGTTGTCGACATTCCACGAAATTCCGGGGAGCGCTTCGCGCTAAAGGATCATCATCGGTCTGGTCGCCACGGCAACTGCAGCGACCAGGACGAGAAGTGACGCAACGACGGTGGCAGCCACGGATGGAGCATGCGTCACAACGGTGGCGTCGGCGTCGTTTTGAAAATGGCCGGCGAGCGCTTCGCGGTGATATTGCAAGAGCCGGCCCTGCGGTCAGACATGGAATGACCTTGGATGTTCGAGTTATGATCCAGGGGCACAGGGAGGCTGGCGCCATGCGAAAGCGGGTGGGATGGGTGCTTGTTGTCGTCGGAGGTCTGATAGTCGCCTCAGGGGTTCTTTTCGTCTTCGGCAGCATCCTCGTTTGGCTCAAGGAGGGCACGGCGAGTCCCCTGGGCATCAACCAGTTCTGGGGCGGTGGGGACCTACAAACGGAATGGGTCGGCCTGAACAAACTCGCTGACAAGTTTCGCGACATTCCGATGGGGGGCGTCATCGCGTTCGGCGGCCTTGCGGTGGTTTGGCTTGGGATCGGGTGTCTCGAATGGGCCGAGAAGTCTGAGGCCAAACGCTATTCTCGCTACTAAGTACCTCGGGCGGCCCATACGCCGTCCTAATCGGGTGTCACCCCTTTCGATCGGCTCAGCGGCGCGGCGCCCTAAGAGCGCATTTGCGGCGAGCGCTCCGCGCTGAGTTCACGGTCACCGCTGGTTGGGGAAGAGGTGGATGGCCTGTCCATCGGCTGCCCGGACTACGGCTCTTGCCATCGCCGCTGGGGCGAACTCGAGATTCGCCATCGCCTCGGCCACGCCTTGGCGGTCCAGCTCGAGCACGATCGCCTCGGTCACCTTCATGGCCCTGGCAGAGTTGGCGGTGAGGTGGGTCAGCCGGCACCATACTCTGCATTGGCGGGTATGACGAGCGCTCCGCGCTACAGAGCCTGAGACGGGGCTGGATCCTATAGTTGCCCGCGCCGCTCTGACGCGATCATGGCAGGGCGAGCGCATCGCGCTACGCTGCCGGAAATATTGACGCTTCGTTAACCGCCAACTCGAAGCAAAGGCGCTATATTCACCTCCGAGGTGTGGCGATGATTTGCAAGGATGTTCTTGTTTTGGTCTTTTCGGGATAGCAAAGTGAATTTTCTTGCATCGAATTCGTCGAAGAAGATCAATGGGTTATGGTGTTATGACGCCGTTTTACACTACGATCCCTTGCGAATTTTTCATTAAAGACTGATCATCCAGTTCATTGGTGCGTTGGACGAACGGAACACGAAGAAGGGACCAACTGGCCCGAGTGATGCATCATGGTTGATATTGGAGGTTTTTCTAAAGCGCCTCATGGCGCAGAGGAAAGGGCTATAAATTTCATGTGCTTATAGGGTCATGCCGTAATTCTACGGTACCGGGATCACCCGAATAGCATACCCATTCCTGCGAAGGCAGGATGAGGATCCGAGCTGGGGATCGCCCAGCCGGTGGCCGAAGGCGGGAAGCCTCCCATGCCGAAGGTCTGATGAGGATGGAGGGGAGGGGCATACGTCCGATGTGTCAGGACATGCTTCAGACTATAATCGGCCCCCTGGGGGTAGCCGGTACCGGAGTATTCGGGACCAGCTACACCCTGGTGGTGACCGTGATCGTCATCATCCTGGTGATCAAGGCGGGCACCTTGAAGCCGAAATGGATGTGACGACACGCTGACAACGTCCCGGCGCCGAGTGAGCTTTGGAACTGCTCGGCGCCGGCAGCGCATTTGAGCGCGATTTCGGCGGTAGATCAACCGATCATTTTACGGCTCGTTCCCGGAGAGGGCAGCGAGCGCTCCGCGCTGGTATCTCGAAATCGATTCCCGACGAGCGGTTCGCGCTACCGAAAGAGCGGGCAATAGGAGCCCTACAATGGCGGACTACACTCCGACCGAGGACGATCTTCGTATCTTGCAAACCGTTGAAGAGAAGGGCGGAATCACGGTGGATGCCTTCAAACTTGCGCCCTATCGGCTGCTTGAGGAGCGAGGCCTATTGGAGGGGCGAGCAGTGTCGATGGACGCTGTGCTCTACGAGATCACCGACGAGGGGCGAGAGGCGCTAGAGCAGTCGGCTCGTGACTGATGGGCGGGTCCGGCGAGCTGCTTGACCGCGCCGGCTACCGCATCGCGAAGAGTGACGCGGCGGTCTCATGGATAAGCGCGGTCGATGGCCACCGGCTTGCCGGTGCACTGACTGTCCGTGAGGCCGCAAGCAACCTTGATCCGGGCAACCGCCACGTCGAAGTCGTCGAAGGCGCTGCCCTCGAACCATTCGCCCCTGTTGAACAACTCGGCCTCATAGGTCGGAGTACCGAGCGGCGCGCGTCCAATGCCTCCGGGTAGTGGGTGACGTCGGTGACGCGACCGACCAGCTCGAGTCCGCTGCCATCGTCCTGGCTAACGACCGCCAGCTTGCCGAGCGGCGGCAAGCCATCATCACCTCTGTCATGACACCTCCTTGGAATTTGTGGCGAGCGCTCTGGGCTGGACTCTGTGGAGAGCGAGATCCGCGGGGTGCGCTCTCGCTCTGAAGGGAATATGCTGGGTTGAACATTTTTAAGGAGAACTACCGATGGCTTTGACCTTGAGAAACTGGATACTCTCAAAGACGTCCGGAGACGTCCGGGCAAAGGAATTTCAGATCACTACCAGCGATAAAACAACACTCAGCTTGTTCAGCCCTTTCGAGACCGGTGATGACTACATCGCTGGGTATGACACTGGTGGAAAACACAACAGGCTTGAGGTTGCCGTTCCATTCGCAAACATCAATCGGATGATGATTGTCACGACGAGGACCGCAAAGGAGGACGATGCGGAGAAGAACAGCTCATGATCTGCCGGAAGTGCTCATCGCGGAGGTAGCTCGTAAGCGGGGGGGCGGCCTGGAACCGGGGCATCGTGAAAGACGACCTCCTCAACCTTGTGCGCCGCGGCTGCTCCGCAGTAGCAGCGCTCACCCTCGCAACAACCGCTGATGAATTTTCCCATCCGCGTCCGTCAGCATTTCCTGGCAGAAAATGCAAGTGTCCTGCAAACGGCGCAGCTAGTCGTCGTCGGGCGGCAGCTTGGACAGAAGATGCGGCCAGTTGCGCTCGACGATGCAGCGGATCTCGGGATCGACCATCTCGATCGTATCGAACTCCTCGATCTGCTGGCGGATCTCCTCCAGCTCCTCGGGATCAAGCACGCGGCCATGCAGGAACTCAATCGGCATGTAGAGATGATACGCCCTTGCCGCGCTCAGCACCACACCATGTCGAGAGCCTCGGCATAGTTCAGAATGCAGTTCGACCAGTAGCCGGGGCAGGGATTGTCGCCGTGCTCGGCACGCTGCCGCTCGAACCACCTGAGTATTCGGTGGTCCACTGCCAATCATCCATAATTGGCTCCTGCTGCCCTGGCGGCCTCGATCCGGTCGTTCTCCTCCCCGCTGCAGAGGGCGCAGTCCAACAGGAACGATATCTGGTGGATCGGGCATATCCGCTGAACGTCATAGCCGGCGAGGGCTTTGCCCTGATCTCGCACGATAATGATCGGCCGCGGCTTGGAGGCCTCGATCTTGGCGAGCTGGCGGATGATGTAGTCGATCTCGGCGCGGATCGGCGCCACGCGATTATGAAGTACGGCCCATGCCTGGCTGGCGGCCTCGGTGTTGCCGAGGGCGAGGGCGCGGTCGACCTTCTGGCGGGCGTTCAGCTCCTCTTCGGCGAGCTGGCAGCCGAGCTGGTCGAGCCACGTCTGGACATCGGCGGGAATGGTCATGGCCGGCGAGTGCTCCGCGCTAATAATCCCAGGTTATGGCGTCGGCACGCCCGGTGAACACCATCCAGGCGGCCTGGAAGCGCTCGATGAAGCTGCGGCGGCGGCCCGCGAAGCGCTGACCGGTCTCGCTGAGGATGCGCAGCGTGTCTGGATGGGCGTAGACGATCAAGGTTGGTCGCATGGCCGGCGAGCGCTCCACGCTGAGACTCAAGACCGCGGCGTTGTGTAGCCGGCGGTCCAGCCGAGGCAGAACACGCCGACCAGGCCGAACGTGACGATCACGATCTGATCCCAGCTCATCGCTGCCCCACCGTCATGTCGGCTCTGTAGGCTTGCAGTAGCCGGATCAGCTCGTCGAGCTGCTCGGCATCGTAGGCGATCCAGGCGAGCGGTTGGCCCTGGATGATGGTGGTCAGCGTCACCTCGCGGCGCGTTGCGTCACGCATGCGGACGCCGATCATGTTGGACGCCTTCGAGGCCTTGGCCTTGGCGAGGGCGTCAGCGATCAGCTCGGTGATTGTGCAGGTCACGACAGCCTCTGCTCGCATGCGGTGATCACCTGGTCGCAGATGAAGATCGCCTAGGCTTCATCGACTGTCGCCGCCCCGAGCCTCGCCATGATGAGGTTCTGGATCATCCACTTTTCCGACAGCGCCTGCGCATGGAGCATCGGGCAGAGTGCGGCGCCCTGGAACTTATCGACCAGGCGGGCAGTCAGGCTCACTTCGATGATTTCGACGTTCCGAAATTGCATGCCGACCGGTTAGCATAAATGCAAACGAAATGCAAACGTGGCCGAACAGCAATATGTTACCTATGATCAAAAAAGAACATTGCGGGTACGAAATTCTTCTGGTACATTTCTGACATTCCGAACTGGAGATATTAATGTCTAGCCTAGTCCAACGCATTCGCACCCACCTGATCGACGAGCGCATTCACAACCGCGTTGAGGCCAACGCCGAGATCGACCTTATGACCAACGTCGAATTGGTCGAGGTGATCAGCTTCGTGCTCGATGACCTGCTTGCGGGACGGCCGACGTGGTCTCCGCTTCAGGAGCGCCGTTGCCGGCAGGAGTTTCGCGCAAGACACAGGGGAAACAGGCATCGCGGCCCGAGACATCTGAGGCCCCAATCCGCGACCGGTTCTCCGCTGCCCAATCGACCATGAGCGGTGTGAGTTACCGGATGATGCGGTAGCTCTTCACCCGCTTCTTCAGGGGCTCGCGCGTAGGCGTGTCTTTGCCGAGCGCCTGCTTCATCGCGATCCAGGCGTGCAGCATGAAATCGCGACCCTCAGCAGCTCCGATCAGGATCTCGATCGCCGTCTGCCAGGCGCGATGCTTCTGCTCTGCCTTAGGAAGGGAAACGATGTAGTCCGCGGCTTCCCGCAAGGTCCTTGCGGTTCTCCCATTGGGGAGCGGGATGGGGTCGTCGAAACGACTCGACCATGGCATGTCCGCGCAAAATCCGAGGGATCAAACGTCAACAGAAAATTATTCTGGTGGTATTCCGATGCAGCAAAATCAACCATTCATTAACCCGGGCGGACCAAGTTAACACTGAGGGCTTGAACGGAAAAGGCCCCGGGGATCCGGGGCCTTCGTACCGAGGTGAGACTTACCTGCGGAAGATCAGCAGGATAAGCTTGAGAATGTCGACGGCTATCTCGACGAGCCGCCAGAGATCATCGTGAGGAGTGGGCATGGGACTATGCCTCCTGATGATGAGAAGGGAATGGGGAGGGGGTGCGTCAACACAACCTCCCCGTTTCACCAGGCGGCCAATGACCTACCTGGCTTGCCTTCAAGCCTGCACCTTATCCCTTAATGAATTGTTTTTTCGCTGATCAGGTTAGAACTTCGTTCGCCATAACCGGTGCATCCGCTGAAGTCATCTCATTGATCATATGAGCTTTTTTGACCTTTCCCCAAGGTCCTCCAAAGCCTCCTCAACTTCATCGATATCTTGAAGATCGAGGTGTTGGTCTTCCCTAATCGCTTCGGCAACGAATCCGTCCGGCATCAGCGGGACTCTTTGCACATTGCAAAGGCGGCACGGCTCGCCAGGCGCTCCGCAGCCACACGCATGCTCTCCGCTGCCCCACGGCAAATCGGGGTGGGCCTCACAGACCCAACGAGCATTGCTACAGCGCAGGCAGATTTGCATCCGAATGATCCAGGACCCTCACATAGGTCCCGCTCTCGTGAATTTCCAGGATACCACGAACGAGCAGGAGGTCGAGGCCGGCCTTGTACTCGGCAGGCTTGCCGCCATCGACGAACAAGAATGGCCCGTTGATCTTCTCAATGTGGATCCTGCCGTCCTGGACCGGCGTGATCGTGCGGATGATCTCCATGAGCCGGCGGGCGGCAGCCTCGGCGTTCGCGTAGGGGCGGTCCTCTGTGAGCTTCATGCTCCCATTCCTTTGTGAGCTGTGATCGCATGCTGACTGAACGTCCTGAGCGCGATCTCCTCGCCGCAGAAGCAGCGCGAAATCCCGTCCGGGTTCTGTGTCGGCAGCCGGCACTTCTCGTCCCACATGCGATCCCTCCAGGCCGTGAAGTCGCGGTGCTCGCGCCAAGCATTGAGCTGCTGGTCGGTGATGGTCGGCCGCAGACGGTTCCAGTCGCGCTCGAAGCCGGCTCTGGCTTCCTCGAATGAGGATGCCGTACCGGATGTATCCTGGCCTGGCTCGCGCCCTGGGTAGAATCCGCACCTCCATCCCCATTGTGGCAGGTGGGTCGGAGCGCCAGAGACCAGGCCGATGTGACCCACCCTGACGTCCCCAAAGTAGATCAGCCAGCCGCCTTCACGATTGGCGTCTCGATCCAGCCGGCGGGTGAGTTCCATGAGTAGTCCCGTGTGCTTTTCGTGGTTGGCCATCGACCAAGGCCCGGTCCTGACCCGGGCATGGGGCGAGGGCGCTATCGCGCCCAGATCTGAACCGAAACAGGGCGCCGCGGGGATGGGGGAGGGTGTCAAACTGGCCGACACCCCCTGTCAAACTGGCTGACACCCCCTGTCAAATTGGCCGACACCAATAACCGTATACTAGAACCCTCACTATAACCCCCACTCCAACCATGTCATCTCCGCCTGCCGGCGGGCGCCGGCCACGTCATCTGCAGCCGGTCAGGGATCAGGTTCCGTGATTTGCATTCGTTTTTGCTTTTTTTGCATTCACCCCTTGACGAATGTCGTGTATTGGGGTACAGAAGCGCTAGATTAGCATTCCTGCAAATTCAAGAAACCTCACAGTTCGCCCCGATCCCGGGAACGCCGGCCTCCACCGCTGGCGAGCCCCGGGGGACGGCGCGGAAAGGATCACCTGTGGCTCCCCTCGTTTCCCTCGTCCTGACGCCGGCCGTGTGTGCAGCCGTGCTCGGAGTGTTCTGGCTCGCCCAGTGGATGGGCATGCCTCCGGGAGCGCGGTCGTGATGTTCGCTGACATCGAGTTCGTCGTCGTCCTCTGCCAGCTGGTCCTCAAACTCGTCACCCTCGGCTTCTGCGCCATGATCCTCATCACGATTCTCGCTCTCGGCACTCACCTCGTCGAGAAGATCAACGGGCGCTCCAAGCCAGAGCAGCCCAAACGGCATCGGCCGTTCTGAACCAGTTTCCCAGAGACCGGTGCTTGCCTACGGCACACCGGCTCACCCATTCAAAGCGAGAAGGCAGGCCTCATGGGCGTGAGCGCTGAACTGACCGCGAAGGCGCAACTCGCTTTCGAAGACGAGCTGAAGCTGTGGACGCGCCACGGCACCTGGCGACCGGGCATGACCCAGCTGCGCAGGGACGAGACCCGCGCCATAGCGGCGCCGATCGGGCCAGCAGATTTCCCCGTCGATGCGCTCATCGAGCAAGACGTCGTCTCGGACGATCTGGTCCATGACTACCTTTTCTTCCGCGCGATGGAGAAGGCGCTCGAAGCCGTGCAGAGCGACATCGTCAACGCGGTAGTTGCAGCGGAGACCGCATGATCCCGCAGGAGATCACCCAGATCCTGGTCGGTATCGCGATCGCGATCGCCTTCATGGTCATCGTCGCAGACGTCGATGCAGGGAAGACCTGATGCCGAAGGGTGACTACAAGATCCCGTTCGATAAGGACGGCAACCAGCAGCATTGCGCGGACAGCTGGACCTCTGGGCTTGAATGGCGCGACAACGTGCCGTTTGTGGCGACGCTGACCTATGCCGGCTACAGCCGCGGCCGGTCCGCAGCAAATTTCGACTTCAGGGACCACAACGGCAAGCTCGTGGTGGTCTTCCTGAAGGACTTCGAAGCCATGGTCACGCACCTCGTCAACGGGTCTGTGACCGGCTCCTTCAAGTTCATCAAGCGCGGCCAGAACTACGGCTGCCAGCTCATCGAGGCCGGCGCATGACCACGATCGCCTACAAGAACGGCGTGATGGTAGCCGACACGAGGATCATCAAGGGATCGACCATCACCGGTCAGATCACAAAGATCGTCCGACGAGACGACGGAGCGCTATGCGGCGGCTCCGGCAACCTCAATTGGGTCCAGGCATTCCATCGCTGGTTTCTGGACGGAGAAGAGGGCGAGCCACCTGAGCTTGGTGACTACGACTGCGGGCTGATTGCCCGCAAGGATAGCGCCGAGGTCGAAATGTTTGAGACCGGAGGATCGTTTCGCTTCGAACCTAACTGGGTCGCGATAGGCTCCGGCAAGGAATACGCCTACGGCGCCATGTGCGCTGGGGCGGATGCAGATGAAGCTGTCGAGATCGCCTGCATCTATGATCCAGGATCAGCCGGCCCACGAACGGTGCTTCGACATGACGAAGCCTGATCCGATTTCGACATCGCCTCTCGCCATGCAGGCCTACCAGATCATCAAGCATCTGGACCAGGTCGTCGGCACGGTCCAGGCGCAGGCCTGGATGGCCAGCGGAAACGAGATGCTTGGCGGCCTGACGCCGGTCGGCGCCATCAAGGAACGCCGGATCGACGACGTCCTCAAAGCCAAGCGCGCCGTCGCCATGGAAAAGGGGATCTTCGAGGAGCCCTTCCTGCCGCCTTCGCTGAAGTAGTTCAGTGGGAGAACGCCCGCAGGGGATGCGCTGGTTCGAGCCCAGTCTTCGGCAACCTGAATGTCAACTCAAAGGGAACTGGAAATGACGGGTCACTATCCGGCAGCGTATTTCGCGCTGCTCTACATCGGGTGCTGGGTCACCTCCATCGCGGCTTTGGTGACCCACGTCATCAGCTGCGTCAAGGCGGCCTCCATCGCGCTCTTGATCATCGGGATCATCCTGCCACCGGTTGGCGTGATCCACGGTTGGGGCATCTGGCTCGGCTTCTGGACGTAGTCATCTGCGGGGGTAGCTCAGCGGGAGAGCACCTGGCTTCCAACCAGGGTGTCGTGGGTTCGATCCCCACCCTTCGCTCCAACCAAGGACCTGTTCCATGAGGAACGCTATCGTCGCGGCGAGCATCGATATCGCCGAGCAATACATCTCTGCCTTCGATCTCGATACCCGGCACTGGCGCGTGTTTCGGCACGGCGACATGAAGCTTGGCTACCAGTTCGACCGCATCGTGATCATCCGCCCGCACTGGCAGGTCACGTCCAGGCAGGTAGTCGATTTCGAGGATCAGGCTCGCGATTGGATGGGCCGGCTCGCTCGCAACGGGCACCTCACGATCATCTGACTATGTCGACCGACAAGCCGGCCGGCATCGCGCTCGCGGTGCTGCTGACACTTTCCGCTGCCATGAACCTGGCTGCCGTCCTAAAGGCAAGCCAGGCCGCGCCAGCTACGTGATCTGGCAGACCTCGATCGAGCGCGGCTTTACCTTCAACCCCGCCGAGATGCGCTCCAGCATCTGACCGCTCGCTGAGACGAGCCGGAGTTTCCGACATGAAAGCCCTGGTCCGCCCGGCTCTGGCCGGGCTCTTTGCGCATGTCTTCACCCATGCCGACGCCACCGTCGTGATCAAGAACGATCCCGGCGGGAAGATTGTCGACCTCATCGACAACTACTCGCGCCTGCGGGCCTCAGGAGAGGCCGTGGTGATCGATGGCGACTGCGCCACCGCATGCACCATGATGCTCGGAATGCTTCCCAGCGCCCAGTTCTGCGCCACCCAGGCGGCAGCATTCGGCTTCCATACCGCGACCTCGCCATGGCGCGATGAGAATGGCGTCATGAGGGAAGGGCACGCCGTCGAGATGTCGTCTCTGATGTGGCGGACGTATCCGCCGCGGGTCCGCAAGATGATCAAGGACATGGGCTGGAATGGTGACCGGCCAGAGATCCCGCACCCCGACGTCATCTGGGTCAAGGGAACCAAAGTTCGCCTGATCGCGCGTGACTGCACGAAGGACGACCTGAAATGACACGCGGCGCTTTGCCGAATCGCCGCCAGCTTCCGTCAACGATCAAGATCGGGATCTTCGTCTACCAGTTGGAGCACTGGGATCCCGCTGTCGCGGACGAGCAAGACCTGATGGGTCTGTGCGACCGCTTCAACTTCATCATCCACGTTCGAGACGACCTTCCGGACTCATCGTTCGCTGAAGTCCTCGAACACGAGATCAATCATGCCTGCTGGCACGCCGCCTCGCTGAAGAGCCGCGCCCAGGAGGAGACCGTCGTGAACCGGCTGACGCCGGTCATGATCATGGCTCGCCGCGACAACCCCGCGATCTACGCCTGGATCGATCGGGCCATCGCCCAGAAAGACTGACCATGCGCAACGCAATGGTTGCCGACACCAAGAAGCACGCCGAGGTGATGATCTCCTGGCTGCAACTTGACCCCAAGGACTGGGAGCCCGTCACCTACGGGCAGAAGATCGCCAAGCTGTATTCGAACTCGCTGCTGGTCTACCCGGCCCGCGGCGTCTCAGACGAGCACTGCGACTGGGTTCTGGAGCAACTGATCCCGAGCACCAGCATGGCGATCGACGCGCTGCCGCAGCGCTGGCGACTCCCGCAGGAGCGTATCGCCTGATGGCTACGAAGAAAAAGAAGAAGAAAAAGATCTCCAGGGCCAGGATCATCACCGATCTGCGCCTGGAGCGCAAAGCGCGGGCGCGTCGCAAGGCCGCCGGCTGACGAACACGAATACCCGGAGCTGTTGTGTAACAGGGAGCTGCGTCAAATAGCGCAGACCGTCTGACCCTGCCCGGCCGCACGGCTGCGGGGTTTCCCTCCTTTACCCGCCCCGTGCTGCTCCGAGAACAAACCAGCCGGCGCCCACCGGCTGCAAAACCTCGGAGCCCCATAAACGCCAACCAAGAAGAAGAACAATGGACAAGGTACGAGAGTTTCGGGCTCGAGTGCGGATTCGTTGGCATGCCTTCATCGCCGCTCTCACCTGCGCCACGCCGGTTCTGCTGCAGCAGCTCCAGGTCATCGACCTGAAGCCGCTCCTGACCCAGTATATGAGCGCAGAGCTTGCGGCCGTTGTGATCGGCCTGCTGCCGTTCTACATCGCGCTGCTGCAGCCCATGATCCACTTCGAGGATCGCAAGGACAAGTGAGCACCGCCGGCACGGCTCGGGTCGCCCCCGCTGCGTGCCGGCAGACCCTGAGCGCTCAGGGACATCGGGCGGAAATCCCGACATACAAGCCCCATCGAGCGACGATGCCAATCAAGCATCCAGCGCGGGAACCGCGCCGTGGCGTTGCTGACCCACAAGCCCCTAAAGACGATAGGAGTCGGGTCGCTCATGGGCATGAATTTGAGGCCCTTCATGGGACGACGAACACGATGCGACGACAAAGGCCCTCGTCCCGCAGACCGTCACGCCCCCGCCAGGCTCGGCTTGCCGTGCTTGTGTTTGGCATCCTCGACAAGGTCGAGGCACTGATCGAGCAGCAGGGCGGCTCCACCAAGATCACCTGGGACTATGCCACGGTGTTCGATCGACACGACCCGCTGATCCTGTCGCTATCGGCGGCACTAGATCCGCCGGTCACGGCCGAGCAGATCGACGCAATGTTCGAGCTGGCCGCAACCCTCTGAGTAAACGATGAGCCTGCTTTTCAGTCTGCTCGGGATGATCCCGGGCCTGGCCAATGGTTTCCTGACCTGGCTCAACAAGAAAACCGACAGCGATCTTGAGAAATACAAGACCGCGGTCGGATCTGACACGACGCTGAACGTCGAAGACATCAGGGCGAAGGTCGAGATCGCCAAGATGATGAACCAGCAGCGGTCCGAGGATCGTGAGCACTGGTTCACCGCCTGGATGGTTCCAGCGGCATTCGGCGTCTTCCTCTCGCATGCAGCTGCAGTCGTCTTCGACTCCATGCCTCTGCTCGGTCACGAGATCGGCACCTGGCATGTAGCCGAACTTCCTGGTCAGTACGCCAGCATGCAGAACAACGTCATCCTGACCGTCTGCGGTATCGGCGGCGTGTCAGCCTTCAAGAAGATCTTCAGCCGATGAAATCCCTCACGGACAGCACCACACTCCAAACGGTCCACGGGGCCAAGCATCCCATCGTCATCAAGTTCGAGGCGCGATGGTGTCAGCCCTGCAAGGCCATGAAGCCGATGCTGGATGACATCGAGAAGCAGCTTGACGGCAAGGTGGCTTTCTACGTCGCAGACGTCGAGCAGTGCATGAATGCCGCTCAGCTCTACCGCGTCAACCAGGTCCCAGCCCTCGTCGCGATCGACAAGGGTGTCGTGATCGCAAACCGGGTCGGCGCCGGCTCCAAGGCTGAGATTTTGCAATGGATCAGAACGGCGATCCCTGGGGCCAAGGAATAGGCTCCACGGTCGATTTCGACACGATGTCGATCGTCTAGGACGCGGGTTCGCCGTCCCGATCGTCGCCATGTTCAATCGCTTCGACGACGAGACCGACGATCACAACGAAGCCGAATACATCCTGGTCGAATGGCCGGGAGAGGGACTCGTGACCGCGATCGCGATCGAGGGCATCGTCAGCGAGGGTGCCGCGGTGATCGACGTCCAGCCCCACTGAACAAGAAGAACAAAAATGACCGACCTGCCCAAGCGTCGCCGCGGCCGGCCGACGAAAGAGGAGGCGGCTGCCCGCGAGGCAGCAGCCAAAGCCGCCGCCGAGAAGGATGCCAAGGAGACCGAGTTTCTCGATGAGCTTCTCGCTCGACCGATCGGTCGTCGCAAGACGAAACTTCTACCCGATGAGGACACGCTTCGTGCTCTGGCTGAGATCGCCCGCCTTTTCGGCACACAAGACGAGGCTGCCGCAATCCTCGGCGTAAGCCCTCGCACCCTGACCAACTTCTTCAACGTCTATCCTGAGGCGCGTGAGGTTTGGGATGACGGGCTGCAGCACGCCAAGGTCTCCCTGAGGCGCAAGCAGATGGCGCTGGCCGACAAGAACGCGCCGGCATCCATCTTCCTCGGCAAGAACTACCTCGGCCAGAAGGACGAGAACCACACCAACCTCAACGTCCGCAAGGAGGCCTCCGAGATGTCGGAGGATGAGCTGCTCGAACTCGCGAGCCGCGCAAAGAAGCCGAAGGCGGAGGAGAAACCAGAGAGCGTTCACTGATGGGAAGCCGGCGTCCACTCGAAGAAGATGTGCGCCGGCAACGCATCGCCGCGCTCATGCGGCAGCCGCCGATCGTTGTGGCCACTCCGCACGACAAGCCTGAGCCCATAGGGGCTGAGCCGGCGCCAATCAAAAGGCAGGAGCGATATGAGCAAGAGCCAGCCACCGAGCAGGCCGAAGCCGAAGCCAGAGCCGGAGCCACTGATGCCGATCTTCCCAGTCGTGATCTGACACCAATACCCGAGCCTGTGGCGCCTGTCGCCACGGCACTACCAGAGCCGGAGCCAGATCCCATCGTGGACGCTCCGGCCATCATTTCAGAACTGGACCCCATCAGGGCTGAGCCGGTCCACCCAAGGGAAGTTGCGCGACTTCCAGATCCCCCAAAGGAGAGAATCTTGCCTTTCGTTGCTGAGAAGCCCGCCGTCGTCGTCGTGGGCGCAGACAAGGGCGGTGTCGGCAAGACCACGCTGTCCCGCGCCATGCTGGACTATTTCAATGCCCAGGGCCTGCCCGTCCGCGCATTCGATACCGAGAGCCCGAAGGGGAGCCTGAAGCGCTTCTTCTCGTCCCTCACTGAGATCGTCAACCTGCGTGACTCGGATGATCAGGCCAAGGTGTTCGACAACATCGATACGTCCTCGATCACCCTGATCGACATCCGTGCCGGCCTGCTCACCGACACTCTCTCCCTGCTGGAGGACGTCGGCTACAACGAGATGGTCCGCACTGGCGCGATCAACAGCGCCGTGATGCACGTGATCGGCTCGACCATGGACTCGTTCGGCGAGATCGACCAGGTGGCAAAGCTGCTGGCCGGTTCGAAGCACTGCATCGTGCTCAACCGATACAACGGCGCCGACTTCTTCAAGGGCATCGACGAGGTGACACGCCAGGCGCTCGCGCTCGGCAGCTCGCTGATCGACATCCCGATGCTCGACCCGCGTGCGATGGAGCTGGTGGATGCGGCCGGCGTGCCGTTCGGCGAGTTCGAGAAGGATCCGAAGAACTCCTTCATGTACCGCGGCAAGGTCCGCAAGTGGGAGAAGGAGGTCTTCGCCCAGCTCGATGCGGCAGGCCTCAACATCGTCTGATCAGCAAGGACATCCCCGCGCTTCGGTTGCGGGGCTCTGCCTCCAATAACAACAAGAACACCTGAGGTGCTGAGTGTCCTTTTTCGATGAGTTTTCCGTCAAGCAGATGCTGCAGCAGCTCTTCCAATCCCATCAGGTTCACGACCGGATGGGAAGTGATCGCCTTACCGCGATCGAACGCCACCTCAACTATGTGAAGGATCTGCTCATGGCACTTACCCCCGAAGTCCAGGCCCTCGTCGACGCCAACGCGCAGCTGAAGCCTGCCGTCGAGGCGCTCAAGAGCAAGCTGGACACGGTGTCGGCCCAGGCCGCTGACCTGCAGGCTCGCCTGGACGCTGTCCCGGCCGCTGGCATCTCGGCCGAGGACCTGGACGCCATCAAGGGCGTCGCCGCCGACATCGCGACCACGGTTGCCGATGCCCAGGCTGCGGTTGCTCCGGCGCCGGCCGCCGATGCCGCTGTCGACGCGCCTGCCGCCGATGAAGCGGTCGAGGACGCTGCTCCGGCTGCTGACGCCACCGCTGCGGTTGCCGCCGTGCTGTCCGTCGACGCCCCCGCGGCGAACCGCAACATCTAAGACGAACGTCGTCGCTCTGGCCGGTGCTCAATGCATCGGCCGGAGTTCCAACTCGAGAAAATCAAGAAGATGTCCGCACTCACCACCCTGTCCCAGAAGGTGAACCTGGAGGACGCTCGTCTCATCACCGTGTCGGACCTGGTCCAGGACACCGATGGAAATTGGCTCCGCACCGTTCGCTTCTATGGCGACCCGATCGCCAACGGTTCTCCCACCGTGATGTTCGAAGTCCAGTCGCGCTCCGCCAATAAGGACGAGCTGACGATCCAGGCGCCTGGATTCAAGTTCTAAAAGGCCATCATCGTGAATTTGGTCACCGATGTCTCCCCCGAGGAGGCAGCGGCCGAGATCCTGCGTCGTAGGAGGGGCCGCGAGCACCTCATCGATTTCACCACCTACACGCTCCCGAAATACTACGCTGATACGTTCCACTACAAGGTCGCAGAGGCCCTTGAGCGTGTCGAACGCGGCGAGTGCAAGCGACTGATGATCTTCGCGCCGCCGCGGCACGGAAAGTCAGAGCTGTCGACCAGGCGTTTCCCCGCCTGGTTCATGGCCAGGAATCCGTCGAAGAACATCATCTCGGCATCCTACAACGGCGACTTCGCCACCGGCTTCGGCCGAAACGTCCGAGATATCATCAAGGGCAAGGAGTTCGAGCGCCTCTTCCCGCACATCAAGATCAGGCCAGACATTCGAGCTGCCGATGAATGGCAGCTCACGGACGAGTCCGGCGGCGGCCAGTATTACGCGGTCGGCGTCGGCACCGGCACCACCGGTAAGGGCGCCCATCTCTTCCTGATCGACGACCCGATCAAGGACCGTAAAGAGGTCAAGTCGGCAACGTTCCGAGACGACCAGTGGGATTGGTACCGCGACGTCGTCTACACCCGGCTCGAAGAAGACGCGCCGATCATTCTGACCCTGACCCGGTGGCACTACGACGACATCGCCGGCCGCATCATCGAGGCCATGGAAGATGGTAAGGGCCTCCCCTGGGAGATTCTGTATCTTCCAGCACTGCCGTGGGTGAAGAAGACCCCCGATGGTCAGCTGATCCTCAACGAAGACGGCACTGTCCCGGGCGACGCGCTCGGACGTAAGCCGAACGAGCCTCTGGCTCCGCATCGTTTCTCCTACGCGGCTCTGCAGGATCGTCTCGACGTTCTCGGCGAGCGCTCGTTCTCTGCCCTGTACCAGCAGCAGCCGATGTCTGACGACGGCGGCATGTTCCGCGCTGACTGGTTCGCTCCGGTCGCCGTTGCTGAGCTTCCTGCGCGCCGGGCAAAGGTGCGCGCCTGGGATTTGGCGGCATCTTCTGACGGCGACTACACGGTTGGCGTCCTGATGTCGAAGGACTCCAACGGGGTCTTCTACATCGAGCATGTCATCCGCTTCCGTGGATCGCCGCTCGAAGTCGAGAAGAAGATCCATGAGACCGCCAAGAACGACGGTCGCTCGGTCCAGATCTTTCTCCCGCAAGACCCAGGCCAGGCCGGTAAGAGCCAGGTGCAGGGCTTCATTCGCCGGCTCGCCGGCTACATTGTTAAGACTGCCCGCCCCACAGGATCGAAGGAAGTCCGTGCTGCCGCATTCGCTGCGCAGGCGGAAGCCGGCAACGTCAAGATGGCCCCAGGCTCCTGGAACGCCGTCTTCACGGACGAGCTGGAGACCTTCCCACTCGGCACCTACGACGACCAGGTCGATGCTGCTGCCGACGCATTCAACTCACTCCTCGGTCCGAAGAGAGCGGCGGTCCTTGACTGGTAACGTCAGGACATCTCACCACCATGGCAACCGCCACCCAACAGATCAAGTATACGCCGTCTCCGAAGGACGGTAACCCTGGACTGCTGTCGTCCGCCGCGACGACCATGCAGCAGCGCACGAGGATGCTCCGCGCCGTCTATGGCGGCACCGAAACCATGCGCGCCCAGGGTGCGACATTCCTACCTCAGTACGAGAAGGAATCCGACAGCCGCTATGCGGCGCGCTTGGCATCCACGTTCGCTCTCAACAAGCTGCGCGAGGCGGTGGATGCTGCATCGGCCAAGCCCTTCCGCACCTTGCTGAAGGTGATCCACAGCGATCCGAACCTCGATCTGTGGGTCCAGGACATCGATCTGATCGGCACACACCTGCACGTCTTTGCCCACCAGTTCTTCAACAATGCCATGCTGGACGGCATGTGCCACATTCTGGTGGACCATCCCGACACCTACAACATGAAGAGCCTGGCGGACCAGAAGGCGTCTGGCGCTCGGCCCTTCATGAAGATGTACAAGGTCGACGATGTGGCGGCAGCCTACGATGCGTATGTCGGCGGCGACACCAAGACCGTCCACGTCCGTATCCGCGGTCAGCGCGCCGATCGAGACGGCTTCAAGGAGGTGCTCTACAACCAGATGCGGGTCATCGAGATCGACCCGACGTCGAACGGGAAGGGCATCGTGCAGCTCTGGGAGCAGCTCGCAACCTCCGGCGGCTCCAACTGGACGTTTGTGGAGGAGACCCCGCTTACCAACATGACCGAAGTGCCGTTCGTCACCCTGTATGCCGGTGAGAAGGAGGCCGATTACCAGGTCCGTCCAATCTTCATCGATCTCGCCTACAAGCAGATCGAGCACTGGATCTCCAGCTCGGACCAGCGGTCGATCCTGTCCGCGGCTCGCTTCCCGATGTTGGCGTGCTCAGGCGTTCAGATCGACCCGGAAGATGAGGCACAGTTCGCCATCGGACCCTACAAGGTGCTCTACGCGCCCGAGGCCAATGGCCGCTGGTATTACGTCGAGCCCCGCGGCACCGCGATCGACTCCGGTATGAAGGACCTGGAGAAGCTCGAAATGCAGATGGACATGATGGCGCTGAACCCGGTCACGGGCACGCACCGTCAGTACGTCCCGCAGAACGAGCGTGACATCCAGGAGACCAGGGTCCACTCGGTTGTCCACGACATGGCGATCAACTGTCAGGATGCGTTAGAGCGCGCAATCCGCATGATGGGCAACTGGACCGGCGCCGACTACTCCAACGTCAACGTGGTCCTGAACACCGAGTTCTCGAACACAGCCGACCGCCTGGCTGAGGTCGCCCAGCTCGTCACTCTGTGGTCTCAGCGCGGCCTGTCGCGCGAAGTGCTGCTGCAGGAGATCAGGGATCGCAACCTGCTCGGCGACGAGTTCGACCTAAAGGCGGAACTTGCTTTGTGGCAGGCTGTTGACGAGAACATGCAGGCGGCCGGCGAGAACATGCTGCCGGGTCGGTGGACCCAGGCAGATCCTGCGAAGGCAGGCAACGGCACCGCGGCGCCAGCCAGAGGCAATGCCTCCACACCACCCGCGGGTAACCAAACTCAGCCGAAGCCGAACTTCCCGAATGGTTCGACGCGCCCGACGCCGCAGTTCTAATTGACTTGCATTCGTGCAAGTTGTAGGCGGTTCAGCTCATGACCGAGAAGCTGTCATTCAAATGCGAAGGCTACGTGTGCGAGCCCTGCACCAACAGGCAGGGCACGCCCGTGCGCGAGCTGGTGCGGATGATCCCTCGCTCGGTCGTGGCCTTCGGCAAGCTGATCGGTGACGAATACTGGTGCTGCCCGATCTGCTTCGAGCCGAAGTTCACGGTCAAGGGGAGGAAGCCGGTCAATGGAACCAGTCAAGCTGAAGTGGTGGGAGAAGCTTCTGGGGTTGCCCGAGGAAGGCGTTCAGCCGCGGCGCGCGGCACCGGCCCCCGTCTCGTCGCCACCTCCGGCCCCAGCTCCGACGCCTGAGCAGCTCGCGCTGGAGCGGCTGGTTCGGGAGCAGGAGAAGACCAACTTCTGGCTCATGATGCAGCCGGTCCTGATGCACCCGTTTAAGGCGCTGATGGGGATTTCCATCCTCTACATCATCATCCACGTTTGGATCTATGGTTGATTTGCTTTTTTTGCACTTAATGGTGCCTCTGTGCTACCGAATGCAAATGGACAGATCCGAACGAATGCGCGCCCTCCCCAAGGGAGGGTACAGGCCTCCGAGCGTCAGCGTGTGGCAAAAGTTCATCACGAAAGCTCGTGCTGGAGCAAAGAGCCGAGATCTCGTGTTCGAGATCGATGCCGGCCATATCCAGGCGCTGTTCGAACGTCAGAAGGGACGGTGCGCTCTCAGCGGCCTCCCAATCGAGGCCAGCAAGGTTTCGCCCACGGCGTCTCTCGATCGCATCGAGAGTCATCGGGGGTACGTCCGCGGCAATGTTCAGTGGGTCCACAAGGTCGTGAACATCATGAAGCAGAACAGCGACGAAGCGTACTTCGTTGCCATGTGCAAGCAGGTCGCAGCGCACCGAGGCGGAGGTGTGCAGCTTTCCGATGATCATCGTCGATTGCTGGCCGGTCAGCCGATCCTGTCGAAGGACAGGTTGTCCCCACCGCCGGGGCTGTCCGAGTTCGCGGCCAAGAAGGTCGCCAAGACCTCCGACGACTCGATCGGGTTTGGAATCTTGCTCTGATGCCGTTTGCATTATGATTTGCAGTTTTTTGATCGACTACTTGACAAAGGGCGTATATTGTGGTTCAAGTCAGGTGAAATGCAGATAGTGTGCAAATGAACCTGTTTCACCGCAAGATCTTGGTCCAAGCGTTCAAACTGCCCCTCTGGGGGCAGGCTGCCGAGGAGGTCGCGCCGCAATGGCTCGTCAGCCGTCTGCAGAGTGGTGAGCTGAAGGTCAACTCCCTCGGGGGTCTGACCATGTCGTCGGCGTGGGGCGTGCAATCCTGTGCCGCTGGCGACGTCGTCCTCCTGACCGAGGATGACACCATCCAGTTCGCCAAACCGGAGGAGTTCGACAAGCTCGAACCCGTCAAGGAGCTGCAGATCGCAGCGTAATCCGACGCTCTCTCCATAGAGCATCCAGAAGCCGCTCGGGACCTCCCTGGCGGCTTTTCTGCATCGGTCACTCACTCACACTTGCCCGCCCGGTTCGCGCCTGGCGGGCATTTTTTTGGCCCGGCGGGCCACCTCTTTCGGTTCCGCGCTCCCTTGAATGGTCGAGCGCGGCTTCAGCGGTCTCAGCTCGCATCCCGCACAAGACGAGCAGAGATATCCAAGAGCGTGCCGCACGCCCGCGCCGCCGCTGAACATTTTCCGTTGGCATGTAGCTCAGACGGTAGAGCGCCTCGCTGTTAACGAGGAGGTCGCAGGTTCGAGACCTGCCGTGCCAGCCATCCAATTCGCCCGCAATGACCAACCGAGCGCCGGGACGGCCTCGGAACGATCGCTGCTGGCATCTCCGATTCCCCGGATCCTCGGGGATATCACCGACCCTCAGGCGGGATGCTTGAGCGGTCTTTTATCACGAGGGGCGGGATGCCCCGCATTTCCAGGGATTGGAATGCTCAAAGCAGTAGTCACCGATATCAACACCGTCGATGAAGCCCATCGCGCCTTTTACGTCGAGAAGAACGGGAAGTTTTTCCTCAACGTCACGCCGGCCGAAGGCTACGAACTCGACGACGTCAAGGGCCTGAAGACGGCTCTCGGAGCGGAGCGCAACAACGTTGCAGTCCTCAAAGAGCAGCTGAAGCCCTACGAAGGCCTCGATGCCGGCGCGGCTCGTACCGCGATCGAGCGTGTCTCCGCCTTCGGAGAGATCACCCCTGACGCAGCCAGGACGGCTGTTGAAACCGCAGAACGACTGTCGAAGCTCGATCCCGCGAAAGAGGCGGATCGGATCGCAGGCGAGAAGTTCGAGACCCTGAAGGGTCAGCTCACCGCGCAGTGGACTCTGCGCGAGACCGAGCTGAGCACCCAGGTCAAGAACGCCAACGCTACGGTCGAGAGCCTCACGGGGCAACTGCAGACGATCATGGCCGACAGCCAGATCAAGTCTGAAGTCGCAAAAGCAAACCCACTGGACGACGCGCGGGATGCCGTCGAACTGCTGGTGTCCAAGTTCGTCAAGACGTCCATGAAGGACGGTCAGGTCTCCGTCCAGGTGCTCGACACCAACGGCAACCCCCGCATCAAGGACGTGAATGGCACCCCCTTCACTGTCGCCGATCTCGTCGCCGAGATCCGCGAGAGCCGCGCCTCGCTCTTCAAGCCGGAAGAGAAGCGCGGTCTGGGAACGCAACCCGGCACCCACGGCAATCCTCCGGCAGGTGGTGGTCAGACCAACCCCTGGATGAAGGACACCTGGAACATGACGCAGCAGATGCTGCTGTCGAACCAAAAACCCGAACTGGCCAAGCAGCTGAAAGCAGCGGCCGGCGTGAAGTAACCCTTCTCGCCCATCCGAACAATTGCATGCGCCCGGATTCTGTCCGGGCGTTTGCTTGAATGCAAGCAGCCGCAAACGCCGTCTCAACAAAAGCAAGAGTGAGAAATGACTGAGACTCGTCTCGCGGACATGATCGTCCCGACCGAATTCAACAACTACGTGCAGGTGCTCTCGACGCAGAAGTCGGCCCTGTTCCAGTCGGGCATCATCACCGACCTGACCAGCGTCATCGACGCGGAGATCAGCGGCAAGACCGTCAACATGCCGTTCTTCAACGATCTGGACGCCGCGGACGCCGAGCAGGTGCTCGACGACAACAGCGACCTGACCGTCAGCAAGACCTCGACCGGCCAGGACGTGGCCGTGAAGCTGCTGCGCGGCAAGGCGTTCGGTGCGTCCGACCTGTCGTCCGACCTGTCCGGCGCCGACCCGATCCAGCTGATCGCCAACCGGTTCGCCGAGTGGTGGAATCGCCGCATGCAGACCGCTCTGCTCGCGACCCTGGCGGGCGCGATGGGCTCGGCCGGCATGGCAGCCAACGTCAACGACATCTCCGGCCTGACCGGCGGTGCCGAGAACTTCGACGCCGACTCGTTCATCGACGCCGCGTTCTTGCTCGGTGACGAGCAGGGCGGCCTGAACGCCGTCGCCGTCCACTCGCTGACCCTGAAGGCGATGGTCAAGGCCGACCTCATCGAGTTCATGCCGGACTCCGAGGGCAAGCTGACGATCCCGACCTACATGGGGAAAACCGTCATCGTGGACGACAGCATGCCGGTGGCTGGCTCCGGCGCGAACCGCGTGTTCACCACCTACATCTTTGGCCCCGGCGCGATCGGCTACGGCGAGAAGTCACCGAAGACCCCGGTCGAGGTCGAGCGCCAGGCTCTGAAGGGCATGGGCCAGGAGTACATCGTGCAGCGCCGCCAGTGGGTCATGCATCCCCGCGGCATCAAGTGGCTCGGCGCCAACCAGGTCGGCGTCACTCCCGCGAACTCCGAGCTGGCCGACGTCGCCAACTGGCAGCGCGTCTACGATCCGAAGGTCATCCGGATCGTCGCGTTCAAGCACAAGCTGGGCTCCTAATCGTCTGACCTCAGACGGTAGGAACTGAAATCGACCCTCCTCGGTGAAAGCCGGGGAGGGCTTTTTCGCTATTTGGAGACATCCATGATTGGAACGACTGGCTTCCGAGCCCGTGAGGCGGCTGCGAACATTCGTCTGCGCAAGCAGCGGATCGTATCGCCCGAGGTGCGCGCCGCGCGCTTCGCCAACCTCCACGGCAATGCGTCGGCCGACGACGCTGCAGCTGATGCTGCTGCAAAGGCCGCTGCCGAAGCCGCCGCCAAGGAAGCTGCTGAGAAGGCTGCTGCTGAAGCTGCTGCCAAGGAAGCCGCTGAGAAGGAAGCTGCCGACAAGGCTGCTGCCGAAGCCGCTGCTGCGGCCACCAAGACCAAGAAGAAGTAACCTGACAGAGGCTCATAATGGGCTACGCGACCAAGGATGACATCGACGATCTCTATGGGACCGATCTCCTCGTTCGCATAGCCGATTATGACCGGGACGGCATACCAGACCCGCTGGTTGTCCAGCGTGGACTCGACGGCGCCGACGAGATCTGCGACGCCTATCTGTCGTCGCAATACACGGTCCCGGTTGTCCCGACGCCGGGCATCGTCAAGAACTGTGCCATCGACATCGCGGTCTACAAGATCGCACTCGGCCGGACTGGCCGGACCGATGAGATGCGCGTGCGTTACGAGGACGCGCTTTCAATCCTCGAGAAGATTTCCTCCGGCAAGGTCGGCCTCGGCCTGCCGCCGGTCACCACGACTGGCACCGATGCCAATGGCAACCCGGTGACCACGACCACGAACCCGAACGTCACACGAGGTGGCCGGTCGTTCGACTGCGGGAGGGCCTGATGGGCGCTTTTGCGGTCGATCTGAATGCCGAAGACCTCACCCGCCTCAATGTCCGCCTCACCAAGCTGCTGCAGGACGCCGAGCACCTCCATCCGGTGATGGAGCAGGCTGCCGAGTACATGCAGCGTGCCACCATCAACCGCATCCTTCGCACCAAGCGCTCGCCAGAGGGTGAGCTATGGGCTGCGCTGTCCGACGTGACCATCGCGCTGAAGGGGCATGACAGGCCGCTGTTCGAAAGCGGCGAGCTGTCCCGCAGCATCGAGGTCACCGACGTGAACGACCACGGCTTCGAGCTGACGGCGGATACCGAATACGCATCGCTCATGCAGGAGGGCTTCAACCATGCTGGCCGCAAGGCGCGGCGCGGCGGCAAGCGCTACAGCAAGGCCGACAAGGTGCCGGCGCGTCCGTTCATGGGCTTCTCGGAAGAGAACGTCAAACGCATCTCGAAAATGCTCCGCGACCATATCGCGCACGGAGGTTGATGATGGGAAAAGTCGTCGACTTCCGCCAGAAGATCATCGACGGGATCAAGACGCTGTACCCGACGATGGACGTCGAATGGTACGACGGCCTGTTCGATGAGAAAGACATCGCCGACTGGACGCTAAAGACGCCATGCGCTCGTGTCGCGGTGATGGCCTCGAAGAGCGATCCGACCTTCACGGGCGAGCTGAATGCTCTGCTCCGGGTTGTCGTGGTCTTGATCGACGAGAACAAATACGTATCGCTCGATGGCGACTCGCGGGCCTGGGACATGGTCGAGACCGTGGCCACCTGGGCTCATCAAAATCAGTTTGGACATCCCGATGCCGCTCCTGCTCAGAACGTCCAGTTCAAGCGCATTAGCCAGCCTGTCTTGAGGCGCGAAGGCGTCTCTGTCGGCGTGGTTGAGTGGCACAGCGATCTCATGATCGGCACCAACAAGGTGCTGCAGCGAGACTTCGTCTGGAACAACGGCCAGATGGTCACCAAGGTGCCGAGCACCAAGGCAAAGATCCTCGGTCATGTGGAGACTGCAGCGGGTCTGTCCGGCGACGAGACGGTCGATGTGACACCCGAGGTGCCGTAATGGTGCGTGCAATTCACGCGATGGAGCGCCGGCTCCAGGATTTGGAGCGCAAGTTCCAGAACAAGGAGCGGCTCGGAAAGATCGTCGCGGTCAAGTTCGAGAAGAATCGCTGGTACGTCAAGATGAACGACGGCGAGGATCAGACCCCGAGCGGGAATGAGACCTACTCGAAGCAGGACACCTTCAAGAGCGACTGGCAGCCCTGGCAAAGCCACTCGCATGCGACGATCAAGTATTCGGTTCCGCCGAAGATCGGGATGCACGGCATCCTGCGCTCGGTCGGCGGCATCCCCGAGCTGGGGACGGTCGAGCCGTTCCATTACGGCCCGGACACGCCATCGCCACACGGCAAGCAGGATGAGACGGTCGGGCTGATCCACGAGAAAGAGGATCAGCAGCACTGGATCCACCAGACCAAGGATTCGAACCACCTGATCATCAAGACCAAGAAGAAGCAGCAGGGCGCCCCCACGGGACTCGGCGATATCTCTGGTCTCGGCGATCTCGCAGGCATCAGCCAGATGGCCGGCCTAAGCGGCATGGACTTCTCCAGCATGCTCGGCGGCCTCAGCAATCTCGGCAACCTGGGCAACCTCGCCAGCCTCGACATCTCGAACATCGCGAACATGGCGGGCCTTTCGCAGCTGTCGGGCCTCAAGCTCGGCCAGCTCGCCAATGTTGGCCAGCTCGCCAACCTGTCCGGCCTCCCAGGGCTGTCCCAACTCGGCAATCTCGCCGGCATCGCCAACCAGGTCGCCTCCGGCAACCTCATGGGCGTCGTCGGTCAGATGATCGGCGGCGGCGCGGGCGGAGCGGCCGGCATCCCGGCGAGCCTTGCAGGCGGCAGTGGAGGAGGTGGCGGCGGTGGAGGTGGAAGCGGATCTGGCAGCTCGGACACGAGCAGCTCGGATGCCTCATCGTCCGATCAACAGCAGCAGTCACAGCAGACGCAGCCGCCCAAGCTTCCGGAAGTGCCGGAAGAGGGCGATGACGGCGTCACGCGGCAGCTGGCGGACAAGGAGAAGATCCTCAAGACGGTCGGCAAGAATAAGTCCTACTACAGGCAGGATGAGAAGCTGGTCAACGTCCGCTATGGCGAAAAGGGAGCCAAGGGCGACGTCCTGATGGACGAGAACCAGGTCAAGATCCAGTTCAAGGACAAGAAGGCCAGCATCAAGTGGACTGAGAACGACCTGAACGTCACCTACGGTGAGAACCAGGCCAACATCAAGCTGGACCAGGACGCGATTGTCCTGAAGCACGGCGATGGGACGACAGTCACATTCCACAAAGACCACGTCGAGGTGAAGGGCGCGAACAGCTGCTCGGCCGGCGTCGATGGCCGATGGGTCAACATCACCAAGGAGCGCGTCAACCTCGGGGTCTCCGGACCCAATGAGCAGGCTGACCAGCGCGTTATGACAGAGGCTGGACCATCTCAGGTGGTCTGGGCCAAGATCGCGTAGCGAGAAAGAAGAAAAATGAAGACCTACGAAGTTATCAAGGATTTCTGGCGCAAGGGCGTCATGGTGCCGGCCGGCTCCGTCGTCACCGCGGTCGAGGCTGAGGTCAAGTATCTCAAGCACGTCGTGCAGGAGAAGGTCGAAGAGGCCGAGGCCGTCGTGGCCAAGGTCGAGGAGACCGTCACCAAGGCGGTGACCGCGGCGAAGGCTGTCGAGACCAAGGTGCTCGGTGCCGTTGCTTCGGAGAAGCCGGCCGATGGCAATGCTTCCAAGTGAGCACCTGGTCGACATCGATCGTGAGACCGGCGAACTGATCCAGGGCTGGCCCCGGATCAAGCAGAGCATCTTCGTCATCCTCACCACCCGCCTCAAGGTTCGCCTGATGCGGGCGTGGTGGGGGTCGAAGTTTCAGGACATGCAGGACAAGCCCTCCAACGAGGAGACGATGATGTCCGGCATGATGGCCGCGATCGCCGCGATCAACACCTACGAGCCGGAGTTCAAGGTCACGCGAGTGGCTATTGACGAGGCCGACGCGACCGGTGCGATCACGATCACCATCGATGGAATCGACCTCGTAGAGCAGGTGCTGCGGAGAACTTCGGTCACCATCTAGCGAGGGTTGAATGCCCAATTACACTTCGCCCGCGCTGTATATCGACTTCGCGCGTCTTCCCCCACCCGACGTCATCGAGACCATTGATTACGAGGTTCTGCTCCAGCGCTACAAGGACGAGGTTCTCGAAAAGAACCCGAAGCTGAAGGCAGCGCTTGCCCTCGAGCAGTCTCCGACCAACGTCATCCTGGAGCCGCAGGCCTACGGCGAGGTCCTGGTGCGAGCGCGGGTCAACGCCGCTGCACGCGCCGTCATGCTGGCCTTCGCCAAGGGCGCGGACCTCGAAAACCTGGCTGCCTTCTTCGGCGTTGAGCGCCTGCCGGACGAGCTGGATGACAGCCTCCGGCGCCGCGCTCAGATGGCGCCAGAAGCCTATTCGACGGCCGGCTCCGAAGGAGCCTACATCTTCCAGGCCCTGAGCGCCGACGTCCGCATCCGCGACGCAACGGCGACCAAGGTCAACAAATTCGGCGGCGTCAAAGTCGCCGTCATGCAGAGCGGAACCGACCCGGTACCGACCAAGGACATCATCGCCAACGTCGTGAAGCGCTTGAACCAGAAAGGGATCAAGCCGCTGACCGACGTCATCTCGGTCTGTCCGGTCATGCCGCTGCGGACGCAGATCGTTGCCAACGTCACGCTGTATCCAGGACCCGATGCCGCGCTGCTCATGAGCGACATCGGAACGGCCCTGACGAAGGTCCGCACCAACGTCTCCATGATCGGACGCGATCTGACCAGGTCGGCAATCATTTCGGCGCTCAACCAGAATGGCGTCCAGAACGTCGACCTGATCTCGCCGGCTGCCGATGTCGTGGCCGGCAATGACCAGTGCGTCGTCATCGATTCCGCAAAGGTCACGCCGCTCCCGACTAGATTGGAGTAAGCCATGGGCCCGTTCCCGACGCGCAGGATGGATCACATCCTGTCCCCGAATGCGACGGAGTACGAGCGCACGCTGGCCTCCCAGGTCGAACGCCTGCTCCAAATCGACATCCCGATCCGGCAGCTCTGGAATCCGTGGACCTGCCCTGAGAACCTGCTGCCTTACCTGGCCTGGGCTCTCTCGGTAGACCTGTGGGACCCGGAATGGCCGCTGACGAAGCGCCGGAGCGTGGTCGCGAATGCGATCAAGCATCACCAGATCAAAGGCACGCTGAAAGCCATCGAGACCTACGTCGACCTCGTCGACAGCAAGGTCCTGAAGGCCACGACGCCGCCGGCAAAGGTGTTCTCAGGCCCCTCGCTCAACAAGGAGCAGCGGGAAGCCTGGCTCGCCAAGCTGCCGCAGGTTCGGATCTACCAGAATTACCTGCGCGGCGCCGCCCGGCGTCGAATCTTCTCAGGCGGAAGCCGCTACAGCAGCTTTCTGGAGAAGAAGTTCCCGACCCCGAATGAGGCGATCACGCGGCTTTCGAAGCGAGCGTCCTGGGTCGTCAATGGTGTCGAGACCGACACCAAGATCGACAACGAAGGTACCTACTTCAGGCTCTACATCAAGGCTGTCCGGCCGTATTCGACATTCTGCAACACGCCGCTTGGCCTGAAGAAGAAGTTTCCGATGCCGTCCACGGCAGCCAGCAGGATCGTCACGATCGCCCCGATCGTCAGCGCGCCATGGCGCAGAGCGGTCGGTCCGCAGATCGAGCCGGTGTCAACCACGCCGGAGCTGATCACGATCTCCGGCAAGGAAGGCAAAGCCGTCTATTCCGGCCGCCCCATCCACAAGCGGTTCTTCGTGCCCTCAATGGCGCCGTACCACACCTACGAGCGGTATGCGGTCAATGACGGGTCCGCTGCAGACGCCAAACGTCCTTCGATCCAGTTCATGGGCGTCGGGCGGTATGGCATCGAGCCGCGCTCGGCCGAGCTGAAGATCCAGATGCAGACGCGGTGGAGCAAATACAAGGCACGTCTCGCGCAGCCATTTGCTCCGAAAACGCGCTTCTTCACGCCGCATGACGGCACGCTGATGACCAAGAACCGACAGGCCATCATCGCGGCCAAGCGCATGACCGACAAGATCCTGCTCGATACCGACACCAAGCCTGGTTTCATCGCCGGCCTGCCGCGGTTCGCGGGCAGCCCGATCATCATCTGACAATAACCAGAATGCATTGGTCCCATCGTCCGCGGGGACGGTGGGCCTTTTCGCGTTCGCAGCAAGAGGCCCTTAGATGGACCAGCAAGTCATCTTTCGCGATTATCAGGAACAGACCGCGACCGATCACAACAACATCCAGGAATACGTTCAGACGGCGATGGACCACATTGTCGCCGATGCCGTTTCTGCGACACGGAAGTACTCCGGACTGATGATCACCAAGACCGGGCAGGTCGAGGTCACGGTCGGCGCAGGTCGCGTCTACGATACGGGCGCCGTCTATGCACTCCGCTCGGTCCTGACCCAGTCGCTCGCCACCTACGTGGCCGCAGCGGCCCGGCGCATCGTGACGATCTCGGCCTATGGCCAGGAGGTCGAGACCGACGTCGAGCAGCGCGACTATCTGACGGACGTCGATACGGGCACCGTGGAGCCGCGCTCGGTCGCCATGACCCGCTCCCGCAACGTCCAGATCGTTTTCACGGCCGGCGCCGAGGCTGCCGACCCTGTCCCGGCTGCTGTCCCGGCCACCCATGTGGTGATCGCGAATGTGATGCTGGACACCACGCAGATCGTTTCGATCGACATCCAGGACCAGAACAAGGTCGTCTCGACCGACGCACTGGATATCCGGACCGACCTGCTGGAGACCTTCCGGTCGATCATCGAGCCGCGCGTCACATCGCTGGCGTCGGACCTCGCCGACCTCGCGAACCGCATGACCGGCTTGAGCAGCGCCTCCGACCTGTCCCGCATCTACCTCGACCTGGCTCGGGTCAAGGAGAGCCTGCGCTATCCGGCTGACGCCTCCGGCTTTGATACCGACTTCTTCCTCGATCAAACGAAGTCGGACATGACCAACAGCAAGCTGCTGGGCTTCGACGCCAGGGTCGAGGAGGGCATCCGCTTCAACAACGCCAACGCGAACCAGTTCGAGATCTCGCTGTTCTCGGCGAACGATCCGAACGCGGCGATGGCCGGCGGCTACCTGATGCCGAAATACACCAACGTGCTGAAGATCCAGACCGGCAATTACACCGAGTCGCTTGGCATCGCGCAGTACGGCTACCAGGTGCATTCGATGAAGGTCGGGTACATGTCCCGCACCCGCGTCCGGTACGGCGGAAGCTACACGGTCTGCACCAACGGCAACGCCTGGAGCACGCCCGGAAACCCGGTCGACACCACCAATCTGTACGACTTCAACACCATCGAATACTCGACGGTCACGAACAACTACAACGTTCACGGCAACGGTGACGGCGCCTGGTCACAGCGGACCGACTACTACTGGCTCGACACCTGGGAAGAGCCGTTCATGTATGAGGTCACCACGAACCTCTCCGTGACTGGTGCTCAGGTTGCGCAGACCTTCCTGGTGTCGAACGACATCATCGCGACTCAGGTGGGCTTCTACATCACCCAGAAGGCCGCGAACGAGGACATCCACATCGCTCTCTGCGAGGTGACTGCAGGCCAGCCCGACCTCGAAAAGGTCGTGCTAAAGACGGTCTACGCGCAGCAGAACATCGTCACGGGTTGGAACCTGTGCCCGATCCAGCCGACCTTCCTCGCGAAGGGCAAGCGCTATGCTTTCGTGTTCATCTCGAACGCAAACCATCAGATCGGTATGACCAACGGTCAGTCTTATCTGGACGGCACGTTTTTCTACTCGACGGACGGCATCTACTACATGGGTGACCTGACCAAGGACATGATGATCCAGGTCTATGGCGCTCAGTTCGCTTCGTCCCAGGTCGCGATCGAGTTCGCTCCGATCAACCTCGACGGCGGCTTCCGCGACATCGACATCCTCGCTGAGCAGTGGGTGCCGGGCTCGTGCGAGCTGGTCTATGAGATGCGGCCGAACGGTACCGGCGAGTGGCAGTCGCTGACCCAGGATAACTCCGGCGTGCTCGCGGTCGCTCCGCCGCTGGCTCAGTTCCGGGCACGCTTCGTCGGCACCAGGGACATGATGCCGATCCTGCATCTCACGGGATCGCGCGTCCATGTCTCGCGGCCGAAGGCGGCCTTCAAGCACGTCTCGACGACGATGACGGTGCCGGCTCTGTCGAACGTCACGCACAACCTGACCTTCGTCAACCTGCTCGAAATGTTCGATCCGACGCCGCACACCTACGCGATGACGGTTCGGGTCGGCTCGACGGAATACTCGCCCGACACCACCGTCACGGTGCTGAAGGATGCGAAGGCGAAGCGATACGAGAAGACCTACACCTTCAGTCTGCCGGCCGGAACCACACAGTTCACGATCGAGCAGACCGGAACGACCAACTCGCCGCAGGTCACGTACCACGTTGCCGAGCGGTCGTTCTACAGCAAGTAAGGAACCAACCTCATGGCCGACACTGAAAACGCAGCCGCTCCGGCGGCTGCTGCACCCGTTGCTGTGCCGACGAATACTCCTCCGAAGCTCGCCGTCGATCCGGTGAAGAGCTATCGCCTGAAGCTCGCGCGGGCCATCGAGGTCGCTCCCAAGATCTGGGCGCGTCCCGGGCACGAGGTGATCGTCAAGGGCAACCTGATCGCTGGCCTCGGTGACGCCGTCATCGGCTACGAAGAGGTCTAAGCCAGATGGCGCGCAGGTACGATCAACTCTACCGGGTCAAGGCGAGGGATAATCTCGGTGACCCCGAGTATTGGAACCAGCGCTTCGAAGACCTCGACCGCCGAATCAACTCGAACGAAGACGGTCTTGCTGCCATCGGCGGCTTGACCTCTTACGTCGAGGGCCTCGCGCTCAACCGTCTCGATCTCGTTCTAGCGCCCGCGCTCGACAAGATCGCGCTGGTGTCCGAGCAGGGCTTCCTGCTGGCGCACGCCAACAACTCGGTGACGCTGAACGTCGCGACCACCCAGACCTTCGCGATTCCTGATGAGGCAGAGCGTGACCTCTTCGCGCCATCGCCGTTCGTCACGATCGTCAGGCAGGCCAACACCACCGACTATGCGTTCGCAAAGCTCGTCAACTGGAACCGCAGCAGCGGCCAGTTGACCCTGCAGCCTATCCAGACTTTCGGCGATGCCGGACCGTTCTCGGACTGGATCATCTACGTTGGCACCGCGCTGCCGCAGGTGGTGACGCAGACGTTGATGGATGCTCAGGCAGCCCGCGACGCAGCGAAGGGCTATCGTGACACGGCTTCGACGTACGCGACCCAGACCGGTCAGGACAAGTCCGCGGTCGCTCAGATGAAGTCGGATGCTCTTGCAGCTCGCGACCAGTGTGCGACCTATGCGGCGAACGCCCAGATCTTCGATCCGTCATTCTACATCAAGAAGGACGTCGGCGGCACGTTCAGCGCCTCCGTCAACTTCACGGTCAGCCCGACCGTCCCAACAGTCACGGCTGGCGATAACTCGCTGAAGGCGGCATCGACCGCCTACGTCAAGAACGCGATCGACGCTCTGGTCAATGGTGCTCCCGGCACCTTGGACACGCTTAAGGAGATCGCAGATCAGCTGGCGTCCGACGAGAGCGCTGTCGGCGCACTGACAACGTCTGTGGCTGGGAAGCTGCAGAAGGATCAGAACCTCGCGGACGTGCCGAACAAGGCCGCGGCTCTGACGAACCTCGGCATCTCGTTCGCGACCCCGACTGGGGCTGCAACGATGAATGCTTCGGCCGGAACGGCAACGACCTACATGCGGTCGGATGCGAGCATCAAGCTCGACATGTCGATCCAGCCGACGTGGACCGGCAAACACATTCACCAGTTCAGCTCCGGACAGACATACGGCTTCAACCACAACACCTACGGTGGCCTGACTGTCTATGCGCCTGACCTGGGTGCCGCATTCGTCACCTACCACCGCGGTGCCTATGCGGTACAGGCCGGCCTCGATGGCGATAACTGGTGGCGTATCGGCGGATGGTCGGATGGGGCGAACTGGCGGTTCGGCGTTTCTGGCGTTGGCGACGGCTACCTGCGAGGATCACTCGGCGTAGGAACCTTCGCATCGACGCAAAGCGGTTCGATTGTTGCTACTGGCGATGTCGTCTACGGCGCCTCTGACATCCGTCTGAAGGACGAGATCCAGGTGATCGAGGACGCGCTGGAGAAGGTCAAGAAGCTGAGAGGCGTGACCTGGATCCAGAGCGATCTTGCCAAAGAGGTCGGGGCCCCTGAGCAGAAGTTTCGCAAGGCTGGTTTGCTTGCGCAGGAGCTGCGTGAAGTCCTTCCTGAGGCTGTCGGCATTGCGCCGTTTGACCGTGACGAGGACGGCAACAGCAAGTCAGGGAGCGAGTTCCTGAACATCTTCTATGAGCAGGTCACTGGTCTCCTCGTCGAGGCGATCAAGAGCCTGGCGACCAGGGTGGAAGGGTTGGAGGGCGCATAATGGCCGTACCATCAACAGGCGCGGTCGGATTTTCGACCGTCAACTCTGTGTTCGGTTGGGGCAATCAAATGAGCCAGTACGCCGGAAGAACGTACTACAGGGCAGGTGGCGGCGGGACGTTCCCGACGGCCAACTTCCCAATGTCTTCGTTCTACGGGACTTCCGGACACGATGAATGGAACTGTGCGTGCGCTTGCGATTGCGGCGCATGCGGTAAGTGAGGACATGATGGATCAGGTGCCGAGCAGCACGTTTAGCTACAAGATATTGGACGTCAGCCAGGATGGTTGGGCTCGTGTCGAGTATAAGCACGGGCTGCTCGGCAGCATGATCAAGAACGTCCTCGTTCCTCTCCACTTCTCCGCAGATGAGCAGCGGGGAGCCATCGTGATGCAGTTTCCGTCACAGCCCTTCCTTGCGCGGTGGATGTCGATCTTGTCGCGCAGCTCGCCATTGGCCCCGGCGGCCATGGAAGGGCAGTTCACATACCGAATTGACCGTCCGATGGAAGACCCTGTCGGTCTGCCTCTGGAAACGCACAAGGTGTGACGATGCAGTTCAGGCGCATCCGTTTTGAGAATTTCACGATCACGATCTTCACGGCCCATGCCGGAGAAGAGCGCATCTGCCCTCCAGTAGAGCTGACGCGCGGATTGACGTGGGCAGACGCTCCGTCGATCGCCCATCTGCTCGAAGGCAAGCCTGATGCTTATCCGCTCTACACGATCCCGGTCTACACGAAGGGCGGATTTGAGGCGCTCGGCGGCGATCACGCGCCTGACCCGCGGCCGGCTGGGAGCGGCGCGACCCAGTTCGTGCGCGGCATTGACAACTATCGCCTCCGCGCCACGGCGGAAGGCAGCGAGTACCACTGCATAACGCCGAAGAGCAAGGTGCCGTTCTTCTGGCAGCGCGCTTTCGTGTCCGGCCAGGCCGGCGAGACGTTCGATGTGGAACCAGGCAACTTCATCTACCTCGCCGAGGGCCTCATCGAAATCTCCCATAGCCAGTTCCGTGGCGCGACGATGCTGGAGATCTCCAGGCCGCTCACGGCCAAGATCATCGAGCCTGTGATGGGCGCCAAGCTCTGGCGCTGAAAGGAGCCAAATGCCCAAGATCCGCTTTCTGACGCCGGCTGACTTTGGCGACATGTGCGACATCATCGACAAGCACAGCAGCGGAATGGGTGCCTGGTGCAATGACCCTGAGGCACCCACAAAGCAGAACTTCCGCCAGCTCGCGAAGGACCATGTGGACCTTTGCTTTGAGCACGCGATGTCGAGCTTCTGGGGGTATTTTGACGGCTCTGGAAAGCTTGTCTCCTGGGTCAACTTCACCCGCTGGGCCGACAACGACAACATCACGATCCGATCCGTCATCGAAGATCCAGAGGCAGCACTGCCAAGGCAGGACGGCGCCGCATGGTCAGACGCCGCGGTCGATCTTGTGAATTGGGGCATCGGCTTCTTCTGGACCGATGGCATCTCGACCTTCTGGAGCCGGCTGTTCGCCGGCAGAGAGGATCGGCACATCTCGGCGCATCCGAACTGCATGCTGACGCAGTACGCGCGGGAGAAGGTCGTCGACATCCCGGGAGGCCAGCGGCCCCCGCAGGAATATCAGAGGGTCACGTGGTCATCGTTCGACGACGCCACGGCGATCTATCGGTTCAATGACCCGCTGCCCATGGCGGCATACCTGCAAAGTGCCAGATGATCCGACTTGAAATGCTGAGTAGCGATGGAGAGGTCGTGCCTCTGTTCTACGATCAGCACGCCTCACGGCTGCTCGACAATAATGGCTTCAGGGCCGTCGATTTCTCCAATAACGCGATGCTTGAGCGTGAGCCTGTGCAAGCTCGCCCGTTCATCGCGGTCGATTATGACCAGCCTGGACGCAAGGTGCGTCAAGTGAAGAAGCTGAAGATTCAGCTCGGTCTCGGATGCAACAAGGCCTGCTCCTATTGCCTTCAGGCAGCCCAGATCAACAAGGCCGCGGCGTCGTCGACGCGCGATGCCAGCGAGTTTTTGGCGAACATCGATGGCTGGATCGAAGCTCCTGAGGGGATGGAGAAGGTCGAGTTCTGGGGCGGCGAGCCGCTACTCTACTGGAAGAAGATCGAGATCCTCGCACCCGAGCTGATCAAGAAGTTCCCGAACGCGCGGTTATCGATCATCACGAACGGCGAATTGCTGACGCGGGAGATCGTCGACAAGCTGAAGGCCTGGAACTTTTCGATGGCGATCAGCCACGATGGACCGGGCCAGGCGGTGCGCGGGAGCGACCCGTGTGAGGATCCGCACCAGTTCGCGATGATCCAGTATGCGCAGAAGACGTTTCACCCGCGCTTCTCGTTCAACGCGGTGTTGACGCCGGCAAGCAACGATGTCAACGCCATCATCGATTGGTTCCAGGATTGCATCCCGGGCTGCAATGTTGGTTTTGAGGGCGTGGTTCACAGCTATGCCGGCGATCCCGCCTCGATCTTCTCAGAAGAGAAGCTCGGTCAATTCAGCGACGTTCTGTCGAGGCAGCTGATCGATGGGTCCGCGCTCCGTTCGTTCATGCTCCACGACAAACTGCGGCGTGCCGTCAGGTCGATGGTCAACGAGCGCTCCTCGGAGTCTCTCTTCCAGAAGTGCGGCATGGACATGCCGGAATATCTGGCGGTCGACCTCAAGGGCAATGTCATGACCTGCCAGAATGTGGGGGCCAACGGCAACCACAAGATCGGGCACGTCAGCGAGTTCGAAGACATCGCGCTCAACACCTCTCGCCACTGGAGCAAGCGCCCGGAGTGCCAGAGCTGCCCCGTGCTGCAGCTGTGCCAGGGTGCGTGCATGTATCAGGGCGGCGACAACTGGACCCACAGCTGCAACGCCGAGTTCTACTACAACCTGGCCTTCTTCAGGGCGGCACTGTTCATCCTGACGGGTCGCTGGATGGTCGGCTTCAGCGGGGACATCGTGAGGCCAAGGCTCAAGAAGGATCGATATGTCGAAGTTCGCTGATCTCGTCGAGAAGCTCGATAGAATCCCGCACCTCGACCTCGGTAAGAAATACGACACGAATCTCTTACAGTCGGAACTGTCGAAAATAGACCCAACGATGTTCGCGTCGTTCAGGTCCAAGAGCCGGAATGCACAGCATATCGGAAAGTTCTGGAGCGGCCTCTCGTTGGTTGCTCCTGACGGGGCGATCCACGACGACCTGACCGAGGCGCCATACCAAGGCAGGACAGGATATGTGTGGACGCCTGTTGCGGAGGGTAGCCCCTACATCAAGCAGGTGGTCACCGAGCTTGGCGGAGAGGGGCAGCGCGTCAGGCTGATGCGCGTCAAGGCAGGCGGAAGCCTGACCTGGCACCGCCACGGGTCCGAGCTGTCGATGATCATGGGCGTCAATGGCAAGCGTCCAAACTGGTACGAGCTGATCGTCCACGTTCCGATCCGGACCAACACGGAGTTCAGCTACGAGGTCATCGAGACCAGGATCTTCGAGTTGGCCGACTATTCGGCTGGCCAGCTTCAGATCCATCAGAAGAACTATCCTGCTGGAGAGGCCTGGGCCTTCAACGGCGCGCACTATCATAACGTCTTCAACCGATCGAGGACGGATGACAGGTACGCCATCATGCTCACCCTCGACATCAGGATGAGAAAGACCTTCGATATCGTCTCCGCTGCCGTCGAGCGTTACCTCGCCAACGGCGAAGGACCACTGATGCCGGCTCTGTAGCCGCATCCCACCAAACACCAACACCACCCTCCACCAGGCCGCCCCTCACCGGGCGGCTTTTTTCGTTTGGGAGAACCATACGTGACTGTTCAATATCTCCACGGCATCGAGACGATCGAACTCAATAGCCCCTCGGGTCCGGTTGAGACCGTCAAGTCGAACGTGATCGGCTTGGTCGGAACCGCCCCGAACGCCGACCCGGATATCTTCCCGCTCAACACTCCGGTCCCGGTGTTCGCCGACGCCCTGAAGGCAGGCCAGCTCAAGAGCGATGGCACCCTGCTCGACGCCGTGGACGCCATCTACAGCCAGAAGTCGGCAGTGGTCGTGGTGACCCGCGTGGCCGAAGGCCAGAGCATGGAAGGGACCTGGTCGAACGCGGTTGGCTCGCCGACCGGCAAGACCGGCATCTGGTCGCTCCTGAAGTCGCGTCCGACGCTGCAGGTCATCCCGAAGCTGCTCTGTGCACCCGGCCTCACCTCCGGTCGCCCGACCAATGGCGTCAAGAACCTGGTCATCGGCGACGTCGGCCAGAACTACGTGCTCTCCACGACCACGATCATCATCGACGCACCTCCGGCCGGCGGCCGGCAGGCCAAGGCGGTGCCCCAGGTTGTTGGGGGCAAGCTGACCGGCGCGATCATCACCGACCCCGGCTATGGCTACGTCGCAGTGCCCAGCGTGACCGTGACGGGCGCCGGCACTGGCGCAACCCTCACCGCAACCCTCGGCCACGTTGCCAATCCGGTTGGCGTTGCCTTTGCGTCGATCGTCGATCGCCTCCGCGCGGTGGCATTCCTCGACGGTCCCGGCACCTCGTATGAGGACGCTGTCGAGTACCGCGGTGACTACGGCAGCCAGCGCATCTCGATCGTCGACCCCGGCGTCCTGTCTTGGGACACCGAGAACTCGGTCTACGTGCAGAAGCCTGCTTCGGCCTACGCGGCCGGCATCCAGGCCCGCGTCGATGAGGAGAAGGGCTTCTGGTACTCGTTCTCGAACGAGCTGATCCAGAACATCGGAGGCCCCGCACGTCCGGTCGACTTCATGCCGAACGACCGCGACAGCGAAGCCAACATGCTCAACTCCAACCAGGTCACGACCATCATCCACGATGATGGCTTCCGGTTCTGGGGTCTGCGCAACACCGGCACCGACCCGCTCTGGGCTCAGCTGTCGGTCCGCCGCACCGCGGACATGGTGTACGAGAGCCTGGAGCGCGCCGAGCGCGTCCGGCTCGACAAGCCGTTCAGCTACCAGCTGCTCTCCGGCATCCAGGGCGACGTCAACGCTTACCTCCGTCTGCTCCGCTCGCGCGGCGCGCTGATCGGCGGCAAGTGCTGGATCGACAAGTCCATCAACACCCCGGCGACCTTCGCCAACGGTGAGCTGACGGTGGACTTCGATCTGGAGCCCCCGGCCTGCTTGGAGCACCTGCAGTTCCGCGCCCGCCGCAACCCGAACTACTACACGGACTTCATCGAGGAGTTTTCGCGGCAGGTTGCGACCAGCTAAGCGCTGCTTCGCCTCCGCAACGATCACATCACCAAGAGCCATCGCGGGTCGCTCGGTCCTTCCTGGGCCGGACGCGCTCCGTCATGGCCGGAGAGTTAAATGGCAAACAACAACCTTCGCGACTCCAACATTCTCCAGGACTTCACGGTCTGGATCCAGGACATCGGCAAGATCGGCGAGTCCCCCGAGTTCCAGCCCCCGGAGATCAACATCGAGGTCGAAGAGTATCGCGGTGGCGGCATGGACGGCACCGTCGAGATCCCGATGGGCATCGAGAAGATCGAGTTCGACTTCCAGCTCCACACCTGGGACGAGCAGATCTGGCAGAACCTCGGCTATGGCCCTGGCTCGCTCGACGTTCCGGTCACCTTCCGCGGCTACATGCTGACGGCTGCCGGCGGGGAGAAGGGCGTGATCATCGAGACCCGCTCGCTGATCAAGTCCATCAAGCCCGGCAAGGCCACGCCCGGCAAGAAGGTCGAGATGACGATCAATCTGTGTGCGAATTACTACGCGCACTACATCGACAACAACCTCGTCACCGAGATCGACGTCTTCAACAAGATCACCAACATCGGCGGCGTCGATAAGACCGCCAATGCCCGGCAGATCTTGGGCTTCACCTACTAAGCCCGAGATCTCCCGAACTTCAGGCCTCGCCATCCGGCGGGGCCTTTTTCTTTCCCTGTCACATAGGTGTGCAAGCCAATGACGATCAAAGTGTTCAACCTCACCCATCCCTTCGAGTATCGCGGCGCGAACTACATCGAGTTCAAGGCTCGCCGGCCGAAGGTGCGCGATCTCCGCAACTTCGTGAAGAACGTCGACCGCGACAGCGTTGCGGCCTTCGAGAAGGCCCTCGCCGATCTGTGCGAGGTCGACGAGAAGATCATCGCCGAGATCGACATCGAGGACTTCGGTCCGATGAAGGCGTGGTTCGAGGGTTTTTTGAAGCCCATGCTGAACGGATCGGACGAATAATCGAGGACTCGTTCCCAATCTTCGAGCGCTTCCACTGGACGCTTGACGCCGTCGAGGCGCTCGAATGGGACGACTTCCTCTTAATCGCCGATGGCGTTCAGTTCCTGAATAAGCGCGATCAGGAAGCGATGGAAGCCGCGCAAAAGGCCCGGGGGCGTTAACCCCGGGTCGCCCTTTCCCTCTCCAGGAGCGGTGATGGCCGACGAAACTCTCGACATTAGGGCCAGGCTTACGGCCGAAGACCAGGCCTCTGCCAATATCAAACGGCTCCTCACCCAGATCAAGCAGCTCGAGGCTCAGATCAAGAAGAGCTTCGCTGCAGCCCCGATCAAGGGATCAATCGTCGATCCCGAAGTCCAGAGCAAAGCGCAGAAGGCGCTCAAGGTCACCGAGAAGGGCTTCAACCGCCTGACCGAAGAACAGAAGCGTTGGGCTCGCGAGCAGAAGATGCTCGGGCGGATGAACACCACGGTCTGGACCAAGATCACCAACGACATCAACAACTCGGTCAGCGCTTTCCAGAAGTCGACCGGCAAGAAGCGCGCCGAGCTGGCGCGTCAGCTCCGCGACCAGGTCGGATACGCACGAGCGTTCCGATACGTCTACATGCAGGAGCACGAGAGACATCAGCGCGCTGTATCCCGGCATCATCAGGCTTTGAGCCGGCTTGAGCTGGCAAAGCAGCGCCGCGACGAGGTGATGGAGCGAGCCAAGAAGCGGCTGTCCGATAGATCCGAGGCTGAGAAGAAGCGTGCGCTCGCTAAGGCGGCCAGGGAGCAGAAGCAGCACCTGGAGAAGCTGGAGCGCCAGGAGCGCCAGGCAGCCCGTGAGCGGGCTCGTGCTGAGAAGCAGGCGCTTGAGGAGCGCGCTCGCGTTCGTCGTGGCCTGAGGCGTGGCTTCAACCGTGTCCGTGAAGTCCCGGGCAGCCTGTCCAGCATTGGACGGACGGTCGGCATCGGAGGCGCGCTGTCTGCAGCCGGCCTCGCCATGGGGACCAGGTCAGCGGTCCGCGCCGCAGTCAACGTCGACGCGGCTGAGACCTCCGCGCGCATGAACATGGACCAGTCCAAGCTCAATGCACGAGACCTGCGTGACAACTGGGCGCTCCCCACGGCTGTCAAGATGGGTATCGACCCTGGCACGCTGATGGGCGGAGCAGTCGAGGCGTCGAAGGCTGGCGTCCCTGAGGGGATGTCCAAGGCTGCCGCGGAGATGTCGTTCAAGACCGCCAAGCGCTTCGGCATCGATCCCAGCGAGATGATGACGGCCATCGGCCGTGCGGTTGCCCAGGAAATCGGCTCCGGCCGCATGCAGGGCAACGATATCACGGGGCTGACCCGCAAGTTCAACATCGCATCGACCCTCGCGGCAGAGACCGCGACCGACCCCGCTGAAACCCTGTCGTTCCTGCGATCTGGTCTCGGTGCTGGTGCATCGGTTGGCATGTCCGACGTCGGCACCATGGCATTCGGCAACGCCGCAATCCTGGCCGGCGCTCAGGCACGTCAGGCGTCGCGCTTCCTGTCCCACCTTGGAGAGCAGTTCTCCGAGCTGGAGATGAAGCGCAAGATGATCAACAGCAAGGGTCATCGGACTGAAGAGGATCGCCTCTTCATGTCGATCCCCAACAGACTCGGCTTCGGCTCGCTCGGAAACATGCGTGCGATGCTGAAGGACAACCCCGACGAAGGTCTGTTCAAGATCATCGAGTCCTTCCGCAACATCAAGGATCTCGAAAAGCGCAGCCAGGCGCTGCATGCCTTCTTCGGTTCTGAGTTCGGACCGATCATCAAGAACATGATCGACGCTCCGGGCAACATGTGGGAGAACCTGAAGATCGCCCGCAGGGCGGCGGCCGAGAACCCAGAGAACAACGGGATCACCCGGGCCTGGGCGGAATACCAGAACGGCCTTGAGAACATGATGGACCGCCTCGGTGCGGTTTGGAAGGTTCTGAAGGCCGAGATCGGTGACACGCTGAAGCCGTTCATCGAGCAGATCAGCGTCTGGGCTGGCGACATGTATGAGTCGCTCAAGACCGGCGGCATGAAGGAGCGCCTGAGGGCGTTCATCAATGGTCTGATCGAGGGCTTCACCGGGAAGAAGGGAGCGACCCTCCGAGATCTCCTGGATCAGGTCTTCGGAAAGCCTGGCAGCCAGAGTGGCTGGAGCGCCGAGAACATCGGAAAATTCGGCAAGGGCCTCGCTGAAGGAATCACCTCGATCATTTCGGCGATCGGATCTGCCGGAAAGATTATCCTCCAGATGTTCGGACAGAACTCGTCCGATCCTGAGGTGATCGGCAAGTTCGCCGGCCGTATCACCGCATTGGTGGTCGCACTGACGGCGCTGGCCCCGGTGATGAGCGTGTTCTCATCGCTGGTCGTTGGCATCGTCGCCATCGGCGCTGCGCTCAAGGGCGTTGGCAAGGGCGTGGTCAGCAAGGCTGTCTTGGCGATGCTCGCCAAGCTCGGAGTTGGTGGCCTCACCGGCGGCATGCTCGGCGGCATCGTGATGGGTGATGGCCGCGCGGACAACAGCGCCGAGGACATGGACGCCCTCCAGAAGGAGGCCGGCAAGAGCAGGGGTCAGCCCAAGGGCGAGAACAAGTTCAAGGGCAAGGGTTGGGTGCCGCCTCCGGCGATGAAGCCCGGAGAGAGCACCGAGGAGTACCTCAAGCGCCTGGAACTGCTGAAGCGGTCGAGCTACACCGGCCCGACCGACTTCTCCGGTCGTCGTCGCACCAGCCAGGTCGACGATTTGACGGACCAGCTGAAGAAGCTCGGCGGCAACGTCGAGAAGGCTGCCTTCATCGGCAGCGGCATCGGCTCAACTGGCAGTGCTGTTGCATCGTCGCTTGGAGGCGGTGGCTCCGGCGGTCGCATCATGGCCCTCGGATCTGGTAGCGGCAGCCCTACCGCGCTGTTCAGCAGCACGCCTGGCCGCATTCTGCCTGACTTCGGTGTCGGCTCCAGCGGCTCGATCCTGCATCGTGGCGGCGGACTCATTCGAAACGGTTCGAACGGGCGCATCATCAGCCCGAGCAACGTCCCCAGCTTCAGCGGCGGAGGAGGATCGTCAGCCGACGACGGTGTCGGAGCTGGCCTGGCCGGCTCTGAGTTCTTGCAGGCAAGGCGCGCTCGGTTCGCTGAGGAGCTGAAGAACGATCCGACCCTGAGGATGCACCTCGCGGCCATGCAGATGACCGAAGGCGCGAGCGGCGGCGGAACGATTGAGGCTCTGATGAACCGCATGGACATGACGGGGCAGTCGCTTCGTCACGGCCTCGGTGCAGGCCAGGACGGTCTTCCGAACACGAAGTTCCAGTTCTACGGGCCGATCAAGCGTCATGAGCTGCCGGGGGCAATCCGGAAGCTTCAGAACGATCCGAAGCTGTTTGCGAAGTACGATCGCTATACGCAGCAGGCGCTCGCCGGAAGCCACAAGATCGGTGGCTTTACCGACCAGGGACTGCCGACCGACCCGAACGGCACCGTCACGCGGCGTCGTAAGGGGTTGCCCGCGCTGCCGACCGTGAACTACGGCGGCAACGAGTTCACCGAATGGCTCGGAAATAAGCGGTCTCGCGATTATCGCCAGATGATCGAGAAGGGCATCGCTGGCGAGACCTCCAAGGTCCCGTCTGCCGGCGCAGCCACGAGCAAGGTGCCGATGCCCGCTACTCCGGGTGCTGGCGCTGGTGATGTTCGCATGGGCGGAGGCGGTCAGGTCGCGATCCACATCAACGGTGGTTCGCATGATCCTGAATCTCTCGCGCTTCTGGTCCAGCGCCGCATCGACGAGTCCATGAACTACCGCGCTCACGACAGCGAGTCCGAATACACCTAATGCGCCTGGCCCTACGGGGCCGGGACATAACTTCCACTGATAGAGGCCTCGCCATCCGGCGGGGCCTTTTCATTTCGAGAGGGTTCTATGGCCTCTGTGCTCATGGGTTTGGGTTCGCTCGAACCCAACGCGAGCGACAATGTGATCCTTTTCTACGTCCCCCTGCCGAACAACGACACTCCCGGCTTCGAGCAGCTGCAGCGCGATCGACAGTTCACCTGGGTTTCGAACGACCGCCTGTCGCGTGATCCCGCGATGCAGTTCACTGGGCCTGGAGAAGAGAACATCGTCGTCGAAGGTCGGATGTATCCGTATCACTTCGGCGGCCTCTCAACCATCAAGCTGCTCGATCAGGCCGGCCGATCAGGTAAGCCTTACATTCTGGCGCGCTTCTATCCGCTGTCGCAGCCTGGCGGTTCTCTTTCGTATGGCAGCGAGAACCTTGGCAACTTCGCCATCAAGCGGCTTCGCACCGTGGAGTCCAAGATCGGCACGATCGGCATCGCGCACAAGATCGACTTCCAGCTGGAGTTGACGCGGTATGGCGACGACCTAAACACTGCAGCTGCTCAAGATTTCTGGGCCACCTGATGTCGATTTACGTCACCAAGATGTTCGACCGGCTCGACCGCATCGTCTACGCACGATACGGCTCGACCAGCAACCGTCTCGTGGAGTGGGTCATCGAGCAGAACGACGGCATCGAGCTATATGGCATCGTTCTGCCAATGGGCGTCAGCATCAACCTCCCGGAGCCTCCGGTGAAGGTCACCGCGGTGCCTGTCCTTCCGCAACTCTTCCTCTGGAACTGAGACATACGCAGTCGCGTATAGCGGCTCAATATACGCAATCGCGTATCAGAACGAGCTTCTGATGCGCCATGAAAGATCAAGGCCGTCCTTCGGGGCGGCCTTTTTGTTTGGAGGCGTGCGTGGCTACTGGCTACACCCCGATCTACCGCATCTACAACGGCGGGGTCGACATCACCGATCACTTCAATGATCGGACCACCAAGATCAAGGTTGACCTGACGTCCGGCGGGGGCGAGGGCGACCGATGCGAGATCGAACTCGATGACCGTGACTGGCGCATTGCCAGGCCGTTCGGTGGAGAAATGATCCAGGTCTGGTTGGGCTACAAGGAGATCGGCCTAGCCTATCTCGGAACCTATACGATCGACGACGTCATCTTCGAAGGTATGCCGCGGAGCATCCAGCTCACCGGCACATCGACCGGGTTCAACGATATCAAGAAGGCCCCGCAGATCGCCAACTTCAGCAACAAGACTGTTGGTGACATCCTCGGCGAGATGGCCTCGCAATCCGGACTTCAGCTATCAATCCCAAGCGACCTGGCCGGCCGGCAGATCCCATTCAAGAATCAGCAGGTCAGCAACCTGCACATGATCCACGAGCTGGAGCGCATGTTCGGCGCCGTTGGCAAGGTGGCTGACGGCAACCTGGTCTTCGTCCCGCGCGACTCGACCGAGAGCGTCAGCGGCGTCGCATTGCCGACATTGGTGCTGCATCCCGAGCACTTCGGAACGTGGCGCGTCCGCTACGCGGGCCGCAATGATGCGTCTGAAGTGAAGGCTGCCTACTGGGATAAGGATCAGCACATCCGGAAATGGATCTCGTCCGCGCTTCCCGGCGGCGATGGCGATCCCTTCACGATCGGCCAGATCTTCAACTCTCAGATGGAGGCTGAGGCTGCCGCGGCTGCCAAGGCCGGGGCGATCAAGCGCGCCTCCGTCGAGGCGATCTTCGATCTCGCGAAGGGGGATCCCTGGATCCGCGACGCGCAGACGATCCTTGTGACCAACATGCGGGACGGCATCAACGGCTCCTACGTCGTTGAGAAGGCAACCCACACGTACATCAAGAGCACCGGCATCCGCTCCAGCCTGCAGTGCCGAGCCCCCGGCGACGGTGTCGATTACAGCGACCGCGCCGACGACCTTTTCCTCAGACCCATGCCCGGAGAGCCGATGGGCGGTGTGCTTCCCGGAGCGCCCGGAAGCGGCAACGAGGCTCCCTAAACCACGGAATCCAACATGTTCAGTCAAGAGATCATCGACGCCATCGTGGCGGCGGCGAACCAGCACGGCTGGCCGGCATCTTCGCTGCTGGCCGTCGTCGAGTGCGAGACCTCCGGAAAGCCGTTCGAGGAGGACAATCACACCCCGACGCTGCTGTTCGAGCGCCACAAGTTCTATTCCGAGATGCAGGCTCATCAGCCGAGCAGGCTGAAGACCGCGATCGCCGCCGGCCTCGCGATCCCGAAGTGGTCGCCGAAGACCCAGTACAAGGATCAGGGCAAGTCCGCCGGCCGTCTGTCGCTGATCGCCAAGGCGCGTCAGATCGACGAGGAGGTCGCCAACCGGGCGGCGTCCTGGGGTCTCGGCCAGACCATGGGCTTCAACGCTGAGGGCCTGAAATACGAGAGCGCCACAGCGATGGTCGCCGAGCTGTCGAAGGGCATCGCCGAGCAGGTCGACGCGCTCTGCCGCGAGATCCGGCACGCGAAGCTCGACAGGTTCCTGGTCGCCAAGGACTTCACCAGCTTCGCCCGGGGGTACAACGGTCCCGGATACGCCCAAAACCACTACGACACCCGCATGCAGGCCGCTGACATCGCCTGGGCGCGGCGCCTGGCGAGCGGGGATTACGAGGCCAAGCCCGGCAAGTCGATCACGCTGGTCTACCAGCAGAAGCTGAAGGGCCTGAATTACAACGTCGGCAAGGTCGACGGCGACTGGGCAGACCTCACCACGGGCGCCTGCGCGGCGTTCCAGCGGCGCGAAGGCCTGAAGGTCACTGGTCACCCGAACGCCGAGACCACGGCGGCTCTGGATAAGGCCATAGCGCCCCGTCCGGCCTCGCCTGAGCGCGCAACCGCCACGGCTGGTGATCTTGCCGCCGCTGGTTCCAAGACGATCAAGGCGGCCCAGAAGGGCTCCACGCTGACCAAGGTCATCGTCGGCGCCGGCGCGATCGGCGGAGCCAACACGACCGGCGTCCTCGACAAGGCCAAGGACGTGGTCAGCCAGGTGCAGGTTGCCAAGGGCATCCTGGACTCCGCCCAAGACGTTGTTGTCGGGCTCCTGCCGTACTGGTGGGTCGGTGCGATCGTCGTCGGGTTCGTGCTGTGGCGCTGCTACGGCGATGTCATCGAGGCCCGTCTCAAAGACCACCAGACCGGCCAGAACCTCAACAGGTAATCATGTCCATCATAGAGAAGATCGTGGGGCTCATCCCCACGGTCCGGGAGAAGGCGAAAGCCGTCCTGGACATCATCACCTCGAAGGAGGGCCAGATCAGCCTGGCTGCTCTGCTCGCCATCTTAGCGCTCGCCGCTGCGCATTACGTCGGCGCCGCCAGTCGGCATGGAGCCATCGAGTCCCTGAGGCGGGAGCTTGGAGCATCAAAGCTTCAGCTCGCTGCTGCCGAGCAGGAGAGGTCCGCAGCCCCTCAATGCCCATCGCCGCAGCCTGAGCAGCCGACCGCGCAGCCTCAGCCGGTCCCTCAACCCAAGGCAAAGATCCATGCACCACGTCCTGCGAAGCGCCCTGCGAGTAGCGGCGCTCGTCTCTCTCCCGCTGACTCTCGCTGGCTGCTTGACATCAGGTGACCTCGTCCACGGGGCGCCGGCCGGCCTGGCTGAGTGCCAGAAGGTCGCTCACAAGGTGGCTCTGCCGCCGATCGCTCCAGGCTTGGACAAGGTCGCGGTCATTGCCCGCTACCAAGCTGCCCTCATCACCGCGAACAACCGTATCGACGGCGTAGCCGAGTGTCTCGCCCAGATCGATGCTCTACAGATTGGAACCAGATAATGGTCGCGCCGACCCCTCCCGTTGACGCCATCACCATGGAAGGCATCGTCAGCGTTGCCGGCCCCTTCATCGCTGCCGTTGGCCTCATCCTGGGCGTCTGGTGGCGCGTGGACGGGAAGATCGACGAGGCTGCCAAGAAGGCCCTTCAGAACGAGCGGGAGCTTGCAGCTTTCAAGCTGAAGGTCGCCGAGGAGTACGCATCCTGGGAGACCGTGCAGGCGATCGAGAGTCGTCTGACCGCCCGGATGGACGACATCTCAGATCAGGTGATGAAGCTTCCCGACGTCATGGTCGATAGGATCATGAAGTTCCTGAATTTCAAGCCGGGCAACTAAGAACCCGGCACTTGGCCCCAGTTCAGTCCTCAGTGACTGGCTGGGCCTCCGCTTCGCTAGGGGTACACTATTCCGTAGAGGTACGTGCTTCGGGCCGAAGGTTCAGACGTTTGAACCAGATCTGCGCGATACACGAGCTTCGCTGATTCGATTGCGTGGTATCCGGGCAACTTGTTGTAGAACCCGCAAATTGGTGCTCTAATCGAGATGGCATCGCCCGGTCTGATATCAACAGATGGATATGTAAAGCTTCTACCGCTTTCCAAATCTTTGAACTGAGGCGCCATAGTGTACGCGGCAATCGTCTTCCCGTCCTTGGTTGCAAGGCATGTTGCATACGTTTCGAACTGCTTTTTCGAGCGTTTAACGGGAGCAGGCGCGGGCCCAGGTTCGGGTAGTGGGGGTGACTTCCTCCCAGACTTTTTCAGCAAAACGGTTGCCACCGCATCAGCTCCGACCAATTCTAGACTTCCGCCGCTCACGAGGATGAGAATCCCCCGCCCGACAATCTCATTCGCCAGATCTTGGTCTTGTTGACTAAGTAGGGTTCTAGCAACTTCACCGCATCCTAGGCAGGTTGGGCTGTTGAGAAAGGCTTTTCCAAGCTCTTGAGTGAGATTCTGCACGTTGCCAGTACGAGCAGCCTGTATGACGTCTGCGGCGCTTTGGAAGGTCTGCTTAGCAGCGCCAGCCGCCTGCTCGGTGGCATGTTCCACTGTCCGTTGACCTCCTCCAACGAAACCTCCTCCACCGTCATCGCAGATCCCGATGCACAAAGCGTTAGCGGACGAGACAATGCAAACAAGCGACGCGGCAAGTATAAACCGAAGAACTGCAATCATAGCTAGCCTCATGGCGAAGAGGTTGAAAAGGAAATCGTACAAAGCTAAAAGTTGAAGTCAAGGTCCGCGATGTTGGGCGTGTTGTCGGTAGATCACTGTGCGGTATTACGCTGCGGTGGTACCAAGGCAGTGATGTCTCGTTCTCTCGCCGCGCCGAGCGGCCCGTCTAAGAAGACCGCGCTACCGGCCCCTGGCTCTCTTCGGAGCTGGGGGCCTCTTTTTTTGTGCCCAAAATCCGCGACTGCCCTCTTGGGCGCCTGTTGTCAACCTGGAATTTGCATGAATGCAAGTGATGTGCTAGTGCAAATCCACAGATATTCCCTCCGAAGTGGGGTTCCATGATACTTTCGAACGAAGAGCGTGCGCGCAGAAAGAAGGTCGTCGAAGACCTGCTGCGGCTCGGCTATCACCCTCAGGGGTCGCGCGGTGGACTGGCTTCTGCCACAAAGACCGCGGAGCGCCGCGAAGGCATCAACTATCCGAACTGGGTTCGCGCCGAAGAGGCCTTGAAGCGGAAGCGCAAGCCGCATTTCTCCGTCGACTGGTCTCTCTACGTTGCGCCGCAGCCCGCCGCCACCGTGACCCGCGGCTCGGACGAGGCTGGCGAGGAGCTGTCTGCCGAGGATCACGCGCATATGCGTGCCCAGGATCTGTCGATGGAGGTGACCAGCCTTATCACCGGGTCACGCTATCCCGTCGTTAATCCCGACGCCATCATCATCGACTCCTACATGGTCCGAAAGTACGACCGCAATCTGCGCGGCTACATGACTAAGGAGGGGACTCCGCGAACCTGGATGACCGACACCCTGCGTGTCGCTCCCATCAAGGACTCCCGCAACCGGAACTTCATCTTCACGGGCGCGCAGAACGATGCGCTGCTGCACGAGGAGTTCTGGGCCAACCTGCTGGCCTATGCGGCATTCATCAACGCCGAGATCGTCGTCGGTCCCTGGACCTACGAGACCCAGTGGTGGGCCGAGAACAACCCGACCGCACGCGCGTACTCGAACGAGCTGACCGAATATCTGTGCTTCGGCCAGATGAAGATCGGCGACAACTTCATGTTCTGCGGCGAGATGAACACGCTGCCGACCGCGTCGCAGCCGATCTCGGATCTCGTGACCTACAGCCGGGGCCGTTGGGCCGTTTTCCCGCACGCCAAGCGTCAGCTGAAGAGCGTTCCGTCCACCGATCCGAACATCCAGGCGCATCAGGTCATGACGACCGGCGCGGTGACCCGGCCGAAGGTGATCCCCCGCAAAGCGGGCGTGAAGTCCATCTTCCACCAGGTCATCGGGGCGACCGTTGTTCAGTTCGACAACGACGGCGATGTCTTCTGCCGCCAGATCACGGCGAACGAGGACGGCTCATTCTACGATCTCGATGCCCATGTGGCGGATGGCGAGGTCACGACCGGGCACCGCGCTCGGGCGGTCACCTATGCCGACATCCATGTCCGCAAGCTCGACGCCGCCAACACTATGGCGACCTTCGGCTGGGACATGCGCGGCAACATCGCCCGCTATCGCAACAGCCTGACCGATGTGCTCAATCCCGAGTACCAGATCTTTCACGACATCTTCGACAACGAGCCGGGCAACCATCACCACGTCCACGACGTCGCCTACCAGTACGAGATGGCGTTCCGCGGTCGCGACAATGTGGCCGACGAGGTCAACCAGTGCGGCGACTTCCTGTACCGGACGATCGGCGAGGACCGCAACGGCATCATCGCCGAGGGCAATCACGACATAGCGCTGGAGAAGTATGTCCGTGAGGCTCGCTATCGCGGGCACGGCACCAACCTGCGTTTCGGCCTGCAGCTCGAAGACGCCTACATGGCTCATGTCGAGAAGCGGTCGTTCGCGATCGACAACGACCTGCCGATCCCACGCTTCTCACTGCTCGAATATGCGATCCGCCAGATGTGGCCGCAGATCGGCGACAAGATCGAGTGGTGTCACGACGGCTATAGCAAGCTGATCGACGGCATCGAGGTCGGTAACCACGGCTTCCGCGGCGCGAACGGCGCCAAGGGCACTGTGGCTGGCTTCGCCCGCATGGGCCGCAAGATGACGATCGGCGACAAGCATAGCCCCGAAATCAATGAGGGCGTGTACGTGGCCGGCGCGATGAACCTGCGGCACGGCTACAACAAGGGGCCGTCCGGCTGGACTGTCTCGCACGTCGTCCAGTACCAGGACGGCAAGCGCGCTCTGATCACGCTGCAAAAGGGCAAATGGCGTCCGGAGAAGCCCGTCATCCGTATGCCGGCGGCTTCTGCTGCCTAGCGATTTGCATGAATGCAAATGGAGAATTGAACCTATGAGTTTCCCGTATCGTATGATGGTCGTCGGCCACGGTCGGCATGGCAAGGACACCGCAGCCGAGATCCTGCGTGACGATTTTGGCGCGACGTTCGTCTCGTCGAGCTGGTTCATGGCCGAGCGTGTCGTGTTTTCGTGGTTCGAGGAGAAGTATCCCGGCAAGTACGCATCGGTGCAGGAGTGCTACGACGACCGGGCGAACCACCGGTCAACGTGGTTCGATCTGATCGCAGAGTCCAACAAGGCCGACCTCACCACGCTGGGTCGCGCAATCTTCAACGAATACGACCTCTATGTCGGCAATCGAAACGCCAGGGAGTTTCACGCTCTGCGAAATGCCGGCGTTTTCGACATCTCGATCTGGATCGATGCATGCGAGCGCCTGGAGTATCGCGAGCCGCGAACCTCGCTGACGATCGAGCCCTGGATGTGCGATTTCGTAATCGACAACAATGGGACACTGGATGAGCTGAAGCGGAACATCGCTTCGTTCATGCGCGGTGCCCTGAAGCTCCGGAAGGCAGCCTGATGGAGCAGTCCCGGGTGATGTCCCTGGTGGAAGTTGTGACGAATGCCATGGTCGGCTTCGTCACCTCCGTTCCGGTGAACTTTGCGATCCTTCCGCTATTTGGCGCTCCGGTGAAGCTCGGTGCCTCCATGGGGATCACGTTGGCGTTCACGGTCGTCTCGGTCGTGCGCTCATACCTGGTTCGCAGGTTCTTCGCCATCCACATCAAGAGGTTCGCTCACTGGTGTCAGGACTTCCACGACGGGATGCGCAGTCTTGGGAGCATGACCTGATGGCCGAGCAGGTCGAAATCCGAGACCTCTATAAGCGCCGGGAAGAACTCCGGCGCGAGCTGGAGGCCGTCAATGTCGCGATCGAGCGCTGCAACCACGACTTCGCCTGGACGCCGGACTCCGCCTTCGAGGACAGGGGTGGCGCCTGGGCTCAGGTCTCCTACCGCACATGCAAGCGATGCGGGATCATCCACGAGAGGGTCACCACGGCGCCTCGCGGTCCTCTCGGTGAATGGGAACGCACAGCAAAATTCAAAGCTGAGGCGTGATGGCAATCGATCTGAAGGAACTGGTCAAGGGCTTCGGTTCTTAGGCAAACGCTTGGTGGGACTGCCGTTCTCCAGATTTCCGAGCCAGCCGTTTCGTGCAGCGAGAGTACAGCCACCTCACGACCGACGATCTTGACTGGAGCAAATGCACACACGAAAATCCTCAGATTTAGGGAGGAAGAAATGCGCGGCTGCTTGGTCCTACTCGCTTGTATGCTCGGTGCGGTCACGACTGCTTTAGCAGATATGCCAAACGACAAAAGGGTTCACCCATGGACAATGGATAAACCAATTAAGATCGGCGTTGATTTCCAACCCCAGCATTTTGCGACCGTCGAGATAAACCCGCAAGGCGGGAATGCGTTTCAGCTTGTCTGGACTTGCGAGAATGGCGAACGAGGCAGCAGTCATGATGCGACTTACCACCTCGACTTCATGAATGGTGACCAGGTCGCAGATACATGGTATCGGACATGCCATCTCGGTCGGTCCGCAGTTCAGTTCAAACAACGAAGGGACACGGTCGCGCAAATAGTCGATCTTTCCAACCTCGCCGGGAAGGTGACCGGCGTTAGAATCTGGGCAGAAGGTGCGCTTCCGGTAGCAAAACCATATGAACGTTGCCCTCCAGGAACTGAGCGTCCCGGAGGGCCGTGGGGACCTGTTTGTCACTAGAGTGGTGCGATTTGAGGCTTAGCCCAGTGCGCCGCCATTGGGGCGGGTGCTTTGTTCAGCGCCTTAGCCTGCCTGTCGTGCCGGCAGTCATCGCAGCACTCGCAGGATGGCGCTGTGGATGGTCTGAGTGACAATCTCGCCGTTCTCGAATGCGGTCCCAGGGCTGGCGATGAAGTCGAGGTGATCCTCTGTGACCTGCCGGCGGATGTTCATGATGGCCTCCTTCCGGAAGTCTGTGCAGGGCGGGAATGGCTCGATTCGATTCCAGGACAGAACCATGCGTGCGCGGCTCTTCGGGAGTACCCTGTATTCGCGCCGCTCCAGCTCCTTGATCAGTGCCTCATCGCTTTGGAACATCAGCTCGTGGGGGTAGCTCATTTCAGCTCAGCCTCCTTATCCCCATCTCGTACAGCTCACGCCTGTCCATGCTGTGGTGGACGAAGACGCCGCATTCCTCCGTTGGATTGCACCAGCACGGCTTGTCGGAGTCCGTGCTGTGATCGCGATAGTCGTTGATCGGGACGACGTGGTATTTCTCGACTTCCCAGCTCACAGCTTCACCAGATCGCCATCGCACAGAATGGTCAGGAACTCGCTCGGCTCCGCGAAGTACGGGTGGTCATAGTAGAGCTTCCCGCAGGTCTCGCAGACGCAGCCGCCGCCGGCCCTTTGCCAATCACCTGCGTCGATCTTTGCGAGCTGTTCAGGCGTTGGCGTCGGTCGTGGTCGCAGCGGCATCACATGCCCCCGAATACGCGCTTCTGGACCGACAGCTTCTTGTCAGCCTCCTCGCGAGCCTCCTTCATCACCTCGGCGACATAGTCTCGAACGTCGACCGGCGGCTTGCCTGAAGATGCCGGAGCGCCGGAATCCTTCGGCGCATCCCACATATCGAGTATCGCGGCTGCCTTCTCCTCGATCGGCAGCTCATGCCAGCGCGAACCAGTGGACCAGCTGAAACCGGTGCAGCCCTTCTCGATCATGTCGATGATCCGGTCTTTCAGACGCTCAACCGCGCTCATTTTCTTCCTCTCTCTCGACTTCCGTGCTGCCTTCTTCCAACCATTGTGCGGCTGCCCTGGCTTTAGCCTCTGCAATGCAGGCTCTCCTGATGAAGTTGACCATCTTGATCCGCTGTGCCCTGCGCCTCACCGCTGAAACGTCGATGACGGATGGCTGTGACCATCGATGCAGATCGTATTGCCGTTCGGCCGCTTCTCCATCATGTGGCCAGGCTCTCCACAGGTCGGGCAGCGACCGAGTCCGATCTTCTTCTCACGCCCCTTGAACCAGCCCTCGATGAAGTGGTGGAGGTGTGGCGCACGCCGCGGCAGCTGCGACAGGCCTGTGCCGATGCCGTCTGTCGGAACCACAACAGTCCTGCCGGCGCGCAGCAGCTCATCTATCTTCAGCAGGTCGCGCTCGACGATGGCCCTGCATGCGGGGGTCTCATCGAAGAAGGAGCGAGGATCCATGCTGGGAGACCACTTGGTGGCGACTCCGATGGCATTTTGCTCGCCACGCATCTGCTTCGCCTGGCCGCCATAGCCGGAGCGCTGCACGTTATCGCCGAAGACGTAGAACTGGCTGGGATTGTCCCGGAGGTCCTTCCGAGATATGAATTTCTGTCGGACGATCGGCATCAGGGGTGCTCCTTCGTGCCGTAGGCGCAGTCGGCGCAATGGATCGCACCCTTGTCGCCGATAAACTGCTCGTCGCAGATGAAGCAACGTGAGATGTAATTGCCGGGCGCCCAGCCGTTCAGCTTCGGCCGCTTGTCGCCGTTCCAGTTTCTGATCTCGATTTTGTTCAGCTTCTCGGCTTGTTCAGTGGCGTAACACATGCGATCTCCCTTTCAGAAAACGTCGGCCTCTGATGCTTCTTCGGTCTCGTACTCAGGAATGTCGGGCACGATGATCGGCTGGCGGCGGAGCAGGCTGACAACCAGCTGCCAGGAAGGTGCGTCCTTCGATCGGATCGGCGCCGGCACGATGGTCTTGAAGGTCGGCCAGTTGCCCCAGAAGTGCGACTCCTGGGGCTCCAGCAGGCCTGCCCAGTCCGGAATCTCTTCCGGCTTGAGGAGGCCCGGTGGCGTCACGAAGAAGAACTGATCCGAGAACAGGCGAGCGCCGCGCTGCTTCAGCGGCTGCTGCACGTCCTTCAGGAAGTCGGAGCGCGAGACCTTGATCTCGTAGCTCGTCGCCGTGCAGCCCTTCGTCGCGTTGGCTTCGATCACCCACAGGTCGATCGAGCGCTCAGCTCCGCCGGCATAGCCGCAGCCGACGCGCAGCTCGGGGATGGCGATACAGCCCCGGCTGTGACGCCGAGGCAGCTTCTGCTTGAACACTTGAGCGGTGTACTTCCGCTCGGTCGACTTGATGGGCATCTGGTGCTCCTCAGGTCGGCGAGACCCAGGCGCGGATGCGGTGGCGCGGATAGACGCTCTCCGCCACGCGATGGCCGTGGTTGCCGCTGATGACGATCGGGTCACCCTTGGCGGTGAAGCCAGAGACGATGCCGACGTGCCCACCGCCGCGGCGACCCATGGTCACGACAGCTCCGACCTGCGGCGCAATGTGGCGATGGCTCTCCCAGGACAGGGCGCGGTCATCGACGCCCGTGGCGCCTGTGATCTTGCGCAGGAATGCGGAGCACCACAGGGCGCTACGGACGCCGACTTGATGAGCCGTCTCACCAACGAACTGGCGAGCACGTTCGACGAAGCCTGTGCCAGCGCTGAAGCCCTGCTGGAGTCCGCTCTGGATGCCACCGAACAGGATCGGCTGCTCCTCCTGCACGGCAACGGCCTGATGCAGGTGATGGTGGCGATGATGGCGATGGGGACGGGCTTCAGCCACACTGATTGGCGCGGCCAAGGCAGCGGCGCAGAGCAGCGCCGAGATTGCTCTCTTCACTTCATTCTCCTGACTAGGCGGCTAGGATTGCTGGTTCGCCAGCGACGTTCAGAACCGGCTCAGCGGCCGACTCGGAATTGAATTTCTCGATCTCGTTGCCCCAGGCATCCCAGCCTGGGCGCACCTGACGGCTGAAGATGTCCGCCTTCGGATACGGGCCTGCCATCTTGGCTGCGTTGAAGTAGCCTTCCTCGGGCTTGCGCGAATGCTCGCGGCGAGGCTGCAGGATGGCGGAACGGACATCACGGGCATGCACGCGCGGCTTGCCGATTTTGCCGATCAGGATGGGTTCATGGCAGTTGCGGAACACATATCCGGTCCCGAACGTCGGGCGGCTGTTGTCCTTGGTCATCTTCACCCAGACGCCCTGGGTGACGTACTTCACGTCCCAGCGGCGAAAGGCCTCGCGGGCCTCGTCGTACATGACGCCTGTGGCGTAGAGCCAAACCCACATCCCATCTGGATGCGCCAACTCGGCGATCGGCAGCTCGTAGATGTCTTCGAGCGTCATGCACTTGTAGTGACGCTCTGCAGACTTGCCTTTGCCCTTTTGAGAATAGGTCTGGAACGTCCACGGCGGGTCGATCTTCGCCAGGCCGTAGTGACGTCTGAGCAGGGGGGCGAGTTGGAACTCTGTCATTTGCATTTTCGTCATTTGCATTCATGCAAATGCCAGAGCAAGCCAAGGCTGTCAACTTTTGGTCGTCAATCGATCAGACGCAGCTGCTCAGGATTGTAGATGTGAAGCGCGCCTGCGACTTCAGGGACGGTACACTCGACAACCAGACGTGGCTCGCCCTTGAGTGTCGAGAACGTCGAGACGACGACGCCGGGCCACTTGTAGCCCTTGATCTTCTCGACCTTGTCACCGACCTTCATGTTTCAGCCTCAGCGAGCGCTGAGCGGCCGGCATCGGTGATCCGCCACTGCATGCCGTAGCCGCTCAGATTCTCCTTGATGAAAAAGCCGCGCTCCGCCAGCTTCGCGGTCGTCTTCGGGTTGAAGAGTCCCCAGCCGCCGGGCCGCTCAACAGCGTCCTTCAAGGCCAGCTTTTCCCTGCTCGTCAGCTTCATCAGTCCTCCTTCTTCAGCCACCGCGGCTGATATTGCATCGCTTCCTCGATCAGCTCTGGTTTGAGCACATCTTCCTTGCGCTCTGCGAGGATCGCCTGGACCAGCATGGCATCCGGCAGGATAGACATGCATGGCTGCTTCTTGTCCTTCCGATCGCAGGTCGGCTCCGTCAGCTTGGCTCTGACCACGAACATCTCGCGGTCATGACCGAAACGCTCCAGCAGCTTGACCTTGCTCGCACGACCCTCGCGGTCGCACTGCGTGCACTTCACGCGGACATGTGCCAGGGGCCAGTCTTCAAGTCGCATCGACGCGCTCCGTAGCTGCCTTCACTCGGATGCGGGGCTTCGTTTTAGGAGGCCCCCAGTTCTGGACGAGATGGTAACGGTAGCAGTCATCGCCCTTGCGGATGGCGCACTCACGAAAATCCCATCGCTCGTTGCCGCACGGGCAGCCGCGGTCATGCGACATCTTCGTCCTCCGGCAGGTCGATGATGTCGCACTGGATGCCGCATTCGTCGTAGATCGAGCGTGACTTTGCCATCGAGTCCTTCCACCGTTCGCGCTTGTCTTCCGGCAGCCCAGGCGCGACGACGCGCTTGATGCCTGCCTGCACCATGTGGAGGGCGCAGCGGTCGCAGGTGAGGAACGGCCAGGTGTAGAGCGTGTAGCCGTGGAGCGGCTCACGAGCAGTCAGCACCGCGTTGATCTCAGCGTGGATGACCAGGGCGATCTTGGTGTCCCGGTCATGCAAGCGCTCGAAGGTGTCAGCGATTCCGCGCGGGAAGCCGTTGTATCCCGTTCCCGCGATCGTTCTGTCCGGTCGGACGATCACCGCGCCGACTTGCGTGCTCGGGTCCTTCGATCCGCTGGCGATCTCGCGAGCCACGCGCAGGTGGTAGCGATCCCAGTCGAGGTTGTTGCGCTTGATCTCGGTCCTAACTGGCGCAGCGACCGGAGCGATTCGGGACGCCTGGCAGCAGATATCGCAGATCGAATTTGGATTGCGCTGCTGATGGGAGCAGGGACTCACGGCGGAACAGCAACCCAGCATCAACCGGCTAAACACCTTGCCTCTCCATTTGCGTTGTTGATTTGCAATACAATACAAAATGCAAACAAGCAAGTTTTGGGTTGGAACCCAATGAAGGAGCTTTCAAGCCGGAAATGTTGGGTTTTGGATGTTTTCAGTTCCTGCCGGAATAGCATTGTGGTCGCGGTGAAAACTTGCATTTTGCCGCAAGCCTAGCTAATGCAAACGACGGAACCGGGACGTTGGCGTCTCGGCTATGGTCTGGCGGCGGAACACCATGAAGCGTTCTTTTTGTTATCGGGGTTACGAAATTTCGGCTGAAGACGGCCGTTACCAGGCGAAGTCCTTGGATGGGGATGAGTTTTTGATGACGTCCAACCACCTCTTGCGGGTCCTGAGAAGCGTGGATGCGCTCTGGGTCGCCACTGAAGAGCTTCTCGACCAGGGGATCTCCAAGAGCCAAGCGCCGTCATGGATTCGGGATCTGCTGGAGAAACCGATCATCCACATCGACCTCGATCTCGCTGATGGCGTCGCTCCGTCGAGCAATCCGGCAGGTGTCATCCAGTTCCGCCGCCGCTTCAGCATCATGGCGTCAGGGCCCTCGGCAGCAACAGCCTAAGACACGGCGTGCCAGATCTGATCAAGATGGCTTCGGAAGCCAAGTCGAGAGTCCGAACTCCAAGCACCTGACGGTCATGTCGCGGGTGCCGGTGCCGCCCGGAAATCCGATTGCGAGCTGGGGCCGCCCTACGCGGAGCATCAGCTCATTCCGGACATGGCCGGCGAGAGCATCATAGAGCTTCCCTGCCTTGTTGCGGCGAACCAAAGCGCCGGGACGCTCGATGTTGCTCCAGTCTGCGGGGTAGGGGTCGACAGCAACGCCTCGATCCTTCGCCCATAGGCGGGCCAGGGTGTCTGCTCCTGAGGCTTCGCCCTCGATGATACAGGTGATGGCACGGCGCGTGTGGACGCGGTCCAGAGCGCGATAGAGCCATCTTCTGTCCGAAAACTTGCGGCCTCCGAACACGACCACCCTGTGATTCGCCTTCAGCAGAATGTCGTCGCCGTGACAGCGGTGCGGCGCACAGAAGCAGACCAGGTCCTCACCGGTCAGGCCGGACACATCCATCTCAGGCAGCTGCTCGCAGGCGAAGCGGTTGCAGACCTGATCTCGATCGCCGTGCTCTCCGATGACGAATCGATTGCCCCATGGCGAGCCGCGCCCGATGTAGATTGCACCAGGGGGAGCGTCCCCATGGTACTGGTTGTAGACCCGAGGTGCTGGCATCATCACCTCTTCATGTCGCAGTCGTGGCTAACCCCGTCCAGTTCGAAGTCCGCAACGCCCTGCGTGGCGGTGCAGAAGTCGAACCCCACACCATCCTTCTCGGCGTGCCAGCCGTACCTACCACAATCCTCCTTGACCTTGATGCTGTAGGTGGTGCCCTTCCAGGTCAGGGTGTTGTTCGTCTCGTCGATCTTCACCGGCAGTTTGCGGCCATGATCCTTGCACATGTAGGTGTAGGTGGGGGCGGCCTCTGCCTGGGTGATGCCGAGAGCAAGAGCAATAAGCAAGAGTTTCTTCACGTTAACCTCCAAGCAGATTCTTCATCCAGCTGAGCTGTTCGCCCATCTGAAGGCCTTTCATCGGAACGTCAACGGTGTCGAATCTCGCAGTCAGCGGATTCATCAGGAACTCCCTGTAGTTCTGTCCGGCCAGGACGACCGCACGGGTGCCGCGCAGATCCCACTCGGCGATCTCGCGGATGACGCGGGCGGCCCATTTCTGTCGATCGGCAACGCGCATGTGGTTCAGCGTCGTCTCATACGGAGCGATCAGTCGCCCAGGCTCGACCAGCCATGCTGAGCCGCCAGGATGAACCATCGGTTGGCATTGCGCCTGGCGTATTCCCTCGCCATCCGAAACCACGGCGAGATGTAGAGGCTCTCCGCAAGCTCGGGAGTTGACGACTTTGTCTTCACATAGGATACGAACGCAACCTTCATTTCACACTCGGGTCACTTCTGCAGCGCGGTCTCAAGTTCCTTAGCGCAAACCGGAGCTACCGCATTTATCACAGGCTGCATACGCTTGATGCGATCCGCGGCGGGTATTCCCTCGGCGGATTTAAGGTCAGAGTCCGAAATTCTGTCGGCCATGCCGTTAGCGAAGCAGACGCAGTAGCTCGTGAGCAGGGCTTTTGGTATCGATGCGTTCTCTGGTGCGGCGGTCTGGGTCTGAACGCACGTTCTCACGGCGCCTCCGACAAAGCCGTCCCTGTAGCCGCTGCTCAAACCAGGCGCCGTAGGAGACGTTTGAGCGTCCGCGGCCCGAAAATAACGAACACCATCGCGGGCCGCCCAAAACGCGATTGCGAACGCGATGATGTATCCAGCCGATCCAATAAGTTTTTTCACCACACCCCCCTCAGTTGTAGGAAAAACTTGCCGCAATTTGGCAGGGAATGCATCATCGCCCATGCCGGATTCCCCATGTTCCGACTGTCGGCGGGGATAATTGAGCTGATGATCAATTTCTCCCCAAATTTCCTCGAAGAGTGTTCTGACCTGAATTTCGCAAGAAAGCGGGGAATCCGGCCGCGCGACGCGCGTGGATGGCGTCGAGAACGGCGTAGAGCTATCTTCTGTCCTTGAAGTCTCGGCCATCGAACACGAGCACCCGCATTAGGGCTTGTCCTTCTGGGGGCCGACCGTGAAATAGCTCTCACCATTCGGATCAATGACCAACACGCCTAATTCCAGAAAGCGCGTTCCAAAAACTGCCTGATAGGACCTCTCGCCAGGCGCATAGTCGGACGAAATGACTTGCGTTCGAAGTCCAAGTTGAGCGGCCGGGAAGTTGATAAAGGCTTCGTAGACGGCATGATCCTTGGTGCCGTGCGCTGATCGAACGCTAGTTCTATCGGACGCAACCGGGCAGCCACACTCAATCAGGACCGACTCATCGACAAAAATGTCATCCGCTCCGGTATCAATCAATGCGCGAACTGTCTTTAGCTTCGGGCCAGCTTGACTGACATAACCGATCTGGACCTCGACGACAGGCGATTTCTCGCTCAGATATTCGCTAGTGAAGCCAGGGCGGTCGACGTAGTGAACTGGAATCTTCATTTCAAATCCTTGCTGTCAACCAGCTCAGCTGGTTGCCCATCGCCAATCCCACGATCGGCAGTGCGACTCTCCGAAGGGGTGCAGCAGATTACCATGAACATGTTCGCTGATCCCTCCGCTTTGGTCTTCACTGGGGAGACGAACGCGACCCGCGTCATTGGTCTTTCCGCCAAGGGTTCTGCTTGCCTGTGCCGCCGTGCGCTTTGTCCCAATGCCAAGCATTGACGGCGCGGCTTTCCGCAGCCGCGATCGCGTCCTTGACCTTGGTGTAGATGTCCCGCTCCTCGTTTGAGAAGGACCGATACGCTTCGTTGCGGGCTTCAGCCTTGGCGTGATACAGACTCTCGTCGTCTTGTTCCTTCCGCCGCTCCTCTTCGGTCAGTTTGGACAGCCGCGCGTTTTCGCGGGCGATCTCTCGACGGGCTCGACCCGGATTGTTGTGACCCATCGTTATTCTCCCTTGTCTGATTCAACCATTTGGTTTGCCGTGGATTTCTACAACAGACTTCATCGGAATGCCTTGCAGGCGTCGCCGCTACGGAAGGTCCCGGAGGGGCAGGCGGTGCCCGGGATGTAGGGGTAGGCGCGGGGTGTGTCCTGGTGAAGCGCCTCGCACTTGTCGCCCTTGCCTACGTAGCCGGTCGGGCAGGTGCCGGTCCGCTGGATGCGCTCCCTGCCGTCGCGGGTGGGCGTGGGATACTGGCTCTCAGCGTGGGCCGTCGTGGCCACGAGCATGACAATTGCCACCATGGTTTTGGTCATGATCTACTCCATAGAACGGATACAGGACGGTGGGGATGGGGTACAGATTGGGTACAGAATGAACGTGAACAAACATAGAATATCACGGCCAAAAGAAGCCGAAAAGCTCAATGATTTCAATGGATGACAGGAAGGCCCTCAAGTTCGGGACGCAGGGGTCGCAGGTTCGAATCCTGCCGCTCCGACCATTTGTTGGCGTGACAACTCACGCTTTTCCCGATGTCACCTTGCGCCTGCTACGCTGGTCCAGCGTAGCTCGATGAAGCGAGGTGTTCCCGACATGACAGCGCGATCTCCACGCACGGCGCCGCTTGCGGGACGAACCGGAACGGCCTGGCGGCACGCCAATGTCGGCCGGTTGCTCAACAATGCGGTGCGCCGGTTCGAATCCCGGGTTCTCCAGCTGATGGCGGAGAGCGGTCACGGCGAAACGCGGATCGCTCATGTCAGCCTCACGCGAAATCTCGACGTCGAGGGCACGCGGCTGACCGAGCTCGCGCGGCGGGCCTCGATGAGCAAGCAGGCGATGGGCGAACTGGTCGATCAATGCGCCGAGCTGGGACTGGTGTCGCGCGAAGCCGATCCGAGCGACCGGCGCGCGCGCCTCGTCCGCTTCACGCCGGCCGGACTGAAATGGCTGGAGGCGTTTGGCGATGCCGTCGATGTGGCCGAAGCCGAGATGCGCAAGGAGCTCGGCAAGGCGGCGATGGACGCGATCCTGCAAGGATTGCAGGCCTACGGCGCCCGCTTCGATACGCTCGACGACACCAGATAGTCAGGTTGCTTGACTATTTTGCGGGGCGCGGTAGCATTCCTCCATTGCGAGGAGAAGCGCCGTGATCGAACGTCTGAGCGCCTCGGTGCTGATCGCGGGTGGCGGGCCGTGCGGGCTGATGCTGGCCAACGAGCTTGGCCGCCGCGGCGTGTCCGCAATCCTCGTCGACGAGAAGCCGGGAACGGCCTTCAACCCGCAGGCCAACGCGACGCAGGCGCGGACGATGGAGCATTTCCGCCGGCTCGGCTTCGCCGACGAGGTCCGGCGCGCCGGCCTGCCCGCGGACTACCCGACCGACGTCGCCTATTTCACGCGCTACACGGCGCATGAGCTGGCACGTTTTCAATTGCCGTCCGCAGCACGCGCGACGGAACTGGTGAAGGGTCTGTCCGGCTCATGGAGCGCGGCCGAGCTGCCGCATCGGGTGTCGCAGAAGTTCGTCGAGGCGATCCTGCGCCGGCACGCAGCGCGGCTTGCAGGCATTCAGCTGCACTACGGGCATCGGTTGATCGGCTACGTCGCCGATGACGGCGGCATTGCCGCCGAGGTCGAGCGTGTCAGCGACGGTGCGCGCTGCGAGGTCGCGGCTGATTTCCTGATCGGCGCCGACGGTCCGCGCTCCCGGGTGCGACAATCGCTCGGAATCTCCTATGGCGGAACGACGGGAATAGAGCGCGATTTCATGGGCGGCCGCATGCTCGCGGTCTATCTCCGCTCGCCGGAGTTCTACGCCAGCATCCCCCATGCGCGAGCCTGGATGTATGTCTGCTTCAACCGCGACCGCCGCGCCTTCATGGCCGCGGTGAACGGCCGCGACGAGTTTGCCTTCCACACCCAGCTGCGGCCGGGCGAGGACGAACGCGCGATCACCGCCGATGATGCAAGGACAGCGTTCCAGCGTGCCTGCGGTGCGCCCATTCCCTGCGAGGTGCTGTCGCACCTCACCTGGACCGCGGGTCATGCGCTGGTCGCCGAGAGCATGCAGCGCGGCCGGGTCTTCCTTGGCGGTGATGCGGCGCATCTGTTCACGCCGACCGGCGGACTCGGCTACAACACCGCGATCGAGGACGCGGTCAATCTGGGCTGGAAGCTCGCGAGCGTCGTCAAGGGAACGAGTCCCGTCTCGCTGCTCGACAGCTACGAAGCCGAGCGTCGTCCGGTGGCGCTGCGCAACACCGACTACGCGCGCCGATTTGCGGATTCGCTCGGCCTGTTTGCCGCGGTGCCCGAGATCGAGGACGCGACAGCGGCCGGCGACGAGGCTCGGCGCATCGCCAGCGCCTATCTCGATCGGCATGCGCGCGCCGAGTTCAACATCCCCGGCATCACTTTCGGCGGCCGCTACGACGGCTCACCGATCATCGTCCCCGATGGCACTCGACCGCCGCCGGATGCGGCCAACGTCTACGTGCCGAGCGCTTGTCCCGGCGGCCGCGCGCCGCATGCCTGGCTGGAGCAAGGTATCTCGCTGTACGACCGCTTCGGCTTCGAATGGACGCTGCTGCGTTGTGAGGGCAGCGACGTCGATGAGGATCAACTCCGCGAGGCCATGGGGCCGCTGCGTGCCGACGTCGAGATCGTCACCTTGCCGCGGGCCTTGCGTGATCTCTACGAGGCCGACCTCGCGTTGATCCGTCCCGATCAGATCGTGGCCTGGCGCGGGAGCGCTGCGCAGGCCGGCATGCTTGGCAGCGTGCTGGCTCGGGCACTCGGAGGGGATGCACGCACTCCCTGAGCTCTCGGTCGTGCGGGGCGAAATGGACCCGCGGCGGCGCGCCGCCGATCGGCTTCTACGCCCTCACGATCAGAACCTCTTGGACATCCGGCGCGTCATCGACACCAACGTCATCGGCAGGGTTGAGCTGAGGAGCACGTCGGCGCTGCGCGTTCGGCATTGGGGCGCCGTCTGCCCAAGCATTGCCCGACCTTCGTCCGGCTGCTAGCGTTCTCCCGTGAGGCACGGGCGAACGAAGCGACGATGACCGACGTGATGACCGAATCGGAAAAGGCGCAGCAGATCGTGGCTGCGCTGAGGGCGGCGGAGGCGAGCCCGCCGGAAGCGGCCCTGCAGACGTTGAACGGCCTGATGGGCCTGGTCCGCAGCCCGAGCGCGGAGCAGCCGCTCGAGGTGGAGGAGGCGCGCTCGGCGGCCTTCATGTCGATCTGTGAGGTCGGCAAGGCGCTGCATCGCGGGCAGCCGACGGAGGCGCTGTGGCCGGCGGCGCTGTCGGCCGGCGAGCGCTGGCTGGCGCTCGCCAAGTGAGCAACGACAAGTGAGCAAGGACGAGTGAGCGAGAACCAGCCCGGCGCGGGCCGCATGAGTTGGCGTGCAATGGCGCCAGGCGATCTTGCTGATGTCGATGGGATCGCGGCCCGCCTGCACCCGAACTATCCCGAGGACAGGCGTGTTTTCGCGGAGCGCCTGCGTCTCCACCCCGATGGATGCCGCGTGCTGCTCGCGGCTGGCGCCTGGATCGCCGGCTATGTGCTCAGCCATCCCTGGCAGCTCGGCCGGCCGCCGGCCTTGAACGTGCTGATCGGAAGCATTCCGTCGCCCGCATCGACCTACTACATCCACGATCTCGCCTTGCTGCCCGAGGCCCGCGGCAGCGGCTCGGCGACAGTGATCGTTGAGGAGCTGATCCGACACGCGCGTGCGCTCGGCCTGACGTCGCTGTCGCTGATCGCCGTCAACGGCTCGACGCCATTCTGGGAGAGGCAAGGATTTGCAGTCGACAAGGCAGCCGCCGCCACCGATCCGACCGGCAGCTATGGCGGCGACGCGAACCTGATGCTTCTGCGGCTCGCCTGAATTACACGCGCTTCTTTCGCGGCGGCGGTGCCATGCGAAGCGGCCCGGCGATGGGCCGGGCCACTTGCGGTTCATGACGTGCTCTATTCCGGCATCGACATCGGCCGGCGCCACATCTCGCGCCGCCGGCTGAAGCGGTTGGCGTGCAGCATCCATCCGGTGACAGGCTTGCCGTCGCGGTGACGGCCACCGCTCTCCGCGGCCGCCCAGGCGGCGACGGCGCCGAGCAGCAGCGCGGTGGCAACCGAGAACGCCAGGATGACGGTGCCGGCGCGCGTGCGCGAGATCGCGCTCTTGGCTTGTGCGATCACGCCGTCCACCCGCCGCTCGGCATCGGGAGCAGCGAGACCGGTCGTGCCGCTGACCATCTGCACGAGATAGCCGCGATCCTCCGGGCTGACGCCATTGTGGCTCGACGCCGTGAGCAGGATGCGTCCGGCTTCGCTGCGCGCGGGTGCGAGATCCGGGCTGGGCGCCCGCCGCGGCGCGCGGAACAGATGGTCGAGCTCATAGCTCAGGACCGACGGCTCATTGGCCGTCGCCGGCGCAGTGAGCGGATTGGTCCGTGTCGCCGTGGACGCGCCGAGCACGGCCAGGGTGGCGCCGAGCACGACCGCCAGCGCCCAGGCTGCGACGCCGTGCAGACCGTCGCGCTTTTCGATCTCTTCGCTTTCGGCAAGCCCGTGCGGCGCGCGCAGGCGGCCCGCCATGTAGCCGCCGCAGCCGAAGCTGATCAGCGCCTGCAGCACCAGATACAGTCCTGACAGGAGCCAGAGCGCCACCGAGGCGTCGCGCCATGTCGGCGCAGTGGAGCTGACACCGAGGCCGACCGACATGGCAAAGCCGATCAGGATCGAAGAGACCGCAGCGGCGGTGATGGCTCCTGCAACGACCGGCGTCCATTGCAGGGTCCAGCTATCGGCCGTCGCGCTTGCAACGGGTGACGTGACGACCGGCGCGGTTTCCATGGCCATGATGCCGTCTCAGCGCAGGCCGAAGAACGACAGAACGGCCATGATGACCACGATCAACCCCACGAGATAAATCAGTCCGTCCATGATGGTCCTCCTCCGGTTCGACATTGGTCGCCGTATAAGCGACAGCGAGGCGCAATGTTCCGCGCACGGAGCGGCGGAGGAGGAGAGGACGCGCGGCTGCCGGCCTCAGATGGGAGTTGCCGCAACAGCTAACGGATCATGGTGCCATTGCGCGACGCAATAGAGCAGGGCCAGGGGGCGTGGCGGCCAGAGATGTCGCCGCCAGCCATGTTTCAATCGCAGCCACCTTCCGATCGCAACCATGTCTCGATCGATGGCGCTGCCCGTTCACCGCGCGAGAGGCTGATGCAATGACCCGCGCTCAATAGCGTCGGTCGTAGCCGCGCTGCCGGGCATAGGCGTAGGTGGGGTTGATACCGCAGCCGGCATCGGTGCCGGAGGCCGCAGCCAGGCACTGGCGATAGGTGGAGAATTGGCAGTTGCCCGGATAGCCCCAGATCCTGCCTTGCAGGCAGTAGCGGTCCTGCGCGGCGGAGGCGGGCGAGATCGCGGCGAAGCCCGCGAGGACGGCGGTGGCAGACAGCGAAGCAAACAGCAGGCGGCGCATGCGTTCATCCTTGCGTTGAAAAGTACCGTTGCAACGCGAGGGTACGCAGGCCCGTTCCTCGCGCGCAGCATTAACTGTTGTGTCGGCGTCGCAGCTTCGCGTTCACCGACGAACGAAAATATCTGCATGTCGGCGCTTGCCCGAGTTGGCCTTTTGAAGATCTGAGGCAGCCCCACCGTCGCGGAGCTCGGCAACGGGCGTCATGGCGTGATGCCGGAACATTCGTCCACCGCCCCGGTTGCCTTTTTCGCCGCTAGTGATGGACCGATCCCATGTTTCGCCGATCCAGGACGTCAGACGCCGCCCATCGCGACTCCCCAAGCGTTTTCGCGAGCAGCCCGCGCGCACCTGGCACCGGCGGGATGCTGGCTCTGCTCGGGTTCGCGTTCCTGATCCACTATTTCGATCAGCGGCCCGAACAGGCCGGGCGCACGGGACGCGCGAGCAGGGTCGACGATGGACACGGCCGGTTGGCGCGTTCGCCCTCGGAGATTCCCGCGCGCAGCTGGAAGGACGTCTTGTTCCGGGTCTACGAGAACGTCACCGAGCACAGGATCGTTGCGCTCGCCGCAGGCATGACATTCTACACCCTGCTGGCGATCTTTCCGGCGCTGGCCGCGCTGGTGGCAATCTACGGCCTGTTTTCCGATCCGGCCAGGATCACCGGACATCTGGAGCAGTTGCAGGGCGTGATGCCGGGCGGCGCCATCGACATCGCGCGCGACCAGTTGACGCGCGTCTCCGCCAACGGCACTCAGGCGCTCGGCATCACTTTCCTGGTCAGCCTCGCGATCTCGCTATGGAGCGCCAATGCCGCGATGAAGTCGCTATTCGATACGCTCAACGTCGTCTATCGCGAGCCGGAGAGGCGTGGCTTCATCAAGCTGAACGCGATTTCGCTGCTGTTCACCGGAGGCGCGATCCTGTTCGCGCTGCTCGCGATCGGAGCCGTCGTCGTGCTCCCGGTGCTGCTGAACTATCTCGGCATGTCCGAGGCCGGCGACCTGGTGTTGCGGATCGGCCGCTGGCCGGTCATCTTCATCTGCGTCGCGCTCGGACTGGCTCTGATCTACCGCTACGGGCCGGACCGCGAGGAGCCCAGATGGCGCTGGATCAGCTGGGGCGGCGCGCTGGCAGCGGTGCTGTGGCTCGCAGGGTCGGCGCTGTTCTCCTGGTATGCGGCCAATTTCGGCAGCTTCAACGCGACCTATGGCTCGCTCGGCGCCGCCATCGGCTTCATGACCTGGATCTGGATCTCCGCCATCGTGATCCTGATTGGCGCCGAGCTCGATGCCGAATTGGAGCATCAGACCCTGCGCGACACCACCACCGGCGCCGCGGGACGTCCGCATCCTGTCGAAGCCGTATCGCATCGATGAGCCGGCGGCCGCGCTCGACGCGGTGAAGATGGAAAACGTCTGGTCGCAGGCGCACATCTCCTGAGGAATACCTGATCGATGCAGGTTGGGTGGACGGAGTCAGTTGATCATCTATCATTTCAGGATGGCGCCGGGTGATCCGCACCGCCGTCCGCCCGCTCGTGGCTGTGCGACCATATCGAGGGCGCCAAACAGCATCTCCGGCACCATGACGTCAGCCTGGTCGTCGACGCGGGCGATATCTGCTGCACGTTCCAGGTCCGCTCCCGCGGCGGCGATCCGCTGATCGGCGCCTACCGCGATCCCGACCTGACGCGCCCAAGGGCCAACGAGATGGGCTGCGGCAATCTTTCCGACCGGGTGCGCCTGCAAAATGAATATGACGGGAGCGGCGGTCCGCCCTGTCAGTGCGGATCGCCGGATCCTTCCGCCCGCGATCTCTGGATGCAGCATCGTACGCTTCACCTTTGATGTTGGGGCGCCGCAGCGCAGCTTCCGCGCGGCGTCATTGTATGTCTGACATCATGCCACAACGGTAGAACTACGGAAAAACCGGATTTCTCAACGCGCTTTAACGAGAGTGGAACAAGTTGCATCAATCTTTGCGCAGACATGTCGTCGGTCGCATGGGCAACCGTCACCGTCGCCGATCATCTGAAAACGTACTCATCATCTGGAGGTCACCTTGTTGTTTCGATCGAATAGCCGCGCGGACGCCGAAGCGCAGCTTGCAGCAATCAGTCGTGCGATGGCCGTGATCGAATTCCAGCTCGATGGCACGATCATCACCGCCAACCAGAACTTCCTGAACGCGGTCGGGTATCAGTTGCAGGAAATCCAGGGCAGGAACCACAGCATGTTCGTGGATACTTCGGAGCGCGACAGTGCCGCCTACCGCGAGTTCTGGGCCGCACTGCGCCAGGGCGAGTTCAAGGCTGCCGAGTTCAAGCGGATCGGCAAGGGCGGTCGCGAAGTCTGGATCGAGGCGTCCTATAATCCCGTCCTCGACAGCGCCGGCAAGCCGGTGAAGGTCGTCAAGTTCGCGACCGACGTCACCGAGAAGAAGCTGCGCAGCATGGCCGACGGCTCCAAGCTTGCCGCCATCGATCGCGCGCAGGCCATGATCGAGTTCAAGCTCGACGGCACCATCGTCAGTGCCAACAAGAATTTCCTCGATGCGCTGGGCTACCGCCTCGACGAGATCCAGGGCAAGCATCACAGCATGTTCGTCGAACCCGCGCTGCGCGACAGCCCGGCCTACCGCGAGTTCTGGGCTGCGCTCAATCGCGGCGAATACCAGGGCGGCGAATACAAGCGCATCGGCAAGGGCGGCAAGGAAGTTTGGATCCTCGCCACCTACAATCCGGTGCTCGATGCGACGGGCAGGCCGATCGGGGTCGTCAAGTTCGCGACCGATGTCACCGCGCAGAAGCTGAAGAACGCCGACCTCGCCGGGCAGATCGAGGCCATCGGCAAGTCCCAGGCGGTGATCGAGTTCAACATGGACGGCACGATCATCACCGCGAACGACAACTTCCTTCGCGCGCTCGGCTACACCCTGGCCGAGATCCAGGGCAAGCATCACAGCATGTTCGTCGAAGCGTCCGAGCGGGAGAGCGCTGCCTATCGCGATTTCTGGACGAGCCTGAACCGCGGCCAGTACCAGTCGGCCGAGTACAAGCGCATCGGCAAGGGCGGCAGGGAAGTCTATATCCAGGCCTCCTACAATCCGATCCTCGACCTCAACGGCAAGCCGTTCAAGGTGGTCAAATATGCGACCGACGTCACCCGGCAGGTCTTCGTTCGCATGGGCAACGAGCGCGTGCGGGCCATGATGGAATCGGTGGCGGCGGGCGCAGAGGAGCTCAACGCGTCCGTGCGCGAGATTTCCGAAGCGATGACGAAGTCGCGCGAGACCGCCATGGGCGCGGTGGACCGTGTCACCGCAGCCGACGCGCAGGCACAGCGGCTCTCCGATGCCGCTCAGTCGATGAGCGGCATCGTCGAGATGATCCACAACATCACCGGCCAGATCAATCTGCTGGCGCTGAATGCCACCATCGAGTCCGCCAGGGCCGGCGAAGCGGGCAGGGGCTTTGCCGTCGTTGCATCCGAGGTCAAGAACCTCGCCACCCAGGCGAAGACCGCCACCGACAAGATCGCGACCGAGATCGACAGTCTCAACAATATCTCCGGGGGCGTCGTCACGTCTCTCGGCTCGATCAAGCAGGCGATCCAGAACGTCAGCGAGTATGTGACGTCGACGGCCGCCGCCGTCGAGGAGCAGAGCACCGTCACGAGCGAGATGTCGTCCAGCATGGCGCGTGCCGCTGCAGAAGCTCAGGCTCTGGCCGAGCGCGCCGCGGCTTGAGGCTGGATCGAAAAGCGCCGACGCGCGGCGGCCTGTCAACCCGGGCCGCCGCGCGGTTGCAGGCGATGCCGCCGGCCGGCGCGTCATGCGCCTGTCGCCCCTTTGCCGAATTCCACCACTCTCACCGGGGTGATCCGTGGCCGATATCCTCGCATTTCCCGCCCGGGCCTCGTTGCGGATCGTCGGCGCGAAGGCAGAACGGCTGCGCGATGCGGTGGCAACCAGCGAGGTCGGACGGCTGCGGTGCGAATTGGAGCTTTGGCGAAGCGCGGTCGACAATCTGGATCGGTGCATCAGGTCGGATCCGGCCCTCGCATCGCTTGCGGCCGAGTGCGACAAGATCCGCGACCTGATCTCCGTCACCGCGGGCAAGCTTGATACATTGCTGTAGAACCGGCCGTCCCAGGAGTCGCGAGGAGTCGTGGTCAGGTCGGGATCGGCTGCTCCGGGCAGTTCGTCAGGCGAGCCGGCGTGCCCACGGCGGTGCAGCCGGCCGGCACATCGGTGGTGACGACGGCACCGGCGCCGATCTTGGCGAAGTCGCCGACCGTGACGTCGCCCAGCACGGTCGCGCCCGAGGAGAGCAGCACGCCGCGGCCGATCCGCGGGGCGCGGCCGGGCAGCGCGTCGTGTCGTCCGATCGTAACGTTCTGCAGAATGGTGACGTCGTGGCCGATGCTGCTGTGGGCGCCAATGACGATGCCGGTGGCATGATCGAGAAACACCGCGGTCCCGAGCCGCGCCGAGGGATGGATGCTCACCTGCAGGGATGTTGACGAGTCCGCCTGCAGCAGTAGCGCCAGGTCGGGTTGCCCGTTGCTCCAGAGCCAGTGCGAGACGCGATAGGCCTGCAACGCGATGTAGCCTTTGTAGTTCAGCAGCGGCGGCAGCAGCGCTGTCGTCGCTGGATCCTGCGTCGCGATCGCGCCGAGGTCGCGACCCGCCGCCTCGACGAGCTCAGGCGCGGCGGCATACGCCTCGCGCGCGACCGCGGCAAATCGGGCGCGCGCGGCATCGCCGCTGCCGAGGCGGATGCCGATCTGCTGCGCGACGGCACTGCCGAGATCAGAATGGTCGAGGATTGCAGCCGACAGGGCGCGGCTGAACACGGGATCGGCCGCGGCGATGCGCCGGGCCTCGTGCTGGATCGACGGCCAGAGCTCGGGACTGGATGGGTGTGTGTCGGCCATGGCAAAGCCTGCTCGATAACAGGTGACGGCGGCAATATAGCCTGACCTGCGCGTTGCAGAAACCTGGACGACGCCTCGCGGGCGTTGTCAGCCGATGTGGCCGGCGACAATCCCTGCCGAAGGTCGCAGCCCGTTCAGTTCTGCGCCGTCCGCGCCGCCGCGGCGGCGACGCCCGCACCGATCAGAAGGGTGCCGCCCGCCTTGTTGAAGATGCTGATCACCTTCGCGCTCCGTACGAGCGCGCGGGCGCGCGAGGCGATCAGCGCATAGCCGACGGCATTGGCGAAGGCGAGCACGACGAAGGTCGATTCGAACACGATCATCTGCTTGAGGAAGCTGCCGTTCGGACTGAGGAACTGCGGCAGGAACGCAACGAAGAAGGTGATGCTCTTCGGGTTCAGCGCCGTGACGATCCAGGCGTGACCGAGCATCTTCAGCGCCGAGGTCCTGTCGGTCCGCGGCACGGCGTTCAGCACGCCGCCGGCCTGCCACAGCTTGATCCCGAGCCAGACGAGATAGGCCGCGCCGATCCATTTCAGCACGGTGAACAGCAGCGCCGAGGTCGCCAGCAACGCACCGACGCCCAGCATGGACAAGGTCATGGCGGTGAAGTCGCCCAGCGCGACGCCGACGGCCGTCGGCAGCGCGGTTCGCCACCCCTGGCCCAGCGCATAGGAGACCACCAGCAGAACCGTCGGCCCAGGGATCACCAGGAGGATGATGGACGTTCCCGCAAATGCGAACCAAGTCTCGATCGTCATGCTGATCGTCTCTCGCGAGGAGATATGCGACGTTGGTATATCGAGGCGGATCGGGCCGCAATGATCTTTGTTACGAGAGCCACTTCGCAGTTCTCCTCGACGATCACAATCCGTCTGCCAACGCAAGACGTGTCATGGACGATCTTCGGTCGCTGCGGCGCTCCAAAAAACGCTTTCGCTTTTCCAGAAAATGTGCTCTACTGCGTCCATCCTGCTTCGCCACGAGGGGCGTATCGCGATCGTCACGACACGTGAGGCGGGGAGGCGATGGCCGCTTGTCTGCCGCAGCGTGCTTGCACGCGGACGAACGGCAGCTGGCGGACGTGAAGTCGTGTGGTCCTGGCGCCGCGACGCTGGCGCCAAGCTTTCGGGCGATGATTCCGAGGGCGACGGTGGCTAAAGAGCCGTACACCGGGGAGAGCACGATATAATCGTGAAGACCATCGCGCGGGGAATGCCGGGATGTCTCGGCTGAACCTGTGGTTCCTGCCGCCTGCATTTTTTTCGCAGGCGGGCCATGGGGGCGGCCAGCTCCCGGCATTCCCTGCGCCCTCGTGTTTCGCGAGGGCTCATCGATCCCATCAGCCCGGGCGCGTTGCGTCGCGGGATCTCGGCGATGCGCGCCAGAAGGCTCAGCCTGCGCGCGCGAGGCAGAACGAGCGGGAGGATGCCCCATGAGCCGACGAGCGACCTTCCCAGTGGCCGTTTGCCCAGCGCCCGGGTGCTCGCGCCGCAGCCGGATTTGATCTACACGGGGGCGTTTATGATGGACCATTCATGACGTCTCGCGCGCACCGGCGCGGGGGACAATCCGGAGTTGCATATGTCGCCCAGCCAAGCATCGCCCCTGACCCTCGTTGCGGAAGCGGCCGAGATCCTGACCTCGCTCGGCGTTGCGCCGGAGCGGCTGCGCGGTGGGACGCGCGCCGCGCGTTCGCCCGTGACCGGCGAGGTGTTGGCCCATGTGCACGACGACACCAGGGCGGATGCGACCGCGGTGATCGCGCGCGCCCATGCCGCGTTCTTGCAGTGGCGCCTCGTGCCCGCGCCGAAGCGTGGCGAGCTGGTGCGGCTGTTGGGCGAGGAGCTGCGCGCCCACAAGGCTGCGCTCGGTCGCCTGGTCTCGATCGAGGCCGGCAAGATCGTCTCCGAGGGGCTCGGCGAGGTCCAGGAGATGATCGACATCTGCGACTTCGCCGTCGGCCTGTCGCGCCAGCTCTATGGGCTGACCATCGCGACCGAGCGCGCCGAGCATCGCATGATGGAGACCTGGCATCCCCTCGGCGTCACCGGCGTGATCTCCGCCTTCAACTTCCCAGTGGCGGTGTGGGCCTGGAACGCGGCGATTGCGCTGGTGTGCGGCAACAGCGTCGTCTGGAAGCCGTCGGAGAAGACGCCGCTGACCGCGCTCGCGACCGACGCGCTGCTGGTGCGCGCGCTGCAACGTTATCGCCGCGAGGGCGGTGAGGCGCCGGAGGGGCTTGCCGGCCTGCTGCTCGGCGGCCGCACGGTCGGCGAGATGCTGGTCGACGATGCCAGGGTGCCGCTGGTGTCGGCGACCGGCTCGACCGCCATGGGCCGCGTCGTCGGCGCCTGCCTTGCCGGCCGCTTTGCCCGCGCCATCCTCGAGCTCGGCGGCAACAATGCCGCGATCGTCACGCCCACGGCCGACCTCGATCTCACCCTGCGCGCCGTGGCGTTCGCGGCGATGGGTACCGCGGGCCAGCGCTGCACCAGCCTGCGCCGCCTGTTCGTGCATGCCGACGTCTACGCCCAGCTCGTGCCACGGCTGAAGCAGGCCTACGCCTCGGTGGCGATCGGCAATCCGCTGGAGCAGGGCACCCTGATCGGCCCGCTGATCGATCGCGGCGCCTACGACGCCATGCAGGACGCGCTGAGCGCCGCGCGCGATCACGGTGGCCGCGTGTTCGGCGGCGAGCGCGTCGCCGTCGGCGGCTTCGAGCAGGCCTATTACGTCCGGCCGGCGCTGGTCGAGATCGAAGCGCAATCAGGCCCGGTGGAGCGCGAGACCTTTGCGCCGATCCTCTACGTGATGCCGTATCGTGATCTCGATGCCGCGATCGAGCTGCACAACGCCGTGCCGCAGGGCCTGTCGTCGTCGATCTTCACCAATGATCTGCGCGAGGCCGAATTGTTCGTGTCCTCGCGCGGCTCCGATTGCGGCATCGCCAACGTCAATATCGGTCCCTCGGGCGCCGAGATCGGCGGCGCGTTCGGCGGCGAGAAGGAGACCGGCGGCGGCCGCGAGTCCGGCTCGGATTCATGGAAGGCCTATATGCGCCGGGCCACCAACACCGTGAACTACGGCCGCAGCCTGCCACTGGCGCAGGGCGTCAAGTTCGACGTCGGCTGATCGATGCGATGGGCCTTCCTCATCGGCGGAACCGCTTCGATGGGTCGTGCGTTGCGCGCTGAGAAGGAGATGCACCATGGCAACGAAGAAGAAGGCCTCGACCGCAAAGTCAGCGCGCGGACGCAAGCAGGATCGCGCCCGCGTCGCGGGTGGACAGGACTACGAAGTCCGCTACGAAGCCAAGAAAAGCGGCCGCTCGGCGTCCGCGGTGAAGAAGGCGGTCAAGAAGGTCGGCAACAGCCGCAAGAAAGTCGAGCGCAAACTTACGCGCCAGTGACGTCAATGTTGCTTCGGCCGCTCCGGCGGCCGAAGCGATCCCCTCGCCCAGCGGAGCGCCTTGGGCGAGTGCAGCGGATCGGGCCCATCGCAGGTCGGGCAAGTAAGCTCGCGGCGCCCGCCCTTGCCCTCGCGCACCGCGAGCGCGCGACCGCAGGTCGGGCATGGCTTGCGCAGCAGCCACGGGACCGGATGATTCGGCATGATGGCGTCTCCCGCTGGAGGCCTCAGGCTAGGGCATCTTGGGGTAGCTGCGGAATCACTTATTTGAATCGCGGCGGATCTTCCGGCTCTCCGTGCCGTGAACAATCAGGGCAGGTGTCGCCGGTCGCGGCCAGGACGTCCTCGATCGCCGCGACCGCTTCCGAGCTACACAAGCCGCGTGGCGGATCGTCGCGTGCGATGCGAAGCGCAAGAGCCAGCGCATGCGGATCGCCGCGCTCGCGCATCCAGCCGTGCTGTTCGCATTCGACGATCGCGCCGGCCTCGCGCAGGGTGGCGACCGCCCAGCGCTCGAGACGCTGGCTCTTGGAATGGTGTGTGACGGCAGTCTGCATCGGCCATTCTCTCCCGCCGGGAGAATCCATGAATCGGCTGGCGTTTCCAGGCCCGGCCTGCAGGGCAGGGATTCCAAAATGGAGGGGCTGGCTTGCCGCGGATTGTTCGGCGGTCCGGCTTGAGATTGCCGCGGGCTGGGGCCATCCTTGACGGAGTACGCGTGAAACGGATGCAGACCGGAATGCAGATCAAGGCCAACGAGGATTTGCTGCTCATCATCGATGTGCAGAACGATTTTTGTCCCGGCGGCGCGCTCGCCGTGGCCGACGGGGATGCCGTGGTGCCGGTGATCAACCGGCTGAGCGGGAAGTTCGATCACATCATCCTGACCCAGGACTGGCACCCGGCGGGACACAGCTCGTTCGCCTCGAGCCACCCGGGAAAGACGCCGTTCGAGTCCGTCACGATGCCCTACGGGCCGCAGACCTTGTGGCCGGACCATTGCATCCAGGGCACGCCGGGCGCGGCCTTCCATGCCGATCTTGCGACCGACAAGGCGCAGCTCATCATCCGCAAGGGCTTTCGTGCCGCGATCGATTCCTACTCGGCGTTCTTCGAGAACGACAAGACCACGCCCACCGGCCTCGCCGGCTATCTGCGCGAGCGCGGCCTGAAGCGGGTTTTTCTCGTCGGTCTCGCCACCGATTTCTGCGTGCACTATTCGGCGGTCGATGCACGGCGGCTCGGCTTCGCGGCCATCGTCGTCGACAACGCCTGCCGGGGCATTGACCTCGGCGGCTCGATGGCGGCGGCCAAGGCGCAAGGCGCGGAGGCCGGGGTCGAGCGGATCGCCGAGCTGGCGTGATGACAATGGACTACGCCGCCGCGCCGATGGTCGGCTCGGCGATGGCGCCGGCGACGCGAACACGGACGCGCAGCGCGTTGCCGGGGAGGTAGGCGATGGGCATGTCCTCGACGTCGACCGTCTTGAGCGTATCGGGGGCGGCGCCGGCTTGCACGGCGCGTGCCTCGGCGATGCCGCGCGCGGCGGCGATGGCCTCGTCGCGGGTCAGGTCGCGGAAGACCTGGTCGGCCTCGCCGGAGACCTGGGCGATGGCGGCGCCGACCGCATTGGCGCAGTCGCCATGGTCGACGCGGACGATGTTGGAGATGCCGGCGAGGCGCTCCGGCACCAGGAAGGCACCGCCGCCGACCGCGAGCAGCGGCACGTCGCCGGCCTCGGTCTTCATGCGGTCGATGTCGCCCTCGAGCTTGCGGTGGGCGTCGGCGAGCGCGGCGTCGATCAGGCCTTTCGGCAGATGCGCGACGCGCGATCTGTCGCCGATGTCGATCAGCCCCGCGGCGACCGCGATGTCGGTCGCGGTCAGACGGTCGCCGCCAAATACCAGCGCGTCGGATGTCAGCCGGTATCCGACGCTGAGCGGGCCGACGCGGACCGGATCCTGCTCGACATGGCTGCCGCCACCGAGCCCGATCGAGAGCAAATCGGGCATGCGGAACAGCGTGCGGACGCCGCCGACCTCGACGACGGCGTTGGCCTCGCGCGGAAAGCCGTGGCGCAGCTGGCCGATGTCGCTGGTGGTGCCGCCGACGTCGACCACCATGGCGTCGTCGAGGCCGGAGAGATACGCGGCACCACGCATCGAGTTGGTGGCGCCGGAGGCGAAGCTCATGACCGGGAAGGCGGTCGCGATCTCCGCCTGCATCACGGTGCCGTCGTTCTGCGTCAGGAACAGCGGAGCATCGATGCCGGACTCCGCGATCGCCTTGCGGAAGGCGGCGACCGTCGTGACCGCGAGGTCGTGGAGCGCGGCATTGAGCAGGGCGGCGTTCTCGCGCTCCAGCAGTCCGATGCGGCCGAGGTCGTGCGACAGGGTGACGGCGACCTCGGGGCAGATCTCGGCGAGGATCTCGCGCGCAGTGTTTTCGCAGCTCGGGTCGAGCGGCGAGAACGACGAGGCGACCGCGACCGCGCGCAGGCCCTTGGCCTTGATCGCGTGCGCGGCGGCCCTTAGTCCGGCCGTGTCGAGCGGCATGAAGGGGCGGCCATCATAATCGTGGCCGCCTTCGAGCATGAAGGTCTCGGCGCTGACCAGCGCGGCGAGATCGGCCGGCCAGTCGCAGAACGGCGGCAGCGAGGCGGAGGCGGGCATCCCGATTCGGATGGCGCCGATCCTCTGCAGGTGCCGCCGCTGCACCACCGCATTGATGAAATGCGTGGTGCCGATCACGACCGCGTCGACCGGCACGGCCGCCGCGGGATTTTCTCGCAGCGCCTTGAGCGCGGCGAGAATGCCGGAGGTGACGTCGGCGGTGGTTGCGCTCTTGACGGAGTGGACGACCTCGTCGTCGGCAATCAGGACGGCGTCGGTGTTGGTGCCACCGACGTCAATGCCAATCCGCTTCATTCTCAGGGAGCTCCAGGGGTCGCAAACAGCGACCGGAAATCGAGGTCATAGCCGAAGGCGCGCGGGCCGACGAATTCGAGCCCGCGCGGGCTGGTCAGCACGGCCGGTGCGGGCAGCGCGATCACGGTGACGCGCTGGCCGTAGCGCACCGTCTCGGTGCCGATGCCGTGGCCGTTGACGCTGTCGAGCACGCAGATCAGGTCCGGCGCCATCGCGATGGCTTCGCCATCGCGCCAAGCCACGATCCATTCGTTCTGGAACGACAGCTTGAGCCGGGTGCCGCGATCGTCGTCGCTGCCTTCCACGACGGCGCTGCCGCGCAGAAATCCTTCGGTGGTGCGGCGCTCGACGTCGACGATCTTGCCATTGAACAGCCGCTGGCCGCCCTCGCAATCGAGGATCGCCGCGATCGGATCGTGGTGGCTCCTGTTGGCGGCCTCGACCGCGCGGCCGATCGCGATGGCCTTGGTGGTGGTGAAATGGATGCCCCAGTCCTTGACCTCGCGGCCCGTGCGCGGCGCCTTGCTGGTCGAGGCGATCGAGCCCATCTCGACGCAGATCTTGCGGCTGGCGCGCTCCATCCACTTCCAGCTCGGCACCTTGGTCACGACGGCCTCGATGCCGCGCGGATCGTAGAGCGTGCAGGGATAGGGCTTGAGGTCGCCGATCGCGACCGACGTCATCTGCGCCTCGGGAAAGGCGCGGCCCATGCAGTCGGCGTCGACCACGGGGATGTTCAGATGCGCCGCCGCCATGAGCGCCTGCATGCCGTTGCCGCCGCCGATCTCGACCGACATCACGGCGCGAAATGTGATGCCGTTGATCTCCTCCTGCATGCGCACCGCACGCGCGATGCTGCGGCTGTCGGCCAGCCGTTCCTGCCCGACCAAGGGGGCGCCCATGTTGGAGACCACCGCGACCCAGTCGTCGTCTGCGAGGTCGAGCGGCGACATCATCTGCACGCGATGTCCTTCCGCATAGAGCCGGCGCAGGTTGAGCAGGCCGAGATAGGGACTGCCGCCGCCGCCGGTGCCGAGGATCCAGGCGCCGACCGCGAGCGACTCGATGTCGTCGAGGCTGATCGTCTCCATGCCGGCCGCGCTCACGGCACGAGCTCCTCGACGGTGCTCTGTGACTGCGGCGCACGGTACTGCTGCGGGAATAAGAATTTAACGTTCACAATATCAATCCTCGAGAATGACGAGATCGGCCGGACGCCAGTCGAGCGTGACCGTTTGACCCGGCGCGTGGAGCGGACCAGCCCCGGAATTCGGCTGTTGCGCCAGCACGTGCTGTCCGCTCTCCAGGGCGATGCGGTACAGCACCGCGCCGCCGAGGAAATTGGTGCTCTCGACGGTGCCGCGCACGGACATGCCCGTCCGCTTGGCATCGGCCACCTCGGCTGGCGACACCGATATCTTCTCCGGCCGCAGCGCGACCGACAGAACCTCGCCCTCGGCTGCTGCGACCGTGTCCGCCAGGGCCAGCACCAGACCGTTGCCGGCGGCTATGCCGACGCCATTGTCCAAGGTCACGCGCTGGCCGCGAAAAATGTTGGTGTCGCCGATGAAATCCGCGACGAAACGCGTTCGCGGCTGATCGTAGATCTCGACCGGGGTACCGATCTGCTCGATGCGGCCGGCGTTCATGACCGCGATACGGTCCGACATGGCCAGCGCCTCTTCCTGGTCGTGGGTGACGAACACGAGGGTGAGGCCGAGCGTCTTCTGCAGCTGCTTGAGTTCGAACTGCATCTGCTGGCGCAGTTTCTTGTCGAGCGCGCCGAGCGGCTCGTCGCAGAGCAGCACGCGCGGCGAGATGACGATGGCGCGGGCGAGCGCGACGCGCTGCTGCTGTCCGCCGGACAGTTGCGCCGGCCTGCGGTTCTCCAGGCCTCCGAGTTCAACCATCGCCAGCGCTGCCTTCACCTTCGCGGCAATCGTCGCCTTGTCGATCTTGCGCATGCGCAGGCCGAAGGCGACGTTCTCGGCCACGGTCCGGTGCGGAAACAGGGCGTAGTTCTGGAACACCATCGCCATGTCGCGCTTGTGCGCCGGCACATGGGTGATGTCGGCGCCGTCGAGGCGGATCTCGCCGGCGCTTGGGCTGTCGAAGCCGGCGATCATGCGCAGGGTGGTGGTCTTGCCGCAGCCGGACGGGCCGAGCAGCGAAAAGAACTCGCCAGGCCTGATGTTCACGGCAACCGCATCGAGTGCGCGTACGCCGCCGTCATAGATCTTGCTGACCGCGGCGATCTCGATGGCAGCGCTCATGCGCGGAAGATCCGGTTGACCCGGCTGTCGATCTCGTCTTTTCGTGCATTGTACCACTTCCAGTCGACCTGGATCAGCTTGCTGACCTTCTCCGGCGTCGTCAGCAGCTTGGCGTCATACTTGGCGTCGAGCTTGACCTTCTTGTTGGCCGGCGAATACCACACCGTCTCGGCGAGGCGCTTTTGGACCTCGGGGCGCAGCATGTAGTTGATATAGGCGTTGGCGAGCTCCTTCACCTTGCTGCCGGGCGTGATGCTCAGCACTTGCTCGAGCGACAGCACGCCCTCGTTCGGCGTGACGAAGTCGACCGGCTGGTTCTGACCGTCGTAACGATAGATGCCGGAATCATGCAGGATGCCGAGGCCGACCTCACCGGACAGGATCAGCTTCTCCATCGCGCCGGTGAAGTCGACCAGCTTGATCGGCTTCAGCTTCTCCAGCGCTCCATAGGCGGCGTCGAGGTCGGTCTGGCCCTTGCCATACAGCGCGCCGCACATCATCACGAACGCCTGTCCCAGGCTATTGGCTGGGATCACATAGCCGCCGCGCGCGCCATTGAATTTCGCATCCCAGTAGTCTTTCCACGACGTGACGCTCCCATAGCCCTTGTCGGTGCGCATGCCGAGACCGATGGCGCTGGTGAAGATGCAGACGCCGACGATCTTGTCGCTGACGGCGTAAGGGTAGACGTCGGCAACGTTCGGAACCAGCTTGGGGTCGACCTTGGGCTCGACGAGACCCATCTCCACGGCCGCCCACTGCTCGTTGGAGTTGGTGTGCAGCACGTCGTAGACCGGGGCCGAGCGTGAGCTCGCCTGCAGTTTTGGCAGGAACGGCAGCGCGGTGTCGGTCTTGAGCTTGCACTTGAACTCGCTCTCGAAGGCCGGGCCGATCTCGGCCTTCATCACGTCACCCCATTTGCCACCCCAGCCGGTGACGTTGAGAACGGGCTCATCCGCACGCGCGACATAGGGAGCAGCGACAACGCCGGCGCCGAGCGACGCAGCCGCGGTCAGCAGGCGGCGGCGGCTCAGAGGAAAACGACGCGATGAGGCGGTCATGTCCGGGATCTCCCTTAGAGTTTGACGTAGGAGCGAAGACCTACGGTGCGGTCGAGCGCGATGACGACGATGAAGGCGAGCAGGATCGAGACCACCGAGGCCGCGCCGATGGTGCCGTCGAGATCGAACTTCAGATAGTTGAACAGCGTGATCGGCAAGGTCTCGCTACCCGGCGCGACCAGGAACAGCGACACCGGAAACTGGTCGAACGAGACGATGAAAGCAAAGATCGCGCCTGCCAGAACGCCGGGCTTCACCAGCGGCAGAGTGATCTCGAAGAAGGCCCGGGTGGGGCTGGCGCCGAGATTTTGCGCGGCTTCCTCCAGCCTGACATCGAAATTATGCAACACCGCGAGCGTGGTGCGCACGACGTAGGGAATCGTCACGAGCGTATGGCCCGCGACGAGGCCCCACAAGGGACGCCCGACATCGAGCAGCACGTAGGACTGGAACAATGCAAGACCGGTCAGGATCGCGGGCAGCATCAGCGGCGACAGCATGGTCGCCACGATCAGCCGAGAGCCTGGCAGGTTGCCGCGGGCGATCGCCAGCGCGGCCGACGCGCCAAGCACGGTGGCCGCGACCGTGGTCATGGCCGCAACTTCGATGCTGAAGAGCAGCGCGTGCATGAAGTCGCGCGAGGCGAAGAACTTCTCGAACCAGCGCAAGGAGACGCCGACCGGCGGAAACTGGATGAAAGGCGTGGGGTTCAGCGCGAACACGATCACGATCGCGATCGGCGTCAGCAGGAAGGCGAGGATGCCGGTATTGGCGGTGAGATAGAGCCTGCGACCCCACCGGAGCGGCCGCGTCTTGCTGCGAAGGGCAGGTGTGGCCGCCAGATCGATCGGCGCAGCAAGCGGCGGCCGCGATCCTGGAGCAAGGCTCGTCATATTGGCCCTCATTGCAGCTCGCGCTGGCCCGAAACGAGGCCGAGCACGTGATTATACGCGACAACGAGCGAGAGCGAAATGATGAGCAGCACCATGCCGAGCGCAGCCGCGAATCCGACGTTGAAGTTCGCGGAGATCTGCTGGTAGATCAGGATCGGCAGGGTCATGATCTGGAAGCCGCCGAGCAGGATCGGCGTGACGTAGGCGCTGATCGCGAGCGCGAAGACGAGCAGCGAACCGGCGAGGATGCCGGGCAGGCTGAGCGGCAGGGTGATTTCGAGAAAAGCGCGCCACGGGCTGGCGCCGAGATTCTCCGCCGCCTGCTCCAGCCGTTCGTCGATGCGGCCGATCACGCCAGTCAACGTCAGCACCATGAAAGGCACATAGATGTGGACGAGGCCGATGATGATGCCGGTCTCATTGTACATCAGCTGCAACGGCCTGGTGATCAGCCCGAGCGCGGTCAGGATCTGGTTGATGACACCCTTGTCGGACAGCAGCGTCATCCAGGCGAAGGTGCGCACCACGATGCCGGTCAGCATCGGCGCCAGCACGGCCATCAGCAGCAGCGCATGGCCGGTGCGGCTCTTGATCCGCGCCATCCAATGCGCGAGCGGGTAGCCGATCACGAGCGCGGCCAGGGTCGTCCAGAGGCCGATCCGGATCGTGGTCCAGATCACCTCGAGATAGTAGCCGTCATCGCCCATGCGGGCATAGTGTTTGGCGGTGAGGGCGACGTTCGGCATGACCACGGGGTTGCCGGTCAGGACGCTCATCAGCGCCATCAATCCGATCGGCAGGAAGAAGAACAGCGCGAACAGCAACGCGCTCGGCAGGATCAACAGCGCCATGCTGTTGACGCGCGGCGCGCTGCTGCTCGTCATCAGGAGGCCAGTCCGGCCAGTTGCTCGATGGTCTGGCCGAGCGGATCGCCGGTCATGCGCCGCAGCTTGGCGGCCATCGCGCCGAGCTCGCGGCGGACGTTGGCGCGCTCGATCTCGGTGGTCGCCTGCACCGAATAGGAGACGGCGATGCCGATCAGCTCACCGCTCTCGCCGCTCGCCAGCGCAAAGCCCTGCGAGCCGACGCCCTCGATGGCCTCGTCGGCGGCGTCCGAGATGCCGGTCCGGCGGATCTCGTTCAGCCGCGCCATCAGCTCGGTGAAGTTCTGCGGCGAGTTGGCTGGGACCTTCGGGTAGTCGAGCGGCACGCGCGCCCGGATCTCCTGGTCTGACAGACGCGCCAGCATGGCGCGGCCGTTCGAGGTGATGATTGCCGGCGTGCGCTGGCCGGGCGGGTTGACGACGCGCAGCGGATTGGAGCCGGGCACGATCCGCAGCACCACCTGCTGATAGCCGTCGAGCACGGCGATGTAGCCGGTGTGGCCAGTGCGCGCGCAGACATCACGCAGTTCGCCCTCGGCGGTGGCGATCAGGTCGTCATGGGCACGGTGAAGCCGCCCGAGCTCGAAGGTCAGCAGGCCCGGGCGGTAGCGTCGGCTATGCGGGTCCTGCTCGAGCAGGCCGCAATCGCGCAGCGAGCGGAGCAGACGTGAGGTCGAGCTTTTCGGCTTACCGGTCAGGACCTGGACGTCGGCAAAGGAGAGGTCGGGTCGCGCGGTCGAAAAGCAGCGCAGGATGTCGATGGCGTTGGTCAGGGCGCTCATGATGATACCGTTTGTTCCATTTTTTGGAACATAGTCTCAAATTCTAGAAGCGGCAGGGCGACTGCCGCAAGGCGAAATTACTGGCAAGGAGGTGCCCGAATGCGCGTCAGGGTGGTGGTCGGGGCGCCGGGCGCTGAAGGAGCATGCTCGGCCTCACTGCGCCACGGCGGACCTGATGCGACCGACGGCGGCGTCGACGCCCGTCCAGGCCGGCTTGTCCGGGGCAAATTGCTGACGGAGATAGGCGACGAGTTCGGCGAGCTGGACGTCGCTGAGATGCTCCTTGAACGCCGGCATGTAGCCGAGGTCGGACGAGGCCGGCTTCATGATCCCGTGCAGGATCACCTGGATCAGATTGTCGGGTGTGGCGCTGTGCAGGTTGCTGTTCAGCGCCAGCGAAGGCCGGCTGCCGAACAATGGCAGGCCGCCGACCTCGTGACAGACCGCGCAGGCGCCGAGATAGAGCCGTGCCGCCGGAGACGGCGTCGAGGTCACCTTGGTGCGCGCTTCCAACTCCGCGGCCATCGCCTCCAGCTTCGCTGCCGCGGGCGAGGGCGTCTGGAACGAGGCGAGATAGATCGCCATGGTCCGAATGTCGGCATCGGGCAGCGTCGCGAGATCCTTGACGATCGGTGCCATCGGACCGGCGGCCACGCCATGGAAGCGCGACTGACCGGAGCGGAGATAAGTGTAGAGCTCGTCCTCGGTCCACGGGATCGGGGCACTCGAGAGCGAGGTCAGCGCTGGGGCTTCCCAGCCATCGGCGAAGCCGCCAGCGAGATATGCGTTGCGTTGCTCGGCGCCGAGCGCGTTGCGCGGCGAGTGACAGGCGCTGCAATGGCCGAGGCTTTCGACGAGATAGAAGCCGCGATTCCACTGCTCTGATCGTGTTGGATCACGCCTGAACGGCTGCGTGTCGTGAAACAGTGCATTCCACCCGGCGACCAGCGGCCGCAGGTTGAACGGGAAGCGCAGCGCGTTGTCCGGCGCCTGCTGTCGGACCGGTGCCTGTGCCATCAGGTAGGCGTACAGCGCCTGCAGGTCGGCATCATCGGTTCGTGCGAAATGCGTGTAGGGGAACGCCGGATAGAGCTGCCGGCCGTCGCGATGCACGCCCTCGCGCATCGCGCGCTCGAAGGCGGGATAGGACCAGGCGCCGATCCCGGTCTCGACGTCGGGCGTGATATTGGTGCTGAACAGCGTGCCGAACGGCGTCTCCAGTGCGCGGCCGCCGGCATTGATCAGGCCGCCATCCGCGGTATGGCAGACCGCGCAATTGCCGAGTGCCGCGAGCGCCTCCCCGCGCGCGATCGTCGCAGCGGAATAGACCGAGGGATCGGGGCGGGTGATCGGCGCGATGGCGCGCCAGGGCAGCACGGCGGCGGCGACGCCGATCGCCGCGGCGCAGGCCGCGACGGCGGTGGCGATCACGCCGCCCCGCTTGGCAAAGGGCTTGAGCCACGTGGTCGCCGGTCTTTCGGGGGCGGGCAGCGACTGCGGCGCCGGCGTCTCCACCCGTTCGCCGCGCAGTCCTTTCAGGATGCGCTCCGGCGTGAATGGCGGCTCGCGGAAGCGGACGCCGGTGGCGTCGTAGATCGCATTGGCGATCGCGGCGGCGCTTGGCACGGACGCGGACTCGCCGACGCCGAGCGGCGGCTGATCCGGTCGCGGCAGCATCAGCACGTCGATCTCAGGCACGTCGGGGAAGGTGATGATCGGATAGGCGCCCCATTCCCGCGCCGCGACCTTGCCGCGCGTGAAGGGAATCTCCTCCATCAGCGCCCGGCTGGTGGATTGGATGACGTTGCCTTCGATCTGGTGGCGTACCCCGTCCGGATTGATCATCAGGCCGGAGTCCTGGCCTGCGATCACCCGCGTGACGCTGACATCGCCGGTCGTCGTATTCACGGCGACATCGGCGATCCAGGCCGACCATGCCGCGCCGTAGCCGGGAAACTTGCTGTGGACGTAGAGCGCGTAGGCGAAGCCGCGGCCATGGACGACGCCGTTCTCGGGCGTCTTCTCTTCCCGCACGGGGCGCGGCGTCCAGCCGGCGCGTTCGGCCACGGCGTTCACGAGATCACGCGCGCGCTCGTCTTTCAGATAGCGCAGCCGGTATTCGATCGGGTCGACGCCGGCCTCCGCAGCGAGCTCGTCGATATAGGACTCGTGCGCGAAGGTATTGGGCAGCGCCGAGACGCCGCGGATCCAGGAGGCGCGCACGATCGGCGGCATGTCATGCGCTGTGATGCGCATATGGTCGTAATCATAAGGCGGAATGGCGGTGCGGTCGCCCATCTCGAACACGGCGGGCTCCGGCGCGATGCGGCCGGTGAGCAGCAAGGCCAGCGTCGGCGCGCCGTTCGAGGGATAGCGCGTGGCGAATTCATAGGCCGCAACCGAACCGTCGGCATTGAGGCCGCCATTGACGTCCATCAGCTGCGCGGTGCCTTTGGGCTCCCACAGATGCTCTTGCTCGCGCGTCAGCTGCACGCGCACCGGGCGGCCGACCGCACGCGACAGCAGCAGCGCATCGGCCGTGACATCGTCGGCGCAGTTGCGGCCATAGCAGCCGGCGGCCTCCAGCCGGACCAGCTCGATGTGATCCTCTGGACAGTCGATCAGCATGGCGAGATCGCCGCGCAGGATGTGCGGATTCTGCGTGCCGGAATAAATGCGGATCTGCCCGTCGCGATAGTCGGCGACAGCGCAGGACGGACCGATCGAGCCGTGCATCTGATAAGGCCAGAGATAAGTCCGCCGCATCGGCTTGGCGGCGCCGGCGATGGCGGCATCGACATTGCCCTTGTCGAGCAGCCGTCGCGGCTCGGACGGATTGGCCCGCAGCGCGTTCTCGACATCGTCGAGATCGCGCAAGGTCGGCACCGGCTTCCAATTCACCTCGAGGCGCTCGGCGGCCAGGATCGCGTTCTCCTCGCGCTCGGCGACGACGCCGATGAAGTCGCCGATGACGACGACGTCGATCAGGCCCGGGACGCCGCGCACCGAGTCTCTGTCGACGTCAAGCAGGCTGGTGCCGATGAACGGTCCGGCATCGACGCCGGCATAGGGTGGGCGCACGACGCGGCCGTGCAGCATGCCGGGCACGCGCACGTCATGTACGTAGGTGAGCTCGCCGGTCGCCTTCGCCGGCAGATCGACGCGCGGCACCGAGCGGCCGACGACCTGATAGTCGTTCACCGACTTGACGATGATATCGTCGGCGAGCGCGAGGCTGATCGTCTCATCGCCGATCAGTTCGCCATAGCTGAGGACGCGGTTGTTGGGCCCGCGGATCAGCCCGTCCTCGACCGTCAAATCCTGAACGTCGAGGCCGAGCTGCGTGGCCGCTCGCGCCAAGAGGAAGGCGCGCGCCTGCGCCGCCGCCTTGCGCAGGGGCACGGCGGTGATCTGAATTGTCTCGCTGGCGATGGTCGCGCCCTGGTTCGGCACGACCGCGGTGTCACCGAGCACGACCACGACGCGGGCGAAGGAGACGTCGAGCTCTTCTGCAACGATCTGTCCCAGCGCGGTGCGGATGCCGGTGCCGAGATCGACATGGCCGTTGAAGGCCGAGACCTCGCCTGCCGCCGTGATCCGGATGAAGGTTTCGAACCGGCCATTGTTGCCGGCCATGGGACGCTCGACGACCAGCCAGCCGCGAGGCATGTCTTCGTCCTTGGTGAGGCGATCGTTCATCAGTCCAGCGCCTCGAGCGTGTGGCCGGCCGCCCGCATCGCCGCGCGGAGGATCTCGACATGGGCGCCGCAGCGGCAGAGATTGTAGCGCAGCGCCTGCTTGATCTCGTCGCGTGACGGATTGGGCTTGATCGCCAGCAGCGCCTTGGTCGTCATGATCATGCCGTTGAGACAATAGCCGCATTGCGCAGCCTGCTCGGCGATGAAGGCCTGTTGCACCGGATCGGGCGCCTCGCACGAGCCCAGCCCTTCCAGCGTGGTGACATCGCGGCCGATGCAGCCTTCCACCGGAATGACGCAGGAGCGGGCGGCGCGGCCGTCGATCAGCACGGTGCAGGCGCCGCATTCCCCCAGGCCGCAGCCGTATTTCGGACCGTTCAGGGCGAGGTCGTTGCGCAGCACATGAAGCAGGGGCGTGCCGGGCGCGGCGGCGACGTCGTGCGCCCGTCCGTTCACGGTCAGCCGAATCGTTGCTGGCGTCATGCCCTTCTGTCGTCCGCTATGCTATCGTTAACGAGGATGCGATGGCGATCGCTCCGAGCGTATCGTTTGTGTACTAACATGCAAGTGCCACGTTTTGCGCTGCAGCGTATGCACGATTTGTCGTCATTGTGCAGGGCAAACTGATCGTTTATCCGGCAATCGTGCTTTTCGTTCGCGGTGGCGCTTGACAGCCGGCGGAGGGGCGCGACATCATTCGTGTACGAACGAATTGCCGCGGCGTGTGGACGTTTGCCGCCAGCTCCGCTTCAAGATAGGCTTCTCTGCATGGTGACCGAAACGGCGAGCGACGGTGCCGCGGACAAGATCCGCTGCGATGCCTGTCCGGTGATGTGCTACATCAAGCCGGGCGCGGCAGGTGCCTGCGACCGTTATGCCAATCAGGACGGTGTGCTGGTGCGCGTCGATCCGCATATCCTGCTGGAGCGCACGGTGTCGCATGGCGGCAAGCTGGTGCCGTTCCAGGCGAGCGGCGACTGGGACGGCAAGATCGTGCATCAGCCCGAGCTGTTCGTTACCGCGATCGGCGCCGGCACCACCTATCCGGACTACAAGCCGGCGCCGTTCATTGTGTCGTCGGTGGTCGATGGCGTCGACATGGTCACGGTCGTGACCGAGGGCATCTTCAGCTATTGCGGCGTCAAGGTGAAGATCGACACCGACCGCTATCTCGGACCGGAAGCGGCGACGGTGCGCGTCGACGGCGAGGCGGTCGGTCACGTCACGACCAGCGAATACGGCTCGCAGATGCTGTCGCTCGGCGGCGTGCATCATCTCACCGGCGGCTCCAAGAAGGAGGGGCGTGTCACCTGTGACGCGCTGATGGACCTCAGCAACCGCAAAGCCGTGGAACTCGTGGTCGACGGGGGCTCCAGCGTGATCGTGCAGGCGGGGCAGTCCCCGATCGTCAACGGCGTCAAGGAAGAGCGCATGCGCGTCGGCTGCGGCTCGGCCACGATCGGCATGTTCGCCAAGCAATGGCAGGGCAAGGTCGACGAGGTCGTCGTGGTTGATGATCACATCACCGGCGTTCTGTCGGAGCACCAGGCCGGCAAGCTGCTCGACATTCCTGCGACCGGCATCAAGATGAAGGGACGCCGCTCGACGCCGGGCCGCTACTTCCAGGTGGCGCAGCCCGGAACCGGCTGGGGCGGCACCGACATCTCCGATCCGCTGTCGATCCTCGGGCCGTTCGATCCGAAGACGGCGAAGCCGGGAACGACGCTGCTGATGGTGTCCACGACGGGCGAGCATGCCGGATACTACGTGCTCGACGAGACGCTCAGGCCGGTGCAGCGCGAGATGCCGCCGGAGCTGCAGTTCTCGGTCGAGCGCATCCAGGAGAACTGCGAGCCGGCGCTGTGCACCGTGCTGTTCATGGCCGGTGCCGGCGGCTCGCTGCGCGCTGGCGTCACCGACAATCCGGTGCGGCTGACGCGTTCGGTCAAGGATACGCTGACGCGGGTGACGAGCGGCGGTGCGCCGGTCTATGTCTGGCCGGGCGGTGGCATCACCTATATGGTCGACGTGACCCAGATGCCGGCCGGCGCCTTCGGCTATGTGCCGACGCCTGCGATCGTCGCGCCGATCGAGTTCACGCTGAGGCTATCGGATTATGCGGCGCTCGGCGGGCACATGGACTACGTCCAGCCGCTCGCTTCGCTGAAGGATGTCAGCAAGGACATTCGCCAATTGCCGTGGCCGAGGCCGGGCGCATGAGCCGGCGGCCACAGATCGCCTTGTTGCCCGACCGGCGGCTGCATCTGCAGGACGGCCCGATCGATCTGATCATCGGCGCAGATGCGGCCGATGGCGATATTGGTGCGGCCTATCGTGCGGCGGCCGAGCGTTTCACGGGTCTCTTGGACGAGCTGTGTGCCGAACTGTCCGATCTGCGCAGGGGAGCCGATCACGATCGATGCCAATTAAAAGGTGTCGTCGCGAGGCGGATGCATGCGGCCGTGTCGCCGTTCGCGCGCGAAATGTTCATCACGCCGATGGCCGCGGTTGCCGGGAGCGTCGCCGAGGAGATCCTCGGCGCCATGTGCGGCGCGGCGAAGCTGACGCGGGCTTATGTCAACAATGGTGGTGACATCGCACTCCATCTGCGGGATGCCGCCACCTTCAGCGTCGGGCTGATGGACCGTCCCGACGGCGCGGGCGTGATGCGGAGGATGACGCTTCGTGCTGCCGACGCGATCGGCGGTGTCGCCACATCGGGCCGCCACGGTCGCAGCTTCTCACTGGGCATTGCCGATGCGGTGACGGTGCTCGCGCGTAGCGCAGCGCAGGCCGATGCGGCTGCGACGGTGATCGGCAACGCGGTCGACCTTCCGGGTCATCCGGCCGTGCTTCGCCGACCTGCGTGCGAGCTGCAACCGGAGAGCGATCTCGGTGACCGCCTCGTCACATGCGAGGTCGGAGAGCTCCGTGATGTCGAGGTTGCCGAAGCGCTGGCCGCGGGCGAGCATCGTGGGCAGTCGCTGCTGTCGGCCGGTCTGATCGAAGGCGCTGTTCTGCAGCTCCGCGGCAACATTCGCGTTGTCGGTCCGCGCGCGCTCGAGATCGTTCGTCGGCCGCAGTTGCGGGCGGCGGCGGCGTGAGGTTTGATGCATGATGTGCCAGAATACGAAGGGTCGACGATGAGCGCCGTCATCAGAAAGATCGTGACCGTGGTCGAGGAAGTCCATCAGGAGATGGGCCGGACCGTGTCGCCGCCGACGCGGCGCGCGGCGGCGGTTGCCGTGATCGAGAATCCGTTTGCCGGCCGCTATGTCGAGGACCTGTCGCCGCTGATCGCGATCGGCGAGGAGCTGGGCGCGATGCTGGCCAAGCGCGCGGTTGCCGCGCTCGGCATCGAGGGCCCGGCCGCGCACAGCTATGGCAAGGCGGCGGCCGTCGGCAGCGACGGCGAGCTGGAGCATGCGGCCGCGATCCTGCATCCGAAGATGGGGGCGCCGGTGCGCAAGGTGCTCGGCAAGGGCGCGGCGCTGATCCCCTCGTCGAAGAAGCGCGGCGGCGTCGGCTGCACGCTCGACATTCCGCTCGGCCATAAAGATGCGGCCTTCGTGCGCAGTCATTTCGACGGCATGGAGGTGCAGATCAACGACGCGCCGCGCGCCAATGAGATCATGGTCGCGCTCGCGGTCACCGACAGCGGCCGTCCGCTGCCGCGCGTCGGCGGGCTCACGGTCGCCGAGATCAAGGGCGAAGACGGTCTACGGTAATTCGACTCAACATGGAGGCTGAAGGGATGCGACGGAGAACGATGCTTGCGGCAGGCCTGGGCCTTGCCGTCGCGGGACTGACGGGCGCGGCGCGCGCCGAGGACGTCATCAAGATCGGCGAGATCAACAGCTATTCGCTGCTGCCGGCGTTCACCGAGCCTTATCGCAAGGGCTGGCAGCTTGCGGTCGAGGAGGTCAATGCAGCCGGCGGCATCAACGGCAAGAAGCTCGTCGTCGTCTCCAAGGACGACAGCGGCAAGCCGGCCGATGCGCAGACCGCAGCCAACGAACTGGTCTCGAGCGAGAACGTCGCGATGCTCGCCGGTACGTTCCTGTCGAACATTGGCCTCGCCGTCAGCGACTTCGCCAACCAGAAGAAGGTGTTCTTCCTGGCGGCCGAGCCGCTGACCGACGCCATCACCTGGGCGAAGGGCAACAAATACACCTTCCGCCTGCGTCCGTCGAACTACATGCAGGCGGCGATGCTGGTGGAGGAGGCTGCCAAGCTTCCCGCCAAGCGATGGGCCACCATTGCGCCGAACTACGAATATGGCCAGTCGGCCGTCGCGGTGTTCAAGAAGCTCTTGTCGGAGAAACGGCCCGACATCCAGTGGGTGGACGAGCAGTGGCCGCCGCAGGGCAAGATCGACGCCGGTCCGGTGGTGCAGGCCGTCGCCGCCGCCAATCCGGAGGCGATCCTCAACGTCACCTTCGGCGCCGATCTCGTGAAGCTGGTCCGCGAAGGCAACACCCGCGGCCTGTTCAAAGACCGCAAGGTCGTCAGCTTCCTGACCGGCGAGCCGGAATATCTGGATCCGCTCAAGGAGGAGACGCCCGAGGGCTGGATCGTCACCGGCTATCCCTGGTACTCGATCAAGACGCCCGAGCACGACGCGTTCCTGAAGGCGTATCAGGCCAAGTACAACGACTATCCGCGGCTCGGCTCGATCGTCGGCTACCAGACCATCAAGTCGGCGGCCGCCATTCTCGCCAAGGCCGGCTCGACCGATACCGACAAGCTGATCGCCGCGGCCGAGGGACTGTCCGTGCCGTCGCCCTTCGGTGAAATCACGTTCCGTAAGATCGACCACCAGTCGACGCTCGGCGCTTACGTCGGCAAGACCGCGCTGAAGGACGGCAAGGGCATCATGGTCGACACTGTCTACCGCAAGGGCTCGGACTATCTGCCTGGTGACGCGGAAGTCGGCAAGCTCCGGCCGAAGGACTGATCCACACGATCCTGCTTCTCCCTCTCCCGCAGGGGGAGAGCGGGCGGGGTGAGGGAATACGACGCCTGATCTACAGGTTCGGGCCGAGATCCCTCACCCCACGCTTGCTCGTCAGCTCTCTGAAGGAGCGCCCGAGCGCAAATGCGGCTCATCGATTCGACGATCTCCTCATGCGGACCGCCCATGGCCTTCTACTTCGTCCAGTTCCTGACCGGCCTTGCCAGTGCAGCCTCGCTGTTCCTGGTGGCGTCGGGACTGTCGATCATCTTCGGCGTCACCCGCATCGTGAATTTCGCCCATGGCGCGTTCTACATGCTCGGCGCCTATGTGGCCTTTTCGCTCACTGAGAGGCTGTCCGGTCCGCTCGGCTTCTGGGGCGGCATCGTCGTGGCGGCGCTCGCGGTCGCCGCCATCGGCGTGCTCGTCGAGGTCGTGCTGCTGCGCCGGATCTATCACGCGCCGGAGCTGTTCCAGTTGCTCGCGACCTTCGGCTTGACCCTGATGGTCGAGGATCTCGTCGTGCTGATCTGGGGACCGGATGATCTGGTCGGCCGCCGCGCGCCGGGATTGAAAGGTGCGGTCGATTTCTTCGGTCAGAACATCCCGAGCTACGACCTGTTCCTGATCGCGCTCGGTCCGATCGTGCTCGGTGTGCTCTGGTTGCTGTTCCAGCGCACCCGCTGGGGCATCCTGGTGCGCGCGGCGACGCAGGACCGCGACATGGTCGCGGCGCTCGGGGTCAATCAGAAGTGGCTGTTCACCTCGGTGTTCGCGGTCGGCGTCTTCCTCGCCGCGCTCGGCGGCGCGCTGCAGATTCCGCGCGACGCGGTCCATCACGCGATGGATCTGCGCATCATCGTCGAGGTGTTCGTGGTCGTCGTGATCGGCGGCCTCGGCAGCATCCTCGGCGCCTTCGTCGCCGCCGTGCTGGTGTCGGAGCTCAATGCCTTCGGCATTCTCATCTTCCCCACGATCTCGCTGATCCTCGTGTTCCTGGTGATGGCCGTCGTGCTGGTCGTGCGGCCTTGGGGCCTGTTTGGCAAGAAGGAGGCGCCGGCGCGGCGCACACCCGGTCTCACCGTCATTCCCTGGCGTCCGCTGAGCTCGGTCGAGCGGCTGGCGTCTCTCGTCGCGCTGGCGCTGGCGGCGATGCTGCCCTTCATCGCCGGCAACTACGCGCTGACCGTCGGCGCCGAGATCGCGATCTTCGTGATCTTCGCGGCGTCGCTGCATTTCCTGATGGCGGTCGGCGGGCTCGCCTCGTTCGGTCACGCCGCCTATTTCGGCCTCGGCGCTTACGGCGTCGCCTTCCTCGCGAAGATGGCGGGGCTGCCGATGATCGCCTGCCTCTTGCTGGGGCCGCTGCTCGGCGCGCTTGGTGCGGCCGTGTTCGGCGCCTTCGCCGTCCAGCTTTCGGGCGTGTATTTCGCGATGCTGACCTTGGCCTTTGCGCAAATCGTGTGGTCGATCGCGTTCCAATGGGTCGCGGTCACCGGCGGTGACAACGGCATTCTCGGGCTCTGGCCGGAGAAATGGGCCGCGTCGCCGTCGCATTTCTACTGGCTCGCGCTCGGCGTCTCCGCGTTGGTCGTCAGCGTGCTGCGTCTGATCACCTTCTCGCCGTTCGGCTACGCCTTGCGCGGGATGCGCGACTCTCCGCTGCGCAGCGAGTCGATCGGCATCAACGGCAAGCGCATCCAGTGGACGGCGTTCATCATCGCCGGCACGACGGCCGGCCTCGGCGGTGCGCTGTTCGCCTATCTCAAGGGCAGCGTCTTTCCGGACAACATGGGCATCTCGCTGTCGGTCGATGCCCTGGTCATGGTGCTGCTGGGCGGCGTCGAGACGGTGCCCGGCGCGATCTTCGGCGCCATCGTCTACAAGGCGCTCAACATCTGGCTGGTCAGCCAGACCGACTGGTCGAAGCTCGTGCTCGGCATCTTCATCGTGCTGATCGTGGTGGTGTTCCCGAAAGGCATCGTGGGCGTGGTCGAAACCGTCATGCATCGGCGCCGCGCAGCGGCCCCCAAGGGGGGGGCGCTGTCGGCCAAGATGGAGGGCGCACAATGAGTCTCGGCGTGTCGCTGCTCTCCGTCGAAGGCCTGTCGAAATCCTATGGCGGCATTCACGCCGTCCGCAACGTGTCGTTCACGCTGCAGGCCGGCGAGATCCTCGCGCTGATCGGGCCGAACGGCGCCGGCAAGAGCACCTGCTTCGACATGCTCAACGGCCAGAACGTGCCGGACAGCGGCCGCATCACCGTGATGGGGCAGGAGACCACGGGGCGCAAGCCGCGCGAGGTCTGGCGGCTCGGAGTCGGGCGGACCTTCCAGATTACCGCGACCTATCCGACCATGACCGTGCGTGAGAACATCCAGGTCGCGCTGGTCTCGCATCATCGCCGCCTGTTCGATTTCTGGAGCCCGATGCTTGCCATCGAGCGGGACGAAGCAGATCGCCTGCTCGATCTCGTCGGCATGGCCGGCTATGCCGAGCGTCCCTGCGGCGAGCTCGCCTATGGCGACCTCAAGCGGCTGGAGCTCGCGATCGCGCTCGCCAACCAGCCGAAGCTGCTGCTCATGGACGAGCCGACCGCCGGCATGGCGCCGCGCGAGCGCGTCGAGTTGATGCGGCTGACCGCCGGAATCGCGCGTGAGCAGTCGATCGGCGTCCTTTTCACGGAGCACGACATGGACGTGGTGTTCGAGCATGCGGACCGCATTCTCGTGCTCAATCGTGGCAGTCTCATTGCCGAGGGATCGCCAGCCGAGGTGCGGGCCAATCGCGAGGTGCAGGCGATCTATCTCGGCGAAGGCCTGCTGTATGATGCCGATCATCGCGAGGGAGCTCCGGCATGAAGCTGTCCGTCGCCAATCTCAACAGCCACTACGGTCCTGCGCATATCCTGTTCGACATCGGCCTCGAGGTCGGCGAGGGCGAGGTGGTGGCACTGCTCGGGCGCAACGGCGCCGGCAAATCGACGACCTTCCGCTCGATCGTCGGCCTGGTCGAGCTGCGCGAAGGCCAGATCATGTTCGAGGGCAAGGACATCTCGTCCGCGCCGACCCATGAGATCGTTCGCGCCGGCCTCGGCTATGTTCCGGAAGAGCGCAGAATCTTCACCGAGCTGACGGTGGAGGAGAATCTCGAGGTCGGGCGCCAGAAGCCGCGGCCCAATGCCCCGCAATGGACCCGCGAGAAGTTGTATCAGCTGTTTCCCAATCTCGGCGAGATGAAGAGCCGCCCGGGCGGCCGCATGAGCGGTGGTGAGCAGCAGATGCTGACCATCGCCCGCACGCTGATGGGCAATCCGTCGCTGGTCCTGCTCGATGAGCCCTCGGAAGGCTTGTCGCCGAAGATCGTGGAGCAGATGGTCGATGCGATCCTGACCATGAAGAAGGAAGGCGTCTCGCTGGTCGTCTCCGAGCAGAACCTGCATTTCGCGAAGCTGATCTCTGACCGTGCCTACATCATCGAGCGCGGTCGCATCTGCTTCTCCGGCACCATGGCCGAGCTCGACGCGCGGCCCGACATCCGCGACGCGCATCTGTCGATCTGAGGCGAGGAAAGATATGGCCAAGAGCGCCCCGCTGAAGCGGTCGACAAAAGCGGCGACCAAGACGACGCCGAAGCCACAGGCCAAGCAAGCCGCGAAGGCTGCGCCGAAGCCGGCCCGCACGGCCTATGTGCTGGACGACCAGATCGGCTTCATCCTGCGGCAGGTGTGGCAGCGCCACACCATGATCTTCGCGCGCGACATCGGCAGCAACCTGACGCCGACGCAATGGGCGGCGCTGTCGAAGCTGGTCGAGACCGGACCGTGCTCTCAGAACCAGCTCGGACGGTTCACGGCGATGGATGTCGCGACCATCAAGGGCGTGATCGATCGGCTGACGGCGCGCGGTCTCACTGAAACCAGCCCGGACCCGCAGGATGGTCGCAGGCTGTTGGTCAGCCTGACCCGCGCCGGCCAGCAGCTCGCGGAGAAGACCGCACCGCTCGCGCTGGCGATCTCCAAGGAAACGCTGGCGCCGCTCGATGCGAAGGAACGCGAGACGCTGCTGGGGTTGTTGAACAGGCTGCGGTAGTCGCCACGAGCGCAGGTCGTGTAGGGTGGGCAAAGACGCATTCGCGTAGCGAATACGTCGTGCCCACCATCCATGCTGCGACGAAGACGCTGGGTGCGTCGCACACGGTGCTGGCGCGTCGCGCGCGCCTTTGCCCAACCTTGCTACGCAATCTTCATCAAACTCACGGCGTCATTGCGAGGCGCCCTTGCGCCGAAGCAATCCAGAGCTTCACATGCGGCCCTGGATTGCTTCGCTGCGCTCGCAATGACGGCGGAGAAAGCCGGTCGATCCTACTTCGCCACGATCTCCGGGATCTTCGTGGCCGGCGGCGTGTTCCGGCTGCGCTGGGTGCGGACGATGCCGTCGATGATGGTCATGCCGATGCCCGGGAGGTCGCCGAGCTGGACGCTGTCGAGCAGCGTCTTGGCCGGCGAGTGCTGCGCCTTGTCCATGATGACGAAATCGGCGGAGCGGCCGATTTCGATCAGGCCGCAGTCGAGCTCGCGCATCCGCGCGGTGTTGCCGGTGGCGAAGCAGAACGCGATCTCGGCCGGCACGTCGCCGAGCGAGGACAGCAGCGACACCATGCGCAGAATGCCGAGCGGCTGCACGCCGGAGCCGGCCGGCGCGTCGGTGCCGAGGATGACGCGGTTGAGCTCGTTCATCTCGCGCGCGGTGCGCAGGGTGAACAGCGCCGAGCGCTCATTGCCGTTGTGCACGAGCTCGAGCCCGGCCTTGCAGCCCTCGCAGATGCAGCGGATCTGATCGTCGGGCAGGGCGGTGTGGCCGCCATTGATGTGTCCGATGACGTCGGTGCCGGCCTCCAGCACGATGTCCTTGTCGATCAGGCCGGAGCCGGGGATCGAGGGGCCGCCGGTGTGGATGGTGCTCTGGATGCCGTATTTGCGTGCCCAGCCGACCATCTTGCGTGCGGTGGGGCCATCCTTGACGCCGCCGAGACCGACCTCGCCGAGCAGCTTGACGCCGGCCGCGGCGAGCTCCTTGAAATCGTCCTCGACCATCTCGCATTCGATGACGGGCGCGCCGGCATGCACCTTCACGCCGCCGGGCCGCAGCGTCCAGAACGCGCGCTGCGCGAAGATCGCCATCGCCTTCAGGCCGACGACGTCGCGCGGACGGCCGGGCATGTGCACCTCGCCGGCGGAGATCATCGTAGTGACGCCGCCATGCAGATAGGAGTCGATCCAGTTGGTCTGGTTCTGCCGCGGCGTCCAGTCGCCGGCGACGGGATGGACGTGGCTGTCGATGAGGCCCGGCGCCACCGTCGTGCCATGGGCATCGACGATGGTCGTCGCGCCTTCGGTGTCGAAGTCCTTGAAGCGGCCGATTCCCGTGATCTTGCCGTTCTCGGCGACGATCGTGTCGGCATCCAGGATGGGCCGTTCCAGCGCGCCGGACAGCATCAGGCCGATGTTGCGGATGACCAGCTTGCTGGGACCGGTCGCTTGCGGCGCGTCATGGGCCATCGGGATATCCTTCTCTCCTGGCAAAGCATTTGCGGCAGTCTGCGCCTGCACGCGGCGCAGCATCAAGCCGGTTTCGGTCATTCGTACACGAATGATCAGGGCCGGCAAGCTGCGGCCTGCACGAAGATTTGGCGCGGGTTGCCTACCCTTCAGACACAGCGCGGGCCCTATGAGTGCGGCTTCGGTCGCGTGTTCGACATTCCCGTCCCCTGTGCTTGTGGCGGTGGTCTACGCGCTGGTGATGAACCACACCCCTCGACGTTGCTGCCGCAATCCGGCATCACCTCGTGCGATTCTTTTGCGACGTCGGTGACGGCAATGAGCGACGACCTTCACACGATCAGCGCGGGCGGCATCACTGCCGCGGTCAAGGCTGATGGCGCCGAGCTGTGCTCGTTGAAGACGGGCGGGGGCCTGGAGTTGCTTTGGCAGGCCGGAGCCGTCTGGCCGCGCCATGCGCCATGGTTGTTTCCGATCGTCGGCCGACTCAAGAATGACCAGCTCCACCACCGCGGCCAGACCTATCCGATGACGCAGCACGGCTTCGCCCGCGACCTCCGATTCACTTGGCTGGAGCGCGGGGCCGAGTCATGCGTGTTGCAGCTGACCGACAACGAGACGACGCGGGCGCGCTATCCGTTCGCCTTCCGTCTCACGGTGAGCTACCGGATCACCGCTGATGCGCTGGACGTGGCGGTCGAGATCGCCAACCCCGGCGCGGAGGTTCTGCCCGCCTCGTTCGGCGGCCATCCCGCCTTCAACTGGCCGCTGCTCCCCGGCCAGCCGAAGGAGAGCTATCGGCTGATTTTTGCAGAGCCGGAGCCGGCGCCGATCCGCCGTCTGACTGGCGGTTTGCTGCGCGAGCGGCCGGAGCCCTCACCGATCGAGGGGCGCGTTCTCCCGTTGAGCGAACGTCTGTTCGACGACGATGCCGTGATCCTCGATCAGCCGGCCAGCCGTTCGGTTCGCCTCGTCGGAACCACAGGACCGGCGCTTGAACTAACTTGGGATCATTTTCGTCAGCTTGGAATCTGGTCGAAGCCCGGCGGCGTGCCCTTCCTGTGCATCGAGCCGTGGCGCGGTTTCGCCAGTCCGCTCGATTTCGACGGCGAGTTCGCGGCCAAGCCCGGCGTCATGCACATCGCCCCGGACTCTGCAGAGACGCTGCGATGCCGCATCCGGGTCGACGGATTGGTATGACTGATGCTCGCAGCGCCCATTTGCGTGCACAGCGGTAACTGTGACTCGCAGTTTTGGGCCTGGAAATGACGGCGCCGTGACCTACATCAGAGACGAGCGCGGAACTTTGGCTATGATGCGTCGAACGACCGGCGGTTGGTGGGCGCTTTCTCCGAACTGATAACGGTCGATCATCGAACATGATGTGCGGCGTGATGTCAGGCGCTCTTAGCTGGCTCTTGCAGCCGGGCAGCGCTGCGAGTTCGCCATCAGCCGGCGTGCAGAGATCTCGCGGCGGGGCGCGTAAGTGGCGTTACCCGGGGAACGGGAGGATGGGATGGTGTTGAGAGCTGTTATCGGCACGATTACATGCGCCGTGTTGCTCACGGCGAGCGATGCTGTGGCGGGGGCCTATCGGCCGGGTGACTTCCTCAAGCTTGATCTGTCGAAGGCCGTGTTGTCGCCGGAGCCGCTCGGCCCCGAGGCGCATTTCGAACCTGTGCCTATCGAAGCCAAATCAGATCGACCTGCGGTCGCCGTCCGTTCCGCGATCGACCCGGACGAGCGCTCCGGCATCCCGCGCGCCGTCGCCACCCGGCGCGCTCATGGCACCAGGACGGCCGAGCGGCCCCGCGGCGCCGCTCGCACCAAGCTCGTCCATCGGCGCGGCAATCCGCTGGACGCGCAGGCGATGGATACGCGCATCCAGACCTGGCCGTGCCGGCCCGGCAGCGGCGGCATCTGCAACTGGCGCTGAGCAGACAGGCTCGGCGTGCGCCTGCACGCCGGAACCGACCTCCCGACATCTTGATTGAGGTGGATGCCGGCTCGCTTGAACTCGCAAGCGGAGCGACGGCAAGCTGAGCACTTCCCGCCAAGGTCTTGATGTTTCGAGGCTGCCGCCGGCGTTCGCTGGCGAGTGGTTCGCGCGATTCCAGGAGAATTCATGAACGCCATCGACACCCAGGGTATTCGTCTGCCCAAGCTCGGGCTCGGCACCTTTCGCATGCAGGGCACCGTCTGCCGCGAGGCCGTCGAGAGCGCGCTCGCGCTCGGGTACCGCCACATCGATACTGCCGAGATGTACGCCAATGAGGATGCGATCGGCGCCGCGCTTGCGGCCGCGTCTGTACCGCGGGCTGAATTGCATGTCACCACCAAGGTCTGGCCGGAGAACCTTGCGCCGGATGCGATCCGCCGCGCGTTCGACACGAGCTTGAAAAAGCTCAGGCTGGAGTTCGTCGACCTCTATCTCATCCACTGGCCGGCCAAGGGAATGGACCTGCCGGCCGCGCTGGAGACACTGTTGAAGCTGAAGGAGGAGGGGCGCACGCGCGCGGTCGGCGTCGCCAATTTCACCGTCGCGCTGCTGAAGCAGGCGGTCGAGGAGATTCGGGCGCCAGTGGCGTGCAATCAGGTCGAGTATCACGTGATGCTCGATCAGTCGAAGCTGATGGCTTACATGGCGAGCCGGTCAATTCCCCTGGTGGCTTATTGCCCGCTGGCGCAGGGACGCGCCGCCGCCGACGAGACGTTGGGGGCCATCGGCAGGAAGCATGGCGCCAGCGCCGCCCAGGTCGCGCTGAAATGGCTGTTGGACCAGGATGGGGTGGCGGCGATCCCCAAGGCAGCGCGCCCGGAAAGTCAGCGGGCGAACTGGGATGCGATGAAGCTTCAACTCGATGATGAGGATCGTGCCACCATCGCGTCCCTCCCGAAGGACAAGCGCTTCGTCAATCCGGCCTTTGCGCCGGACTGGGATCGCTGACGACCGTGCCATCGGCCCGGGGTGAATGGACCACAGAAAATGGCCCCTTGCGGGGCCATTGCTGCGGCGAAGTCCGCGGATCAGTCGCGCTTGATGATCACGGTGCGGTCATGATGGCGGTGGAGCGGCCGGACATAGCGGTGAGGCCGGTACTCACGATGCATGCGGTATTCGGCGTGGGAGCGATCCCAGCCGTGGTGGTAGTGATGGCCGCCACGCTTGATGACCACCGTCTCGGCGTTGGCGATCGACGGTGCCGCGAGCGCGACGACCGCAAGGGAAGCGAGCGCGAGAGCGATTTTCTTCATGTTGTCCTCCAGAATGAAAGTGCGGGATCAACTTGAAGTGTGAAAGAACGTTCCGCAGGACCTTCCACGAAGTTGCTGAATACACGTTCAGATTTGGTCTTCACGCTTGCGGGCGAGCTGCGTCTCGAGCCTGCCGCGTCAGTCGCACTTCCTGAGCGCTGGCGTCGGCTTGCCGTTGGCGACGAAGCGCGCCTCGCGAATGGTATAGCTGCCGTCCTCGCCACGATTGAACACCGAGCGGATGCCGCCGTCCGTCGTCTTGATGATCCCATTCTCGCGCGTCTGGCGCGCCCTCGACAGGACGATCGAGAGGACTAGAGTCTGGTCGGGTTCGATCCGCGCGGTGGCGACCTCATTGACGTCGGAGGGATCATGGTCGCGGCGATAGACCAGGCTGCCGTCCGGCGAGATCTCGTAGGAGATGATGGCGCCGCGGCCTCTGACCGGAGGCGCACTGCAATCAGCAGCCCAGGTTCCGATCAGGCCCCACGCACGTGCCACCTCGGCCGTATCGTCCGCCGAGGCGGCCGGCGCAAAGGATGATGCGAGCAGGAGGATTGCGAGCAGGCGTTGGGAGATCGAGGTCATGGGGTCTCGCAGGAATGTCGTCCGTCCATCTTAATGCACCGCGTCAACGGCGCAATGTCGGACCTGCGAGATAGGCCCGAAGCGTCGATCTTCCGGTGCGGGTCTTGCCGGAGCCGCCGACAAGGCGCATGCTATCGGCAACTACAAATAAGATGTGGGGGAGGCCGAGCATGTCCGCGCTGTCGCGCCGTCATTTCCTGTTGTCTTCCGGAGCGGCCGCCATGGCTGCGGTGTCGGGCCCGGCTCACGCGGCGATGGGGCCGGCCGACAAGTTCGACCTTCTCATCAAGGGCGGCGACGTCATCGATCCCAGCCAGGCCCTGCGCGGCCGGCGCGACATCGGGATCCGCTGGGGCGTGGTCGAGGCCCTCGAACCGGACATTCCGGTCGAGCGTGCGCTGCGGTCGATCGACGCTGCCGGCCGGCTGGTGATGCCGGGCCTCATCGACCTCCACAGCCACGTCTATCCCTATGGCTCGGCGATCGGGATTCCGCCGGACGAGCTCGTGCAATTCCAGGGCACCACGACGGTCGTCTCGGCCGGCGATGCCGGGGTGAACAATCTGGCGGCGCTGCGCCGCTTCATCGCCGCCCAGTCGCGCGCCCGCATCTACGCCTTCGTGCATATCGCCAACAATGGTCTGTCGGCATTTCCGGTCGCGGAGCTCTATAACATCGACAACGCCCAGGTGGATGCCTGCGCCATGGCGCTGGCCGAGAACCCGGACTTTCTGCTCGGCGTCAAGGTGCGGATGTCGGAGAACGTGATCTTCAAGCATGGGCTCGAGCCGCTGAAGCGCGGCATCAAGGCCTGCGAGTTGTGCGGCTGGCCGGCGCGGATGATGGTGCATATCGGTGGCGTCGAGACCGGTGAGTTGATGTCGCAGATCCTGGACCTGCTGCGCCCCGGCGACATCCTGACCCATGCCTATTCCGGCGCGCCGAACATGGGCGGCGCCTTCACCAACATCGTCCAGGACGGCAAGCTGCTGCCCGCGGCGCTCGCCGCCAAGCAGCGCGGCGTGCTGTTCGATGTCGGCCATGGCGGCGGCAGCTTCGATTTCACCGTGGCCGAGGTCGCGATCCCCGGCGGCTGCGGCCCGGACACCATCTCCTCCGACATCCACGTGTTCTCCGGCAACAGCCCGGGCATGCCGTTCCTGCCCAACGTGATGGCGAAATTCATGGCGATGGGACTCTCGCTGGAGCAGGTGGTGAGCATGGCGACCTCGGCGCCGGCCAAGATCATCAACCGTGCGCCGAAGATCGGCAGCTTGCAGGTCGGCGCGCCGGCCGACGTCGCAATCATGGACCTGGTCGAGGGTCCCGTCAGCTTCGTCGATACCCGCGGCAACAAGCGCGAGGGCAAGCTGCAGCTCAAGCCGGTGCAGACGGTGATCAATGGCGTGCCGTTCGGACGGCCCTACCAGTCGCCATTTTCGGTGCGATGAGCAGCGCGCGATCACTCGATCGCGCGCGTCCGCTCCACATTGGACGAGCGCAGTGGCACGCCGAACTCCTCCCGGCAGACGTCGGCGAGCACCGCGATGCCCTCGCGGATGTCCTGATGCGAGGGGCTGGCGAAGCACAGCCGCAGGCGGCTCCGCGCATGCGCGGCGTCGGTGGACCATTCCGGTCCCGGATTGATCGACACGCCGCGCTTGAGCGCGGCCTGTGACAGCTTCATCGCGTCAACCTGGTCCGGCAGCTTGAGCCAGAGGAAGATTCCGCCCTTCGGCGCCTCGAACTCGGCGGCGGTGCCGAACTCGGCGTTGAGCGCCTCGATCAGGGTGTCCAGCTTGGCGCGCAGGCCCCGCACCAGCTGCGGCACGTGGGTCGCGAAATGCGGCCTGCAATATTCCGCAAGCACCATCTGTTCCAGCGCGCCCGAGCCGGCATCGGTCTTGAGGGACAGCAGCACCGACATGATCTCCCAGGGGGCGACCAGGAAGCCGACCCGCAACGCGGGCGCGACCGACTTCGAGAACGACCCGAGATGGATCACCCCGCCATGGTCGGACATGCCGTGGATCGCGCGGGGCCGTTTGCCATCCCAGATCAGGTCGGCGTAGCAGTCGTCCTCGAACACCGGTACGCCATAGGCGCGCGACAGCCATAGCAGCTCGGCCCGGCGGCTTTCCGGCATGATGGTGCCGGTCGGGTTCTGTACCGTCGGAATGGTATAGATGTATTTCGGCCGAATGCCGCGATCCCTTAGATCGGCCAGCACCGTCGCCAGCGCATCCGTTCGCATGCCGTCGCGGTCGAGCGGGATGCCGATGACCTTGACGCCCAGTCGCGCCAGCCGCGTCAGCGTGCCCTGGTAATTGTCCTGCTCGACCAGCACGGTGTCGCCGCGCGTGAGCAGCGCCTGGTTGACGAGGTCTAGGCCCTGCAGCGAGCCCGAGAGGATCATGATGTCGTCGGCGCGCGCCGACATGCCGGCGTCCCGCGTCAGCTTGGCGGCAAGGAAGTCCCGTAGCGGCCGGTAACCTTGAGGCCCATGCGCGAGGCCGTAGGTAGCCAGCGCGCGTCCCTCGCGGGCGAGCACGGCGTCGGCGGCCGCGCGCAAGCCCTCCACGGGCACGGCATCGGCGTCGTTGTTGCCACCGACGAAGCTGTATTTTGCGAGTCCCGTCCAGCGCGCGGCCGGTGCGGGCAGGCCGGGGCTGAGGAGGGGTGCAAAATCGAATGCGGCCATGAGGCGCGGCTCCCTTGTTCTCGATTTGAGGCGACTTTAAACAGATACCGGGGCGCTTGTCCTCGCAGGGTAGGTCCTTTTCCCGGGGGAAGGCGACCTTCGAACGGCGGTTCCACCGCTCTGGCGCGCGCCTGCGATCCCGGCTAAAGCAGCCCGGAAAAGCAGCGAGACTTGCAATGGCCGACTCGATCCAGGAAGTTCTGTACGCCTTCGCCAAGGGTGAGATGGTCGTCGTGACCGATGACGACGACCGCGAGGGCGAGGGCGATCTCATCGTCGCCGCCTCGCTCTGCACGCCCGACAAGATGGCGTTCATCATTCGCCATACCTCGGGCATCGTCTGCGCGCCGATCACGGCCGACGACGCGCGGCGGCTGCGGCTCGACCCGATGGTCGCGCACAATGATTCCAACCACACCACGGCCTTCACCGTCTCGATCGACTACAAGCCGGACGGTGGCACCGGCATCTCGGCCGAAGAGCGCGCTTCCTGCTGTCGTGCGCTCGCCAACCCGAATGCCGGCGCCGCTGATTTCGCGCGCCCCGGCCACATCTTCCCATTGATCGCGCGTGACGGCGGCGTGCTGCTGCGCTCCGGCCACACCGAGGCGGCGGTCGATCTCTGCAAGCTCGCGGGGCTCCCGCCGGTCGGCGTCATCTCCGAGTTGATGAACGACGACGGCACGGTGATGAAAGGCGAGCAGGTCGTTCGTTTCGCCGCGGCCCACAATCTCAAGCATGTCACCATCGCCGATCTGATCTCGTACCGGCAGGCGCGCGAGAAGCTGATCGAACGGGTGTCGACCTTCACGACCGACAGCCCGATCGGGCCGCTGCAGGGCTTCGCCTACCGCTCGCCGTTCGATCCGATCACCCACGCCGCGTTCGTCTATAACGGCATCGGCGACGGCAAGAACGTGCTGACGCGGCTGCACAAGCCCAACATCGTGAAGGATCTGATCGCAGGTCCGCAGCGTATCCAGGCGGTGCTGCAGCACTTCAAGCAGGCCGGTCGCGGCGTGCTGATCTATCTGCGCGACGGGGCGGCCGGCGTTCCCGTCGAGCCGGTCGAAGAGCCGCACACCGCGGAGGCCGATCGCCATCGTCAGTGGCGCGAGGTCGGCGTCGGTGCGCAGATCCTGCGTGATCTCGGCGTGACCTCGATCCGGAACCTGACGTCGTCGGCGCATGACTACAAGGGCCTGTCGGGTTTCGGCATCGAGATCGTCGCCAACGAGCGGCTTGAAGGCTGAACCTCCAGGATTTAACCTCTAGACTGCTGCGACCCGTGCGCAGCGAGACGCGAAAGGACCATTCATGAGCGCGCGCCCTCAGGCAAAGGACAAGCCGGCCCAGTCGAGCTTCCAGTGGGACGATCCCTTCCTGCTGGACGATCAGCTGACCGAGGACGAGCGCATGGTGCGTGACACCGCGCGCGCCTACGCCCAGGACAAGCTGCTGCCGCGCGTGACCAAGGCCTATCTCGAAGAGAAGACCGACCGCGAGATCTTCAACGAGATGGGCGAGCTCGGCCTGATCGGCATCACCTTGCCGGAGGAATATGGCTGCGCCAATGCGAGCTACGTCGCCTATGGCCTGGTGGCGCGCGAGATCGAGCGGGTCGATTCCGGCTATCGCTCGATGAATTCGGTGCAGTCCTCCCTGGTGATGTATCCGATCTACGCCTATGGCGACGAGAGCCAGCGCAAGAAGTATCTGCCGAAGCTCGCCAGCGGCGAATGGGTCGGCTGCTTCGGCCTCACCGAGCCGGATGCCGGCTCCGATCCGGCCGGCATGAAGACGCGCGCCGAGAAGGTCGCCGACGGCTACCGCCTGACCGGCAGCAAGATGTGGATCTCGAACGCGCCGATCGCCGACGTGTTCGTGGTGTGGGCCAAGTCGGCCGCGCATGACAACCAGATCCGTGGCTTCATCCTCGAGAAGGGCATGAAGGGCCTGTCGGCGCCGAAGATCGGCGGCAAGCTCTCCTTGCGCGCCTCGATCACCGGCGAGGTGGTGATGGACGGCGTGGTGGTGCCGGAGAGCGCGCTGCTGCCCAACGTGTCCGGTCTGAAGGGGCCGTTCGGCTGTCTCAACCGCGCCCGCTACGGCATCTCCTGGGGCGTGCTCGGCGCCGCCGAGGATTGCATGCATCGCGCTCGCCAGTACACGCTCGACCGCAAGCAGTTCGGCAAGCCGCTGGCTGCCACGCAGCTGGTCCAGAAGAAGCTTGCCGACATGGAGACCGAGATCGCGCTCGGCCTGCAGGCCTCGCTTCGCGTCGGCCGCCTGATGGACGAGGGCAAGATGGCCCCGGAGATGATCTCGATCGTCAAGCGCAACAATTGCGGCAAGGCGCTCGACATCGCCCGCGTCGCGCGCGACATGCACGGCGGCAACGGCATCTCGATCGAGTATCAGGTGATGCGCCATGCCGCCAACCTCGAGACGGTCAATACCTACGAGGGCACGCACGACGTCCATGCGCTGATCCTCGGCCGCGCCATCACCGGCATCCAGGCGTTCTTCTAGTCTTCGTCGTTGCGGGGGCTCTGCAGGAGTCCCCAACGTCATCGTCCGCCCCGGGTCTCGCCTTTGGCGAGCTTGAGGACAGGCTCCAGCGGACGATCCGGCTCGGAAACAACAGGATCAGTCGAGATGGTGCGGCGTACCGAATGCCCCGCCTGCGCGGGGCATGACGTCCGAGAAACGGGTCATCAAGTGCCCGTCGAAAGATGAGGCAAGCGATGGCCGAGGAAGACGTCCCGTTCAACCGTCATTTCCCGCTTCCCGCGGGCGTCGTCGAAGAGGTGCGCCCCGGCATTCGCCGCGTCCTCTGCAACAATCCGAGTCCGTTCACCTTCACCGGCACGGTCAGCTACATCGTGGGCACCGGCAACGTCGCGATCATCGATCCCGGCCCGGACAACGAGGCCCATGCGCAGGCGCTGCTCGATGCCATCAGAGGCGAGACGGTAACGCACATTCTGGTGACGCACACCCATCGCGATCACTCGCCGAACACCGGCCGGCTGAAGGCCGCGACCGGCGCCACCGTCTATGCGGAGGGCCCGCATCGCGCCTCGCGGCCGCGCTACGAGAGCGAGAAGCACAATCCGGAATCCGGCGTCGACCGCGACTTTGCGCCGGATGTCACCGTTGCTGACGGCGACGTGATCGAAGGGCAGGGCTGGCAGCTCGAAGCGGTGGCGACGCCCGGCCATACCGCCAACCATCTCGCCTTCGCCTGGGGCGAGCGCAGCACCACTTTCGTCGGCGATCACGTGATGGGTTGGGCGACATCGATCGTGGCGCCGCCCGACGGCGCGATGGTCGACTACATGGCCTCGCTGGAGCGGCTCGCCGCGCGACCTGAGGAGCTGTATTTCTCAGGCCACGGCCCGGAAATTCCGGAGGGACCACGCTACACGCGCTTCCTGATGCGCCATCGCCAGGCGCGCGAAGCCTCGATCCTGCATCGTCTCGCCAAGGGCGAGGCTGACATCCCGACGATGGTGCGCGCGATCTACATCGGCATCGACCCGCGGCTCACCACGGCGGCGGGCTACTCCGTTCTCGCCCATCTGGAAGATCTCGTCGCCCGCGGCATCGTCGCAACGGAGGGCGATCCGGTGATCGGCGGGACGTATCGGCTGGTGTAGCGGATAGCGAGTAGGGGAAGAGTGCGAGCCGGGAAGACTTCATTCCCTATTCGCTACTCCCTATTCGCCATTCGCCCCGCTCACTTCTTCACCGTCTTCGCATTCCCCTTCGCCGCCACCGGCGGCGGCGTGACCTTCTTCACCGGCTTCTGCGCCTCGGCCTCGCCGGCGTTGGACAGGTCCTCGATCAGCTTGGTCACGCGCGCGGCGTTGCTGCCGATATCGGACTCGAAATAGCGCGAGGCGGAGCGGACGTCGACGCGGGAATCCTCGCCGTCGGGCTGGATGCGGATCGAGATGTCCTCGCGGAAGCCCATGATCGGCGTGCGTGCGACCGCCTCGATGCGGCCGACGCGGCGCGGCGGCTGCGGCGCGCGCTCGTCGACCACGAACCATTTGCGCCGGTTGACCAGCTTCAGGGCGATCGCGTAGGCGCGATCGGGCGGCAGCTCGATCTGCACCGGCTCGATGTCCGGATAGAATTTCTGCTGCTGCTCGGCTGAATACAGCCCGGCATAGACGGCCGTGTTGGTGCCGTCGCCGTTGCGGAGCGGCGCCAAAGCCTCGAAGCGCGGCGGATCGATCGGGTCGGTGGTGATGTCGTAGATCTTCGGCAGCTTGCGGTACTGGAGCGCGAGGTAGGCCGGATAGGCCAGCACCACAGCGTCGATCATGAAGGCGAGCAGAATCCGGCTCATGCCGCGGCTGCCGTTGCGCCAGATCGCGACGAAGGCGGCAAGTCCGAGCAGGATCGACAGCGCGGCAAGCCCCAGCGCGCCGAAGAACGTCGCCAGCGCCGGCTTCATCTCCAGAAAATCGAAGCGCAGGATCAGGATCGAGACCAGCACGGCGACGACCGAGAACACCGCCAGATTGCGGGTCCAGGTCGCGAGGCTGGAGATCGGCTCCGACAGATAGGGGGCGTGAAACCTGCGTGCCATCGTGTCAGGAACTGCCGGGTTGGGCCGCTGCCTGCATTGCGCCGGGCGGCCGGGTCATCCGTGTGAGACCACGCGGATGGGGTAAATTCAAGAGGCGTCTGGTCCGGAGAGGGCGGATGATCCGGACACCGTCTCAGGTGCTTTCGCTGGGGCGGATACGCAAGGCCGTCAGCATCAACAGGACGGTCGTGATGGAGAATGCTGCGCCGGTCGTGAACGTCGCCCGCGGCCCATAGGCGTGCCACAGCCAGCCCGCCAGCAGGCTTGCGACGAGCAGCGCACCGCCGGTGACGAGGTTGAAAAGGCCGAAGGCGGTGCCGCGCAAGTCCGGTGGGGCGGTATCGGCGACCATCGCCGAGAGCAGCCCCTGCGACAGTCCAAGATAGAGGCCCCAAAGCGCGACGCCGATCGCGGTGCCGATCAGGCCAGGCAGGAATGCCAGCGTCAGGTCGGCGGCTGTCAGCACGACGAGGCCACAGGTCAGCACGTTGCTGCGGCCGATATGGTCGGAAAGGATTCCGGCCGGCATGGCCACGCCGGCATAGACCAGGTTCATCAGCACGTAGACCAGCGGGATCAGGAATAGGGGAAGGCCGTCGGCCTGCGCCTTGAGCACCAGGAACGCCTCGCTGAAGCGGGCCAGCGCGAATACCGCGCCGATGGCGACCACGATCCAATAGGCGCGTGGCAGCCGGCGCAGCTCACGTGGATGGATCGGCCAGCCGCGGCGCGGTGCAGGCGCTATCTCCACCGGCTCGCGCACGCCGAACAGGATCAGCAGCACGGCGAGCGCGGCCGGCAGTGCCGACCACCAGAACACCGCGCGGAAGTCGTTGGCGTAGAGCGCCATCAGTGCCACGGCGAGGAGGGGACCGGCAAAGGCGCCGACCGTGTCGAGCGCCTGGCGCAGGCCGTAGCTCGCGCCGCGGATGCCTTCCGGCGTCACGTCGGCGATCAGCGCGTCGCGCGGCGCCTCGCGGATGCCCTTGCCGATGCGGTCGACGAAGCGTGCGGCGAGGATCTGCCACGACGTGCTGGCGAGCGGAAACACCGGCTTGGTCAGTGCCGCCAGCCCATAGCCGATCCCGACCAGAAGCTTGCGCTTGCCGATCCGGTCCGACAGAGCGCCGGAGAACACCTTCGTCACCGCCGCGGTGGCCTCGGCCACGCCTTCGATCAGGCCGATGGTCACCGTAGAAGCGCCGACCACGGTCGCGAGGAAGATCGGCAGCAGCGCGTGGATCAGCTCCGAGGAGATGTCCATCAGGAGCGACACCAGCCCGAGCGTCAGCACCGTCGACGGCACGTCGCGCCATGTCGTGCGCGCGGTCCGTGGTCCTGTCGTGTTCATCACGGCATTGTAGCGATTGGATCTCGTCGAGCCTTGCGCCACGTCAACGCTGTATGCCGGCTGCAATGCAGAACGGCCTCCCCGGTGATGGAGAGGCCGCTCGTAGTGATGCGCCGTTGGAGGTGGCCTGCTCAGGCCGCGGCGTTGGGGAAGCGATAGCTCTTGAACTGGTCGCGCAGCGCGGTCTTCAGGATCTTGCCGGTTGCCGTGTGCGGAATGCCGTCGACGAAGGCGACGTCATCGGGCATCCACCATTTGGCGATCTTGCCTTCCATGTATTTCAGGATGTCCTCGCGCGTCGTCGTCTGGCCGGGCTTCAACTGCACGATCAGCAGCGGGCGCTCATCCCATTTCGGATGATAGACGCCGATGACGGCAGCCTCGGCGACGGCGGGATGGCCGACCGCGAGATTCTCCAGGTCGATCGAGGAGATCCATTCGCCGCCGGACTTGATGACGTCCTTGGAGCGGTCGGTGATGCGCATATAGCCATGTTCATCGACGGTGGCGACGTCGCCGGTGTCGAAGAAGCCTTCATCGTCGAGGATGTTGCTGTCGACCTTGTAGTAGGCCTTCGACACCGCGGGTCCGGACACCTTGAGCCGGCCGAAGGTCTTGCCGTCCCACGGCAGCTCGGTGCCGGCATCGTCGGTGATCTTCATCTCGACCCCGAACGGGGGGAAGCCCTGCGTCTGCAGCACATCGAGCTTGGCGTCGCCGTCGGCGCCGAGGAACGGCGGCTTCAGGGTGGCGAGCGTGCCGATCGGGCTCATCTCGGTCATGCCCCAGGCGTGACGCACGCCGATGCCCATGTCGAGGAAGGCCTGGATCATCGAGCGCGGCATCGCCGAGCCGCCGCACACCACCATCTTCAGATGCGGCAGTTTGAGGTTATGCGCCTGCATGTGCTGCAGCAGCATCAGCCACACCGTCGGCACGCCGGCGGTGTAGGTCACCTTCTCGGTGTCGAGCAGCTCGTAGACGGACGCGCCGTCGAGCTTGGGGCCGGGCATCACCAGCTTGGTGCCCATCGAGGGAGCGGAGAAGGCAATGCCCCAGCTGTTGGCATGGAACAGCGGAACCACCGGAAGCATTGTGTCTGCTGCGGACGTACCGAGTGAATCCCGGCTATTGGCCATCAACGCATGCAGCACGTTGGACCGATGCGAATACAGCACACCTTTCGGATCGCCCGTGGTGCCGGACGTGTAGCACATCGCGGCTGCGGTGTTCTCGTCGAAGGTCCCCCAGGCGAAATCGCCGTCGGCCTCGCCGATCCACGATTCGTAGGCGACGGCGTTCTTGAGCGTCGTCTGCGGCATGTGTGCGGCGTCGGTCAGCACGATGTAGCGCTCGACGCTCGGCAGCTTGTCGGCGAGCTTCTCGAGGATCGGCACGAACGTCAGATCGGTGATGACGATGCGGTCCTGGGCATGGTTGATGATCCAGCCAATCTGCTCGGGAAACAGGCGTGGATTGACCGTGTGGCAGATCGCGCCGATTCCCATGATGCCGTACCAGACCTCGAGATGGCGGCCGGTATTCCAGGCGATGGTGGCGACGCGGTCGCCCAGCTTGATGCCGTCGCGCGTCAGCTTCTGCGAGACCTTGAGAGCGCGGTCGTGGATCTGCCGATAGGTGGTGCGAACGATGGGGCCTTCGACCGAGCGGGTCACGACCTCCTGGGAGCCGTGGATTGTCGCCGCATGCTCGATGATCCGGTGACAAAGCAGGGGCCAGTCTTGCATCAAACCAAGCATCAGGTCGTTCCTCCGGTATTCGCTTGCAGCGAGGGTCTTTTGGTCTCTTTGGTCAATTTTAGCGCGTGCCGCATCCGACGCAAATGGACTTGTGATGGCCACGACGTCGCGCCGGGCGTGATGGTTAGCGCTGTGGTCGTGGCGATCGCATTGAGCTGGCTCATGGCGGCGCCGGCGGCGGCCGCGAAATCAGCGCACCGCAGCCCGCCCGCGGCCTCTGAGCCCGCTGCGAAGCTGGCCGATGGCGTTGCCAAAGTGCCGCTTCCGCAGCCGCGGCCGGCCGACGCGCCGGCGCGGGAGGCGGCCAAGGGCGAGGATGCCGCTCCGCGCGACGAGGCCAGCACCGGTCCGAAGGCGGATGCCAAAGCCCCGCCGCCGCCTTCGGCTTGCAGGCTGGCCCTGACCGAAGAGGTCGCGATCGCGCCGTCGATTCCGCCGATCAAGGGTCCTGGCGGCTGCGGCGGCGAGGATCTGGTGCGGCTGGAGGCGGTGGTGCTGCCTGACAAGCGCAGGGTGGCGCTGACGCCCGCGGCGACCATGCGTTGTCCGATGGCGACTGCGGTCGTCAATTGGGTGCGCGACGATGTGGCGCCGCTGGCCGAACGGCTCGGCAGCGCGGTCACCGCGCTCGACAATTTCGATTCATATCAGTGCCGCGGCCGCAACAATGTCAGCGGCGCGCAGCTATCGGAGCACGGCCGTGCCAATGCGCTGGACGTCCACGGCTTCAGGCTGGCCGACGGCCGCATGATCGATCTCACCGACCGCACCCAGCCGCGCGATTTGCGCGAGGCGGTGCTGCACGCGGTGTGCACCCATTTCTCCACCGTGCTCGGCCCCGACTCCGACTGGTACCACGAGGATCACATCCATCTCGACCTGATGGAGCGGCGGAACAATTACCGGATCTGCCAATGGGACGTGCTCGACCCGCTGCCGAAGGTCGCGCCCTTGATGCCGGCCGCCCGGCCTGACGATGCGCCGCCGCGCGAGACCGAACAGGCCGGCACTGAACGCTCCAGGAAGACCGCGAGCACCCCGGCCGAGCGCAACGGCACCAGTCGCGGCGTCTCGGCGGAGATGAAGGCCGGAACGTCTACCGCAGCGGACGGCACCGCTCCGTCAGCTGACGAGGGGACCGAACGGTCCGCCGTGGAAGAGCGCTCTCCCGCGCAAAAACCAGCTGATTCGGCCCGCAATCGGCGCACGGCGTCAAAGCCGGCGCCCGAGCAGCAAAAGGTCGAAGCCGCTGCGCCAGAGGCGCGATCCTCGACCGCCAAGCCGCCGGCAGGCGGTCCATCCGCAGCGTCGGACAAAACCCGCGATGCAGCCGGGCGCGACCAGCGCGCGCAGACGAGCCAGAATGGGGAGCGAGCCTTGCCCTCGAAGCCGGCGTCGCGGAAGCGCCATCACAGTCGCCGAAGCTGGGATCCGTTCCGTGGATTGTTCTAGCGCGTGATGAGACGAGGTCTGGTTGCTAGCTGCGAACGAAGGTGCGCTCCCTCTCCCGCTTGCGGGGGAGGGCGGGGGGGGTGCCGCGATTGAGGCTGCCCGAGCGGAGAGAGCCCCCACCCGGCGCTTCGCTTCACCTCCCCCGCAAGCGGGAGAGGTGAAGCGAGCCTGCGGTTAAGTCGATTCAACCAAGAGGCATCGCGCTCTAGCGCCCAAAACAAAAGAGCGCCGGTTGCCCGGCGCTCTCAAAGAAGGATGCTAAACGCGTTTCTCGGCTTTTGAATTTCGTCCGCCGCAGCCGAGGCTCACTGCATCGCAGCGTAGGTGCCGCCGCCCTGCAGTGCCATCTGCGGCTTGTAGGGCGAATCACCCTTCTTCGGATCCAGCACCACGACGATGGTGCCGACCTTCACCCGGTTATAGAGATCGATCGCATCCTCGTTGGTCAGGCGGATGCAGCCCGAGGAGATCGAGGCGCCGATATATTCCGGCTGGTTGGTGCCGTGGATGCGGAACAGCGTGTCCTTGCCGTTGGCATAGAGGTACATCGCGCGCGAGCCCATCGGATTGTCCGGACCGGCCGCCACGAAGGTCGGGACGCCCAGGCGCTCGATCTCGCTCTTGGTCGGATGCCAGGCCGGCCATTCGGTCATGGCCCCGACCTTGGCGATGCCCGACCACGCCATGGCCTCTTCGCCGACGGTGATGCCGTAGCGAATCGCCTTGCCGCCATCGAGCACGTAATAGAGGTAGTGGCTGTCGGAATCGACCACGATGGAGCCCGGGGCTTCCTTGCGGTGATAGTCGACGATTGCGCGCCGATAGGGCTCGGCCACCGGCGTGTTGGTGTAGCGGATCTTCGCGAGAAGCTCCTTGTCCTTCGGCTTGAAGGCCTGGGTGTTGGTCGCCTCGTACGTCGTGGCCTGCATGCAGCCCGACAGCATCAGGCCGGCGGCCAGGAGTCCGAGTTTCACCTTCAGCGACATGTCACCAATTCCAATCGACAGCTGACGTTGCAATGACACGGCCGCGCCACTGCAGCGCGATTCCACATGTCCCATTATCGTCAAAATCGTTCTCAATTCCAGCCGCTACACGCATAGGTCACGCTGCAGCGCCGCGATTGTTGCTTTTTTGCCGCAAAGTTGCGGGCAGTCATCCACAGCTGTGCTCCGAATGGCACGGTCATGCTCCGCTGGGCGTTGCGCGAGCGGCTGCGGGGCATTGGCGAGAAAAGCCCATGGACCGGGCCCGCAGGCTGCGTCACAAGGCAGCAGCATCCCACCGCTAAGTCCCCGAAATTCACGTTTCGCGATTCGGAGTTTGTCCATGTTCTCGGTGTTCGTCCCGTCGGAAGCCGCGCTGAAGAAGATGGCGGTCACCGATCCCGCGGCTCTGCCCGAGAATGCGGTGTGGGTCGACCTGGTCAACCCGAGCAATGCCGAGGATCGGGCCGTCGAAAAGCTGGCCGGGATTGCGGTACCGACCCGCGAGGACATGCAGGAGATCGAGATCTCCAGCCGTCTCTACATCGAGAACGGAGCCCGTTACATGACGGCCACGCTGATGTGTCACTCGGATTCCGATATGCCCAGGACCACGGCCGTCACCTTCATCCTGGCTGGCCACCGTCTCGTGACGGTGCGCTACGACCAGCCGCGCCCGTTCGCCGTGGTGGAGGCCAAGCTCGCCCGCAACTGTGCGCCCGGGATCACCGGCGAGATGGTGCTGATGGAGTTGCTCGATGCCGTGATCGACCGCTGCGCCGACATTCTCGAGAAGGTCGGGGCTGATATCGATCAGGTCAGCCACGAGATCTTCGAGCCTAACAATGAGCGTCACGGCCATGCCAAGCAATATTCGCAGATCCTGATCGCGATCGGCCGCAAGGGCGACCTGACCTCGAAGGTACGTGAGAGCCTGGTGTCGATCGGCCGCCTCGTCACCTTCCTGTCTGCGGTGGTCGAGGGCGTGAAGTGGTCGAAGGACATGCGCGAGCAGCTCAAGACCATGCAGCGCGACGTCGCCTCGCTGACCGACCACGCGTCCTACCTCGCGAGCAAGATCACCTTCGTGCTGGATGCGATGTTAGGCGTCGTCAACCTCGAGCAGAACAACATCATCAAGCTGTTCTCGGTGATGGCGGTGGTGCTGATGCCGCCGACCTTGATCGCATCGATCTACGGCATGAACTTCAAGATGATGCCGGAGCTCGAATGGGTGCACGGCTATCCGATGGCGCTGGTGCTGATGCTGATCTGTGCGATCGTGCCGTACTACATCTTCAAATTGAAGAAGTGGCTGTAGTGCCGCTGGCCTGAAAATCCAGGCTCTACGCGAGAGGGACGAATCTGCGCGAGGCCTGCGGCATTGTGCCGTCATTCCAGGCGATGCCTCATTCGCGCCCTGTTGTTAGCAGCGGCGTAGACATGTCATTGATCGATCGTCATGCTGTCCGTCGCTATGCACTTAAGGTGACACAAGCGGTGAGATGCAACACATAATAGGAAATACTTGTTAGGCCGGCTGCAATGCCGCTGCAAAGCCGCCCCAATTCCTCAGGTAAAATTTGATGGGAACGCTGAACGTTTGATCGAAACTTCTCTGCGATAAATCTGCACCAGCATGACAAACAACGAGCGCCTCGGCGCGTGGCATGCAAGGCAGAGCTCGAGGGCGCGTTCATCGCGCCTTATCCAAGAGGCGGCGGCAATGGTTGAGAAACGCATAATGGCATCGAACAACGTGATCGATCTTGCCAGCTATCAGCGCAGCCGCGCCGACATTGTCGTGGCGTTGTCGCCGCGTACCTGCCGCTACTGCGGCGCCGAACTCGAGGACGACGAGCGCGATGATGATTGCTCCAGCGCTCTCAACGTCGAGTCCGACCGCCTGCGCTGGCGCGCCGCGCAGATTCTGCGCGGTTTGGTGTGCGAAGGCTGAACGACCGTTCTCGACCGGGCGGTATTCAGGCAATGCCGCCCGCGCTGCCAATGATCGGAAATTCGGTGCGCCGATCCCATCCCATGAACAGCGTTCCCTCCGGGAGCGCTGTCTTGTTTGTGGTGGTCGGTAGGTTCCGTAGCGATCTTCGGAGATGGCGTTAATCACGCCTTCGCCCGGTCATCCAGAACTTGCCGAACGTGGCAAGCCGCTATGAACCAAATCGCCGCTATGAACCAAATCGAAGACGGGCAAGCGTCTCTGCGTCGATTGCCTCAGACGTGCTGACCGCCGTTGATGTGGATCTCGGCGCCGTTCACGTAGGAGCTGGTCTCCGAGCACAGCACATAGATGATCTTGGCGACCTCGTCGGGGGTGCCGAGGCGCTGCATCGGGATCTGCTCCTGGACGATCTTCTCGGTGCCCGGCGACAGGATCGAGGTGTCGATCTCGCCGGGGGCGATCGAGTTGACGCGGACGCCGACCCGGCCGAAATCCGACGCCATCTCGCGGGTCAGGGCGGCCAGCGCCGCCTTGGAGGTCGCGTAGGCCGCGCCGGCGAAGGGATGCACGCGCGAGCCCGCGATCGAGGTGACGTTGACGACGGAGCCCCTGGCCGCCTTCAGCTCCTTGATCAGGCCGCGCGCCATCATGATCGGCGCAAAGAAGTTGACGCGGAAGACGTGATTCCAGGTGTCGAGGTCGGTGTCGACGGTGCCGAGCCGGGCGCCGCCGGCGCCCTTCGGCGAGATCGCGGCATTGTTGACCAGCGCGTGCAGCTCGCCGCCGTCGATCCGCTGTTTGATCTCGGCGATCGCGCGCACGGTGTCCTCGGGATCGGACAGGTCGACCTGGACATGGTCCTCGGGGCCGGCGCCCCACGGGCATTCTTCGGGAAAGGGGTGCCGTGAGCAGGTGAGGACGCGCCAGCCGGCAGAGGAGAAGCGGATCACGGTGGCATGGCCGATGCCGCGGCTGGCGCCGGTCAGCAGCATCGTGCGCCGTGGCTGGTTGGAAGAGGTCGGCATGAATTGCGTCTTTCACGATCCCGGACGGATCAACTTACCACAATGGTTGTGTGATCGGCGCCTGATTCACGCGCGCGATAGCGATTCGTTGGCGCGTCGGACGTCTAGAGGCCGGGCGCAAGCGCGCGCGCGATCCCCTACGGATACATCCGCACTTTGGTCCAGGGCTGGCCCGAAGCCTCGCGCCGGAATTCGATGCGGTCGTGCAGGCGGAATGGCCGGTCGTGCCAGAACTCCATGCTGACGGGCGTGATGCGCCAGCCGCTCCATCCTGGCGGGCGCGGCACGTCGCCGATGATGTATTGCGCGGCGACCTTGGCGATCGCCTGCTCGAACGCGAAGCGGCTTTCCAGCGGCTGCGACTGCTTGCTGGCCCAGGCGCCGAGCTGCGCCTGCTTCGGCCGGGTCGCGAAATAGGCGTCGGCCTCTTCGTCGGTCACCGGCGTCACGAGGCCGCGGATGCGGACCTGGCGGCGCAGCGACTTCCAGTGAAACAGCAGCGCGGCCTTCGGATTGGCGGCGAGCTCGCGGCCCTTCTGGCTGGCCTTGTGGCTGTAGAAGACGAAGCCGTCCGCGTCATAGCCCTTCATCAGCACCATGCGCACGTCAGGCAACCCACTGTCGTCGACCGTTGCCAGCGCCATCGCATTCGGATCGTTGGGCTCGCTCTTGCCGGCTTCGGCAAACCACGCCGCAAACAGCGCAAACGGCTCGCCGGCCTGGGTAAAATCGGCCGATGTACCGGATGTTAAGGTTGTCTGGTGTTTGATGCTCGTGGGGTCGGTCATGTGTATGGGGAGTCCGAGTTTTGCGTTCACCCGCGGCCAGGCGCGTGCAAGTCCATTCTGGTCCGGCCCTATATAGGGCATCGGTCCGGCTTGGCCTATCCGCGATCGGTCATGCCGGCACCGCTTTGACACTCATTCTAATCGGCTTGTCCGGCAGCGGCTGCAGCCTGTCGCACCCTGAAACGGCCTTTGCCAAGATGGACGATGCAGAGGTCACCGGCGCGATCAGCCCGCCGCCCGAGCGCGAGCCGACCGAAGCCGATCTCGCTTTTGCCCGCAACGCTGCGTCGGACGTGCTGACCAAGGGGACCAAGGATTCCAGCCAGCCCTGGCAGAATCCGCAGACCGGCGCCCGCGGCTCGGTGACGCCGATCGCCAAGTCCTACACCGCGGACAACGGCCGTACCTGCCGGGATTTCCTGGCGAGCTACGTCAACGGCAAGACCGAGCGCTGGCTGCAGGGCTCGGCGTGCCGGATCGAGCGGGGGCGATGGGACATCCAGACGCTCAAGCCCTGGCAGCAAAGCTAGCTGGGATCGTCTGAAACCCGTTGCAAAAATACAACGGACTCCCCAGATGAAATGCAAAGCGGGCGGGGAGCCCATAGGTTAGTATCTGACTTTCTGTAAGGAGACGTGACGGATGCGCGACCCCTATGAGGTCTTGGGGGTGCCGCGAAGCGCCAGCGCTGCGGCCATCAAGAGCGCCTATCGCAAGCTCGCCAAGAAGCACCACCCCGACAGCAACAAGGATGATCCGAAGGCATCGGCAAGGTTTGCCGAGATCAGTTCTGCCAACGAGATCCTGGGCGACGAGGAGAAGCGCAAGCAGTTCGATCGCGGCGAGATCGATGCTGACGGCAAGCCGCGCTTCCAGGGCTTTCCTGGTGGCGGCGCCGGGCGCGGCGGTCCAGGGGGCGGCTTCGAGAACTATACCTTCCGCAGTGGCGGCGGGCCGGGCGGCGGCTTCGGCGGCGGCGGTTTCGAGGACATTCTGAACAGCATGTTCGGCGGCGCCCAGCGCGGCGCGCGCGGCGGGGGCAGCCCGTTCGAGTTCGACGCCGGCGGTGTCGGCCTCGATCTCGATCTGAAGGTTGCGATGTCGGTCTCGCTCGAGGAGTCCGTCAAGGGCGGCGAGAAGCGCGTGCGGCTGCCGTCGGGCAAGGAGCTCAACGTCAAGGTCCCCGCCGGCGTCACCGCCGGCCAGCAGATTAGGCTGAAGGGGCAGGGCGAGAGCGCGCCCGGACACCGGCCGGGTGATCTCCTGATCACCATCCAGATCGCGCCGCATCCGTTCTTCAAGGTCGAGGGCAGCGACCTCAGGCTCGATCTGCCGATCACGCTTTACGAGGCGGTCCTGGGCGCCAAGGTGAGGGCGCCGACGCTCGGCAGCGCGGTCGAGCTGTCGATCCCGAAGAACACGTCCAGCGGCCGGACCTTCCGGCTCAAGGGCAAGGGCTTGCCCAAGAGCGATGGCTCGGCCGGCGATCTGTTCGTCACCACCCGGATCGTGCTGCCCGACGGCAACGACGCCGAGCTCGAGGCGCTGATGACCAAGTGGCGCGATCGCCATCCCTACAATCCGCGCAGCAACCTCTCCTGAGGTTGCATATTGTGGACGTGTAGGCTAGAAGTTGAAGTGCGAGCTGGAAAGCCGAGAAAAAAGTGCGGCCTCGAAAGGGGGACCAGCGCGGTACAAAACCCCAATCGAGGCCGCTTCCGTGTCGATCGGCGGATCGAACACTCCTCATTTTTTCGTGAACATTTGGCGCTATATTGAGACGTGCCGGTGACCGGATTCCAGATTTCCGGTGACCGAATTGCGGCGCCGACCTTGGCGTGTCCCCCTGCGCGGGAGGACGCAGGCACCGCTTCCCCTCGCTCATCTCCTGCAGCCTGCGAGCAAGCCCTTCAGATCGTATCGGGAATTGTGACGGTACTCGTGGGGGCCACAATCTCCGGCGTCTCGCCGCTAGCCGCCCGTCCGTTCGGACTGATCATAAACAAGGCGCGCAACCTGGGTGAGACGCGTCCGGTCGCTGCTGCCGCTGACGACGTAGCTGACGCCGCGCTCCGCCCAGGACAGCGCAGCGGTGGTGCCCTGCGCCGTATAGCGCATCTCGGCCGCCTCGATCCCGACCTTGGTCGCATACACCGTGAAGCGCTCGCCGGACGTGCTCTCATACATCAGGAAGGAGGCCGGGCCGGTCGGTCCCGGCAGCAGCCGGCCACCGACGAGCTTCAGTCCGGTGGTTTCCAGCTCCGGCGCCTGCACGGTGCGACCGCAGCGCCGCGTCAGCCATTGCTGCAGATGGGCCTTCTCGTCGCCGGGGACCTCGACCGGATGGCGCACCTCCACGACGTAGAGCCGGTGCGCATCGAGCGCCTCGCCGGCGAGGGCCTGCAGCGGCGACGGCGAGGACGCGGCGCCACGCGCGACCCAGCCGACCGCGCCGCCGACCGCGAAGGCCGCCACGCTTGCAGCCATCGCACCGATGACCCAGCGCCGCGGCTGGCGGTCCAGACCGTCGAGGTCGAGCCGCGGCGGCACCGGCTCGTTGACGATCGAATCGTAGCGGGCGTGAAGCGCCTCGGCCATGCTGCGCCAGGATTGCACCCGCTCGGCGTCCGCCGGATGCTCGGCCAGCCAGCGCTCGACGTCGCTGCGGCGCTCGGCCGGCAGCTCGCTGTCGACATAGGCGTGCAGCTCGTCTTCGGTGACGGGAATGGTCGGGTCGGTCATCATCGGGATCTCATGGCAATCGAGCGGCTGCGGCGATGCGCGGTCGCTGCAGGCTTGAGCAGGCGAACATGGCAGGGCGGCTTTTGTGCAGTGGTCATTTCACCCTCCGCAGCGCCGGCCGCTCGCCCTCGAGCACGGCACGGACATGGGCGCGAGCGCGGGCGAGGCGGGACATCACGGTGCCGATCGGGACACCCTGGATGTCGGCGACCTCGCGGTAGCTCATGCCTTCGAGCACGACGAGGAGAAGCGCTGCGCGCTGCTCCTCCACCAGGGTCGCCAGTGCGCGCTCGATGTCCCGGCCCTCGGCCTCGGTGCCGCTGGCGTCGGGATTGTCGTCCCGAAGCGGCATGAAGTGGGGCCGCCGCGCCAGTGAACGCCGGCGGTTCTTGTTCAGATTGGTCAGGATCGTGTACAGCCAGCTCCTGATGTCGCCGCCCAGGAACAGCCGTTCCGAGCGCAGCGCCCGCACCAGCGTGTCCTGGACCAGCTCGTCGGCCGCGTCCATGTCGCGCGCCAGCGCCCGGGCATAACGGCGCAGTGCCGGAATCATGGCCTCGACGCTCTGGCGGAACGCGTTCATGGAATGCCCTGCGGCTGTTCGCTGCGATGACACGGGCGCAGGCCGCAGCCTGTGCCTTGCAAAGATCATAACACCGCGATGACGCGCCTATTCCGGGCCGCAAGCCCTGCGGGGAGTTTGCCACAGAGCGGGCGGAATGGGGCTGTACCGGGCCAGACCGGTGGTGTACGTCCAGTCCTTAATAATCAGTTCGATGGGAAGCCGCATGGCGCAGATTTCAGGTTTGATGCAGGGCAAGCGCGGGGTCGTTCTCGGCGTGGCCAACAACCGCTCGATCGCCTGGGGCATTGCCAAGGCGGCGCGTGCGGCGGGCGCGGAGATCGCGCTGACCTACCAGGGCGACGCGCTGAAGAAGCGGGTCGAGCCGCTGGCGGCCGAGCTCGGCGGCCTCGTGCTCGGCCATTGCGACGTCACCGATCCCGCCACCATCGATGCGGTGTTCGACGTGCTCAAGGAGAAGTGGGGCAAGATCGATTTCGTCGTCCACGCCATCGCCTTCTCCGACAAGGACCAGCTCGACGGGCGCTACATCGAGACCACGCAGGACAATTTCTCCAAGAGCATGCTGATCAGCTGCTACTCGCTGACCGCGATCGCGCAGCGCGCCGAGAAGCTGATGACGGACGGCGGCTCGATCATCACGCTGACTTATTACGGCGCCGAGAAATGGATGCCGCACTACAACGTGATGGGCGTCGCCAAGGCCGCGCTGGAGGCCAGCGTGCGCTATCTCGCCGCCGATCTCGGCGAGAAGAACATCCGCGTCAACGCGATCTCGGCAGGACCGATCAAGACGCTGGCCGCCTCGGGCATTGGCGACTTCCGCTATATCCTGAAGTGGAACGAGTACAACGCGCCGCTGCGCCGGACCGTGACCATCGACGAGGTCGGCGACAGCGCGCTGTATCTCTTGTCCGACCTGTCGCGCGGCGTCACCGGCGAGGTGCATCACGTCGATTCCGGCTATCACGTCGTCGGCATGAAGCGGCCCGAGGCGCCCGATATCTCGCTCAGCAATTCCGTCGGCGCCAAAGAATAGCGTTCAAGGAATAACGTCAACGCGCGATGCCACGGCCCACGATCTACTACATCCGCCACGGCGAGACGGAATGGAATGCGCTCGGCCGCCTGCAAGGCACGCAGGACATTCCGCTGAACGCGCTCGGGCAGGTGCAGGCGGTCCAGGCCGGCAACATCCTGGCCGAGATCGTTGCGCGCAACGGCCATGATGCGGCGCGCCTGCCTTACGTCGCGAGTCCGCTCAGCCGCGCCCGCGCGACCATGGAGCTGGTGCGGGAGACCCTGAGGCTGCCGGCCGAGGGCTATGCGCTCGATGCCCGGCTGCGCGAGATCGGCTACGGCAAATGGGAAGGGGCGACGCTGCCGGAAATGCAGGCGGCAGATCCCGCCTTCTATGCCAGGCGGCTGACCGACAAATGGTCGCTGGCGCCCGAGGGCGGCGAGACCTATGCCGACGTCGAGCGCCGCGTGCGCGACTGGTACGATGGGCTGTCTGGCGATATCGTGGCGGTCGCCCATGGCGGCACGGCGCGGGCGCTGATGGTCGCGCTGGGCTTCGAGACGCCGCACGGCGCCGTCGACCTGCCGATCCAGCAGGGCGCGGTCTATGTGTTCGGCGAGAACGGGTTCGAGAAGTACAGTTAGTTATCCCCGTCATTCCGGGGCGCCTCGCAGAGGCGAACCCGGAATCTCGAGAGTCCGGGTCTGGTCCTTCGGACCATCCCGGAATGACGGTTTTTCCGATTGGGTGATCAGATCATGTCCTTCAACACCTTCGGCCACATGTTCCGCGTCACCACCTTCGGCGAGAGCCATGGCGTCGCCATCGGCTGCGTCGTCGACGGCTGTCCGCCACGCATTCCGCTGACGGCCGAGGAGATCCAGCGCGATCTCGACCGCCGCCGTCCCGGCCAGTCGCGCTTCACCACCCAGCGCCAGGAGCCGGACCAGGTGAAGATCCTGTCCGGCGTGATGGCCGATCCCGACACGGGAGCGCAGGTCACCACGGGCACGCCGATTGCGCTCCTGATCGAGAACACCGACCAGCGCTCCAAGGACTATTCCGAGATCAAGGACAAGTTTCGTCCGGGTCACGCCGATTTCACCTATGAAGCCAAATATGGCCTGCGCGACTATCGCGGCGGCGGCCGCTCCTCGGCGCGCGAGACCGCGACGCGCGTTGCGGCCGGCGCCGTCGCGCGCAAGGTCCTGCCGGACGTGAAGGTGCGCGGCGCGCTGGTGCAGATGGGCCCGCACAAGATCGACCGCGGCAACTGGGACTGGGACGAGGTCGCGCGCAATCCCTTCTTCTGCCCCGACAAGGACAAGGCGGCGTTCTTCGAGGACTATCTCGACGGCATCAGGAAATCCGGCTCGTCGATCGGCGCCGTGCTCGAGATCGTCGCCGAGGGCGTGCCGGCGGGACTTGGCGCGCCGCTCTACGGCAAGCTCGATGCCGAGCTCGCCGCGGCGATGATGAGCATCAATGCGGTGAAGGGCGTCGAGATCGGCGCCGGCTTCGGCGCCGCCGAGCTGACCGGCGAGGAGAATGCCGACGAGATGCGCTCGGCCAATGACGGCACGCGCTTCCTCTCCAACAATGCCGGCGGCATCCTCGGCGGCATCGCCACGGGGCAGCCGATCGTGCTGCGCTTCGCAGTCAAGCCGACCTCGTCGATCCTCACCCCGCGCCAGACCGTCGACCGCTCAGGCCAGGAGACCGAGATCCTGACCAAGGGCCGGCACGACCCGTGCGTCGGCATCCGCGCGGTTCCGGTCGGCGAGGCGATGATGGCTTGCGTGCTGGCCGATCACCTGCTGCGCCATCGCGGCCAGGTGGGGTAGAGGCACGCGGCCGCCGCGGCTGTTTGCTGTTGTCACGCTGCTCGCTTAATGTTGTCCCATGGACATCCTCAAGCTGCAGGAGATCAAGGACTGGCTGGTCGACGGTGCGCGTTCCGCAGCGACGCCGGGCCAGATGATGTCCGAATGCTGCGAGCGGCTGGTCGGGCTCGGTGTGCCGTTGTGGCGCGTCGGCGTGTTCGTCCGCACCCTGCATCCGGACATTGCGGGCCGCAGCTTCATCTGGCGGCCGGGAGCGGAGGTCGAGACCTCCACCGTTGATTTCGGCTTTGAGAGCCGCCCGATTTACAGGAGCAGCCCGCTCGCGCTCGTGTTCGAGAGCGGGGCGGAATTCAGGGCTGATCCTCGCGGCTCGGAGGCCGAGCGCTTTCCGATCCTGATGGATGTGCGCGCCGAGGGGGCGACCGACTATCTCGCGCTGCCCTTGACCTTCGTCGATCGGGCGATCCATGCCTCGAGCTGGACCACGAGGGATCCCCGTGGCTTCAGCGAGCAGCACGTGAACGCAATCCGGTCGCTGATGCCGGCCCTGGCACGCTACACCGAGATCGTCACGCTGCGCCGGACTGCCTCGATGCTGCTGGACACCTATGTCGGCAACAGCGCCGGCGAGCGCATTCTCGGCGGCCAGATCCGCCGCGGCCATACCGATACGATGGATGCGGCGATCTGGCTGTCGGACCTGCGCGGCTTCACGCCGTTGTCGGACCGGCTGCCGGCCGAAGACGTGGTCGAGATCCTCAACAACTACTTCGACTGCCAGGTTGCCGCGATCCGGGAGCAGGGCGGCGAAGTGTTGAAGTTCATGGGCGACGGTCTGCTCGCGGTGTTTCCGATTCCCGAACAGGACGGTGATCCGAGCGCGGTCTGCGGGCGCGTGCTCTCGGCGGCGCGGACCTCGCGCGCCAGTGTCGATGCGCTGGAATATGCGGTTGGCGGCCGGGTCGAGCGCTTTCGCTTCGGCGTCGCCCTGCATGTCGGACGGTTGCTCTATGGCAATATCGGCGGCGGCAACCGGCTCGACTTCACCTGCATCGGCCCGGCCGTCAATCTCGCCGCACGGTTGGAGAAGATGGCCGCGCGGCTGCAGCGGACGGTGGTCGCGTCCGAGGCCTTTGCCGGCGCCTGTCCCGAGCCGCTGACCGATCTCTGGACCGATCTCGGTGAATTTCCGATCGCTGGCCTCGCGACCGCACAACGTGTGTATGGGCTGCGTGAGGAAGGGAATTAGTTCGCCGCCGGCTCAGGTCTCCGGCTCGGTAGTGAACAGCAGCGGGTATCCCTTGGCGCGGCCGGCATCGGTCGCGCGGGTCGCCTTGGTCTCGGCAACGTCCTTGGTGAACACGGCCACCACGCAGACGCCCAGTCGATGGGCCGTGATCATGACCTTGTAGGCCTGGTCCTCGGTCATGCGGAATTCCGCCTTCAGGATCATCACCACGAAATCGCGCGGCGTGAAATCGTCGTTGACGAGGATCACCTTGTAGAGCCGCGGACGCTCGGTCTTGGTGCGTACCTTCGTCTTGGGCTTGGTGACGGCATCGTTCATTCTAAGGGCGCGCCCGTGTTCCTGATGCGGCAGTCGAGCCACGATACAGGCTTCGGCCGCTCCGGGAAACCACGGGCTGCATGCCTTGCGCGATGGGCGCACGCGGCTGCCTGACATCCGGGCAAGCCCAGGGGACTAACCGGAATGTGAATGGGTGGGTGCGTTCCCGCCTTGCTGTCTGCGGATTGCATGTCACCATCATCAGACGCGATTGGAGGGCAGCTCATGCGCTGGTGGATCTCGATCGGGGTGGCGTGTCTGGCGGGCGCCTTGGCCGGCGGCGACGTCGCCACCGTCGTGGCAGCGCCGAGGGCCCAGACGGCTCAGCAACTGAGCGAGAAGGAAGCGTCCGTCGACGTCGAACTGATCCTCGCCGTCGATGTGTCCTACTCGATGGATCTGGACGAGCTGGCGATCCAGCGCGAAGGCTACGCCCAGGCGCTCAGCTCGCGCGAGTTCCTGCAGGCGCTGAAGAACGGCGTGCACGGTCGCATCGCCGTGACCTATTTCGAATGGGCGGCTTCGAGCGACCAGAAGATCATCATTCCCTGGCGCCTGATCGACGGACCGGAAAGTGCCGACGCCGTGGCTACCGAAATCATGAAGACGCCGATCCGCCGGGCGTCGCGCACCTCGATCTCGGGCGCGATCTACTTTGCCATGCCGCTGTTTGATGAGAGCCCCTATCGCGGGCTGCGCCGTGTCATCGACATCTCCGGCGACGGGCCCAACAACAACGGTCCCTCGCCGGTGACGATCGCGCGCGACGAGGCCGTCAACAAGGGCATCACGATCAACGGCCTGCCGATCATGGTCAAGGAGCCGTCCTACTCGACCATGGATATCGAGAACCTCGATCTCTACTACAAGGATTGCGTCACTGGCGGCCACGGCTCGTTCGTGATCACGATCAAGAGCCGCGACGAATTCAAGGAAGCCATTCGCACCAAGCTGCTGATGGAGGTCGCCGGACGTGCACCGCCGCCGCGGATCGTGCCGGTCGCCGGCGATGCCGACAAGGAGCCGCGCGTGTCCTGCATGATCGGCGAGAAGATCTGGCAGGACCGCTGGGGGCGGTGACTCGGCTGCGCCACCTCGGCGCCCTGATCCGCCATCGACCAGCGCGCAGCGCTTCAGATCGCTTGTCCTGGTCCGAGGCGTGCACCGCGCACCCGTCGGACGCGTGTCGGGTGCAAGGATTGGTACCTCGATCTCGTGTGGAAAACCCTTTCCCGCTGCCGATCCGACGAATCTGTGACCTCACAGCCACACATGATCCAAAAACCAGAGGTTGTGGGCCGCCAAAATTCCCTTTGCCACTGTGCTGCCGCGATTGGGCCGCGACCATGAGCGGGTTGAGGCGGAGGCGCACAGAACATGCGTATCATCGACCGGGCAGCACGTCCCGCGCAGCGCGTCAGGCGCTCGTCAGTCATCCAAGGTCCGCGTGCAGGGCTCGCTTGCCAACTTCTCAGGGCAGCGCTGGTGTGTGCGGCGGCGGCTTCGCTCGCAGCCTGCGCGCAATCATCGGCGGTCCGGCAGTCGCGCTGGGCGGCGCCGACGAAGCAAGCCGGAGCCGAATTCCGGCCGCAGGTGCAGCGTGCGGAGACGGCGCCGGAGTCAGTGGTGCGCGTCCGGCGGGCCGAGCTCAGCCCGCCGCCGGCGCACTCCGGAGCGTCCGGTCTCGCCAGCTACTATTCGGAAGGCCAGAAGACTGCGAGCGGCGAGCGCTTCAATCCCTCCGAGCTGACGGCCGCGCATCGCAGCCTGCCGTTCGGCACCCGGCTGCAGGTCACCAACGTCAAGACTGGCCGCTCCGTGGTGGTGCGCGTCAATGATCGAGGACCGTTCGTGCAGGGGCGGGTGGTCGACGTGTCCTACTCAGCCGCGCAGGCGCTCGGCATGGTCAACTCCGGCGTCGCGCCGGTGAAGGTCAGCGTGGTCAGGTAGACATGTCCTCGTCATCGCGAGCGTAGCGAAGGATCCAGGGCCAAGAAGAATGCCTGCGTTGCTTCGCCGCTTCGCTCGCGATGACGTGCAGGCATCGAGATCAGTTCACCGCACCAGCCGTGCCACCAGCTCCACATGCGGCGTGTGGCGGAATTGGTCGACCGGCACCACGGTCTCGAGCCTGTAGCCGCCGTCGATCAGCATGCGCACATCGCGCCCGAACGTCGTCACGTTGCAGGACACCGCGACGATCACCGGCACCTTGCTGGCCGCGAGCTGCCTGGCCTGCGCCTGCGCGCCCTGGCGCGGCGGATCGAACACGACAGCGTCGATGTCGCGCAATTCCGGCGGCATCAGGGGACGGCGGAACAGGTCGCGCGTTTCGGCCTTGATCGGCTTCAGGCCGGGCGTACCGGCCGCCTTCTGCAGCGCCGCGACCGAGCCGGCATCATTGTCCATGGCGGTGACGCGCGCCCGCGTGGCGAGCCGGAGCGCGAACGGGCCGACGCCGCAGAACAGGTCGGCGACGTGCTTGGCTTTGCCGATCCGCTCCAGCACCAATTGCGCCAGCGTCTCCTCGCCTTGCACGGTGGCCTGAAGGAACGAGCCGGGCGGCAATGTCACCTGCGCCGTGCCCATCGTGACCACGGGCGCATTGCGCATCAGCACCAACTCGCCATGGCGCGTCAGCCGCGCCAGCCGGTGCTGCTCGGCGACGACGGACAGCGCCGCGATGCGCGGCGGCGGCAGCGGGCCGGAGCCGCGGATGTCGATGTCGAGGCCGTTGCTTGTCGCGGTCGCCTGGATGTCGAGCGGCTTGCCGGTCGGCTTCAGCGCCTCCGCCAGCGCCCACGCGGCTTCCAGCGCACCGTCCAGCGCGGGGTCGAGAATCGGACAGCGGTCGATCGGAACGATGTCGTGGCTGTTGGCTGCCGAGAATCCGACGCGGAGAACCTCGTGGGTGCCCATCCGCGCGTGGAAGGTGGCACGGCGGCGGCCAGCGCCGTGGGCATCGATCAGATCGGCCACTTCGCAGTCGACCTTGGCGGCTCGTAGCGTCTCGACGACGATGTTGCGCTTCCACTGCTGATAGGGCCCGGGGACCCAGTGCTGGATGGCGCAGCCGCCGCAGACGCCGAAATGCGGACAGAACGGTCCGATGCGCTCCCGGCTCGGCGTCTCCACCGCCAGCAGCTTGCGGCGATCGGGATGGCCGGGCACGACGGCGGTCTCGACGGTCTCGCCGGCGAGCGTGTAGGGCACGTACAGCGCCTCGCCCGATGATAGCGACACGCCGTCGCCGCGATGGCCGACATGGTCGATGACGAGACGCTCAACCATGGCGGCGTGCTCCCAGGAAGAATTCGGCGTTGCCGTCACCGCCCTTGATCGACGACGGGAAGATCGCGATATCGCTGCAGCCGAGCGAGGCGGCGAAGGCGGCGATGTCAACGCATACGGCTTGATGGACGGCTGCATCCTTGATGATGCCGCCCTTGCCGTGTGCGCCCTTCGCCTCGAATTGCGGCTTGATCAGCGCCAGCAGGCTCATCGGCGAGGCGGCGAGCGATAGCGCGACCGGCAGCACCGCCTTGAGCGAGATGAAGCTGCAGTCGATCACGACGATGTCGGGGCGCTGCGGCAGGCGCTTGCCGTCATAGCTGCGGATGTCGGTCTGCTCCATCGACACGATCTTCGGATGATTGCGCAGCGAGGGATGCAATTGGTCGCGGCCGACATCGATGGCGAATACGACAGCCGCGCCATGGGCCAGCAGCACCTCGGTGAAGCCGCCGGTGGAGGCGCCGACGTCGAGGCAGACATGGTCCTCGACCTCGATGCCGTAATGCTCCAGTGCGGCCGCGAGCTTGACGCCGCCACGCGACACCCAGGGATGCGCCGGCTCCGCCTGCAGCACGGCATTGGCGGGAACGGTCTCCGAGGCCTTGGCGACTTGCTTGTCGTTGGCGAAAACCAGCCCGGCCTCGATCGCCGCCTGCGCCCGTGCGCGGCTTTCGAACAGGCCGCGTTCGACGAGGAGGACATCAGCGCGTTTGCGGGCAGGGGACATGGGCCGGTTCGCGAGATAGGTGAGACGAGGGCGACGCAGTGAATTTCGAACTCCGTCATTGCGAGGAGCGAAGCGACGAGGCAATCCAGACTTTCTTTGTAGCCCTGGATTGCTTTGCTTCGCTCGCAATGACGGGTGTTGCAAGCTGTTCGCGCGTACTCGCGGCTTCGGAGGGGCCCGGGATCAAACTGTCCTCGTCGTCAGCCGCGCCGCCGCCAGCTCCACGCAAGCCTCGAACGCCCTCAGGTCATGCCACACATCCGCCGGCCGTTCGCCCGCGAGGACCAGCGGGGCACCGTGCAGGTCGAGCGCGTGGATCATCATCAGGTTGTCGGGCAGGCCGAAATCCTCGACCGTCAGGCCCTCGGCATCGACCACGCGGCCGTCCTGCTCCATCACCGTCGTGAAGCGGCGGGCGCGGTCGGCATAGACGGCCGGCTCATTGCAATAGCCCAGGCAGAGCTTGCCGCGGCCGGCCATGTAGCCGAGCTCGTAGACGGTGCCGGCATCGGCGCCGGGCCCGCGGAACGGCGTGAGATTGGCGATGATGGCATCGGCGTCGTCCATCATCGCCTCGTTGCCATGGAAGATCTGGCGCGAGGCGTCGGAGGAGGCGAGGTCGACGCTGTTGTCGAGGGGGTAGAGGCCGATCAGGCCGTGGCGGTCGCAGATCGCGACCTTCCGCCGGCCGATTTCAATGGCTTCCGGCAGGAACACGTCGGGACCTGCCAGATAGATCTTCATGGGCCCACCGTCGCGGGACGCATGCTCGCCTCAGGCGAGCTTGACGGACTCGGTCGTGTAATCCTTGCCGAGCGCCTCGAACACCTTGCGGACGATGCCCTTGGCGTCGAGCCCGGCGCGGGCGTACATCGCCGCCGGCGTGTCGTGGTCCTGGAACTCGTCGGGCAGCACCATTGTCCGCATCTTCAGGCCGCCATCGAGCATGCCCTGGTCGGAGAGGTACTGTATCACATGCGAGCCGAAGCCGCCGACGGAGCCTTCCTCGATGGTGATCAGGATGTCGTGCTCGCGGGCGAGCTTCAGCACCAGCTCCTCGTCGAGCGGCTTCATGAAGCGCGCATCGGCGATCGAGGCGGACAGGCCATGGGCGGCGAGTTCGTCGGCCGCCTTCTCGCACTCGGCGAGCCGGGTGCCGAAGGAGAGCAGAGCGACCTGCTTGCCCTGGCGGATGATGCGGCCCTTGCCGATCGGCAGCGGCACGCCAACCTCCGGCATTTCCACGCCGCGGCCCTCGCCGCGCGGATAGCGCACCGAGCTCGGACGGTCGTTGATCGCGACCTGGGTCGCCACCATGTGCACCAGCTCGGCCTCGTCGGAGGCGGCCATGATCACCATGTTCGGCAGGCAGCCGAGATAGGCGTTGTCGAACGAGCCGGCATGGGTTGCGCCGTCGGCACCGACCAGGCCTGCGCGATCGATCGCGAAGCGGACGGGCAGGCTCTGGATGCAGACGTCGTGCACAATCTGGTCGTAGCCGCGCTGCAGGAAGGTCGAGTAGATCGCGCAGAACGGCTTGAAGCCTTCGGCCGCGAGGCCGGCGGCGAAAGTCACGGCATGCTGTTCGGCGATGCCGACGTCGAAGGTGCGCTTCGGGAACGCCTTGGCGAAGATGTCGATGCCGGTGCCGGACGGCATCGCGGCGGTGATGCCGACGATCTTGTCGTCCTTCTCGGCCTCCTTGACCAGGCTCTGGCCGAACACGTTCTGATAGGCCGGTGCGTTCGGCTTGGCCTTGGCCTGGGTGCCGGTGGCGACGTCGAACTTGACGACGGCGTGGTACTTGTCGGCGGAAGCTTCCGCCGGGCCGTAGCCCTTGCCCTTCTGGGTCACGACGTGGACCAGGATGGGGCCGGTCTCCATGTCGCGGACGTTCTTCAGGACGGGGAGCAGGTGGTCGAGGTTATGGCCGTCGATCGGGCCGACATAATAGAAGCCGAGTTCCTCGAACAGCGTGCCGCCGTCCATCATGAAGCCGCGCGAATACTCCTCGACGCGGCTGGCGCGGTTGGCGATCACCTTGGGCAGATGCTGGCCGAGCTGCTTGGCGGCATCGCGCAGGGTGCGGTAGGTCTTGCCCGAATAGAGGCGGGACAGATAGGCCGACATCGCGCCGACGGGCGGGGCGATCGACATGTCGTTGTCGTTGAGGATCACGATCAGGCGGGAGTTCATCGCGCCGGCATTGTTCATGGCCTCATAGGCCATGCCGGCGGACATCGCGCCGTCGCCGATCACGGCGATCACGTTGTTCTTGCCGCCCGACAGGTCGCGCGCAACGGCCATGCCGAGGCCGGCGGAAATCGAGGTCGACGAGTGCGCAGCACCGAACGGATCGTAGTCGCTCTCGGTGCGCTTGGTGAAGCCGGAGAGGCCGCCGCCGGTGCGCAAGGTGCGGATGCGGTCGCGGCGACCGGTCAGGATCTTGTGCGGATAGGCCTGGTGGCCGACGTCCCAGATCAGGCGGTCGCGCGGCGTGTCGAACACGTAATGGATGGCCGTGGTCAGCTCGACCACGCCGAGACCCGCGCCGAAATGGCCGCCGGTCACCGAGACCGCGTCGATGGTCTCCTGGCGCAATTCGTCGGCGACCTGCCGGACCTGCTCGACCTTCAGCCGGCGCAGATCTTCCGGAGTCTTGATGGTGTCGAGAAGCGGCGTCTTACTAAATGTGGTCACGGTGACATTCCAATTTTGCAGGTCGGGTTCAAGGGCCGACATCTGAGAGGTTCATCGTAACGGGCGGCGAAACCTGAAGTCTTGAAGGTGACATCCGCGCGGATCGAAGCCGCAGTCCGGAACCTAGCCGGGTTTTGGATCGATCTATGTGATGTAAGTCACTCTTGGTGGCCTTGCCGTCCTCGTTAGTCGCCCAAGATCGCCAAGTCGTTCAGCCAAGTCAGTTTTGCTAGCTCCTGCAAGCGCTTAGTTTCCTCTCTCCAGAGAGGATCAACACTTCCAAAAACCCGCAGTTGCGAGAAGCTTTACACCAAAGTGCGTCTTAAAGCCAACCCGACGGGAGTTGGCAAGCCCGCAAACGGTACCCTTGCGCCACGTCTCAACCGCGGCGGCGTGCCGGAGGTTCCATTCAGTTGCTCAAATCGACGGCAGCCAGCGTTCTGGAATAGACCGGGGAAACCGGCTCGGTCCAGGCCCTTTCCCCGCGGCGCAAAATCCGCCGATGCGGTGATTGCGCACGCCGCGGCGCCGTGAGCCATGCGTTCGCGTAAGGGATTGGTCCGTAGACGATCATGAAGAAGTCGTCGGCGTGCGGCCTTTCGTTGGCCGTCAAGTCGATGCGAAAGAGCTGCGAGCGAAGCACGTCGTCATGATTGCGCCGGATGATCGCGGACCCCGAGCGGCACGATCACAGGATCAGGGGCGAACTGCCGATTCAAATCGTGTCGCATGGTAAACGAAGGACGCACCTCTGGGTCTCAAGTGGCCAACGCGGCGGCCGAGACTTCGCCGAGGGGCACCTCGCGGCCGAGCTCTTCGATGCAGTTGCACCGATCTGCGGCTGAATTGCACGATTGAGAGGCGCGCTTTGCCCGCGTCAACTCGCGCCCGGCGGCAGCGAAATAAATCCGGACTGTTGCTCGGAGAGGGCCGTTCGGCCGCAAGCCGCTATTGCACGTCGAGCGGCACGGTTCCCGTCGCATGGCCGCTGGCGTCGGTCGTGATCTTCTCGACCCGGGCCTCCGCCTGGCGCAGCAGCTCCTCGCAGCGCCGCTTCAGTGCTTCGCCGCGCTCATAGATCGCCACCGACTCCTCGAGCGGCACCTTGCCGTCCTCGAGCCGCTTCACGATCGATTCCAGCTCCTCGATCGCGCGCTCGAACGACAGCTTCTTGACGTCGGTTACGGTGTTGTCCGCCATGCGGGTTCCCTGCAGCTCACTCAACTCCGGGGCCGTGCTTTTACACCCCGGTCGCGGCCATGTCAGGCCCCGCCGGGGGTGGGATCGGCTGGAACCTGGGGATCACGCCCCAGTCAGGGCCGCAACGTGGGCTGAGACGGATTCTTTAAGCCCCTGAAGGTCATAGCCGCCTTCCAGGACCGAAACGACCCGCCCGCCGGCGGATTTGTCGGCGAGATCCATCAGCTTGCGGGTGACCCAGCCGAAATCCTCCGCCCGCAGGTTCAGCGACGCCAACGGGTCGCGGTAATGGGCGTCGAAGCCGGCCGAGATCATCACGAGCTCGGGGCTGAACTTGGTGAGCTGCGGCAGGATCAGGTTTTCGAAGGCGGAGCGGAACTCGAGGCTGCCGTCCTCGGAGGCCAGCGGCGCGTTGACGATGGTGTCGTGCTCGCCGCGCTCGCCGCGGGCGCCGGTGCCCGGGAACAGCGGCATCTGGTGGGTCGAGCAGTACATCACGCTCTTGTCGGCCCAGAAGATGTCCTGGGTGCCGTTGCCATGGTGGACGTCGAAGTCGACGATGGCGGCGCGCTCGATGCCGAAAGTGCGCTGGGCATAGCGGGCGGCGATCGCGACATTGTCGAAGAAGCAGAAGCCCATCGGCTTCGCGATCTCGGCATGGTGCCCGGGCGGACGCACCGCCACGAAGGCGTTGCGGTGGCGGCCGGACATCACGGATTCGGTTGCCGCGACGGCGCCGCCGACGCCGCGCATCACGGCTTCCCAGGTGCCCGGCGACATCGAGGTGTCGCCGTCGAGATAGATGATGCCCGAGGTCGGGGCCATCTGGCGCAGCTCGGTGACGTAGTGCTCGTTGTGGCAGAGCAGGGCCAGCTCGATATCCGCCTCCGGGGCCTCGTCGCGATCGAGCAGGGCGAAGCGCTCCTCGGTCAGGGCCTCCTCGACCGCCCGCAGGCGGTCGGCGCGTTCTGGGTGGCCGGACGGCGTGGCGTGATCGAGGCAGGCTTCATGAGAGAGATACAGCGTCGACATCAGGGCTCTGCCACTCGCGCGTTGCGGGAGTGCCCAATCTATGCGCTGAACGCAGCCTCGGAAAGAGCCCCGCGGGCGATATGACCGGCTTTCCGGCGGGCGCGGCAGGCGTCACGAAGCCTTGTTGACGATGCGGCCACGCGGCGGCGGGGCCAGCGGGCCATTGGACTTGAGATAGGCGAACAGCGCCTCGTCGTCATAGGGTCCCGTGATCGGATCTCGGCCGCTCTTGAATGCGGTGAAGCCGTCGCCGCCGAGCGCAAGGTAGTTGTTGATGGTGACCCGGTAGGACGCGGCGAGGTCGATGGCCTTGCCGTCGAGCATCATGCTGGCGGCGTCGATCCGAGCGCCCGCGGACTGTTTCGCATCGAAGGCATAGGAGAAACCGCTGGAGACCTGCAGGATGCGCGGCCGCGCCGGGTCGAGCCATTGCTGCTCCAGCGCGGCCTTGATCTCGGCGCCGGTCAGGGTGACCGTCGTCAGCTGGTTGCGAAACGGCTGGCTCGCGAACACGTCGGCATAGGTCACCGCGCCGCCGTCGCGGCGAACGAGATCGGTCCGGATGCCGCCGGGATTGGTCATCGCGATGACCGCGCTTCCCTTGTCCGCCGCGGCTGTCGCTGCGAGCTGGGCATCGGCGATGACGTCGCCGAGCACGCTCTCGCCGGAGGCGTTCGGCAGCCGCGACAGTGTCGCGGCGAGCACGCCGGCGGGGCGGTTGGCGTAAGGGGCGGAGAGCTTCTCATAGGCGTCGATCAGCGCGGTCTGCGCCGGATCCTTCGGCAGGGTGGTGTCGACGACGATGTTCGTCGCGGTGGCGCTGATCACGTCGCGCGTGGTGCGGTCGAGCTTGACGTCGATCGCGGTCACCAGCGTGCCGAACTTGTCGCCCGAGGTGACGAGCCGCTTGTCGATGGTGCAGACATAGGCCTGATGGGTATGGCCGGAGATGACGATGTCGACGGCGCTGTCGAGCTCCTTGACGATGTCGACGATCGGTCCGGACAGTCCGGGGCATTCGTTCATGCCGCCCGAGGGCCAGCCGCCCTCGTGGATCAGCACGACGATCGCCTGCACGCCCTTGGCCTTCAATTCCGGGATCAGCGCGTTGACGCTCTCGGCCTCGTTGCGGAAGTCGAGGCCGGCCGCGCTCGCCGGCGAGATGATGCCGGCGGTCCCTTTCAACGTCAGCCCGATGAAGGCGACCGGGATGTCCTCGAAGGTGCGGATCTCATAGGGCGGAAACACCGTCTTGTCGGTGCCGGCTAGGAATGTCGACGCCGCGAGATAATGGAATTTGGCGCCGGTGAACGGCTGCGGCCCGCCGCAGCCATCGGTCGGATGGCAGCCGCCGTTCTGCATCCGCAACAGCTCGGCCTTGCCCTCGTCGAACTCGTGGTTGCCGACCGCCGACAGCGCGAGTCCCATCTGAGACATCGATTCGATGGTCGGCTCGTCGTGGAACATCGCCGACAGGAACGGGCTCGCGCCGATCAGGTCGCCGGCGGCGACGAAGATCGTGTTGGGCTGGCCGTCGGCGAGCAGCTTGACGAGGCTCGCCATGTGCTCGGCGCCGCCGGCAGGAACGACGGTGGTCTTGGTTGGATCGGCGGGATCGGCGACGCGGATGCCGGAGGAGGGCGGCTTCAGATTGCCGTGGAAGTCGTTGATGGCGAGGATGCGCAACGCCACCGGCTCGTCCTCGGCCGATGCCGGCGGGCCGGCGATGCTGGCAACGGCGGCACCGGTCAGCAGGCAGGCGAGGGCGAAGCGGGAGAGACGGCTCATGGCAGGGTCACGTGTGATGCAGGGGCCGCGGGACGAAGCGCGATTGCCCCGCCGCGGTCGCAATGACATAAAATGATTTCATAACAACAATACATCGGGAGGCCGGAATGAAAAGAATGATGCTGCTCGCCGCCACACTGTCGCTCGTGGCCGGCTCCGCTGCAGCGCAATCGCTGCCGGACCTGATGAAGCAGATGGTCGCGGCGTGGAATAAGCCGACCGAGCCGTTCAAGGTGATCGACAACGTCTATTACGTCGGCACCAACGGGCTCGCCTCCTACCTGATCACCACACCGCAGGGCCACATCCTGATCGATACCGTGATGCCGGAATCGACCGCACAGATCGAGGCCAGCATCGGCAAGCTCGGCTTCAAGGTCGCCGACATCAAATACATCCTGAACACCCACGCCCATATCGACCACACCGGCGGGCTGGCGCAAATCAAGCAGGAGACCGGGGCGCAGATGGTGGCGGGCGCCAAGGACGTGCCGCTGCTGGAAGGCGGCTTCTATCCGGGCCGCGAGGAGGAGCGCTATCTCGGCTTCCCGCCGGTCAAGGTCGACCGCGCCGTGCGCGAGGGCGACACCGTCACGCTCGGCGGCGTCACCTTGACGGCGCACGAGACGCCGGGCCATTCGCCGGGCTGCACCAGCTGGACGGCCGACGTGAAGGATGGCGACGCCACCCGCAGCCTGATCTTCTTCTGCAGCGCCACCGTGGCGCTGAACCGGCTGGTCGGCCGTCCCACCTATCCGGGCATCGTCGACGATTACAAGAAGACCTTCGCCTGGGCCAAGACGGCGCATCCCGACATCCTGCTGGCGCCGCATCCGGAGATGTACGACATGGCCGGAAAGCGAGCGAAGATTGCCGACGGCGCGCCCAACCCGTTCGTCAAGCCGGGTGAATTCAACGCCTATCTCGACAAGCTCGAGACGCAGTTCAACGAAGGCCTCGCCAAGCAGACGGCTGCGCTGCAGTCCGCAAAGTAGTTGCGGCGTCCGCTATGCTGGATCGGCGGCGGCGAGCCGGTCCAGTGTGAAGCCGGAGAGGTCGACGCACGGCGTCTCGCCCCCGGCCATCGCCGCGAGCGCCTCGCCGACGGCCGGCGAATGCTTGAAGCCGTGGCCCGAGCAGGCCGAGGCGTAGATCACGTCGGCGTCGCCCGGATCGTGGTCGATGACGAAGCGGCCGCCCGGCGCGTTGGTATAGAGGCAGACCTCGCTGCGCAGGCAGCGCGGGCCGAGATCCGGCACGAAGGGGCGGACATAGGTCTCATAGGTCGCGGCGATTTCGTCCGCGGTCACCTCGCGCGCCGCGTCGTCGGGATCGGTCTCGCCGGTCATCACTTCATTTGCGATCTTCACGCCATTGTCCTGCGAGCCCAGCCAGGGAAAGCCATAGATGTCGGAGGCCGCGCGATCGCGGCCGGTGACGTCCCAGATGAACACCGGCGTGCCCGGTCCAAAATGCTGCGGATTGGACAGGAGCTCGAACCAGTACAGCACTTGCCGGGTGACGTGGACGCGGCGGCGCAGCGGCGCGATCATCTCGGTGATCCATGGTCCGGTGGTGACGATCAATTTGTCGGCCGACGCCGTCGTGTCGTCGTCCATGGTCACGGTGAGGGCGCCCGCGGCACGGCGAAACGCTGTCACGCGCCGGCCGGTCAGCAACTCGGCGCCATGGCGCGCGGCGACCGCGAGCTCGGTGCGCACGCAGTCCTCGACCAGGAGATAGCCGCCTTCTCGATCGAGAAAGGCGCGATCGCCGGGCGCGGTGGCAAAGGCCGGATAATCCGCGCGCAACCGCTCCGCGGAAAGCGTCTCGCCGTCGACGCCGTGCAGCCGCGCCGCGGTTTCGATGTTGCTGAAGAACTGCGCGCTGCTGACGCCGTGGACCTCGCCGCCGTGCTGGCTCGGAATGAACAGGCAGCCGCATTGTTCGAACAGCCGCGTGCTGGTTTCTCGCTCCAGCGCGCGCCAGATCGCGTGCGAGCGCTGCGCCAGCGGCGTGTAGTCGACGCCTTCGCCGATCGCCGCACGGGTGATGCGGGTCTCGCCATGGGTCGAGCCGAAGCGGTGCGGCGGCTGGAAGCGGTCGATGCCCAGCACGCGCCTCCCGGCCTTGGCAAGATGCAGCACGGCGGCGCTGCCGACCGCGCCGCAGCCGATCACGATGACATCAAACTGCGCCATGCGCGCCCGCCGCGGCCTCGCTCATTTCTTCTTCTTGCGCGATAGGAACGCCTTGAACGCGCTGACCGCCTCCTCGGAGGTCATGCGCTCGGCGAACAGATAGGCCTCCTGGTCGATGCGCCGGGTCAATTCGTCCGGCGCGGTGCGGATCAGCTTGCGCCCGATCGCCACCGCCTCGGCCGGCAGCCGGCAGATGTCGCGCGCCACCTTGTGCGCCTCGACCTCGGTGTGGCCCGGCGCCACCACCGTGTTGACGAAGCCGGCGATCTGCGCATCCGTCGCCGTCATGGTGCGCCCCATCACCAGCATCGCGAACGCCCGCTGATAGCCCATGGTCTGCGGCATCAACAGGCTCGAGGCGCCCTCGGGCACCAGGCCGAGATGGATGAAGGGCGTCGAGAACGTCGCCGTGGTGGAGGCCAGCACGTAGTCGCAGTGAAACAGCATCGTCGTGCCGATGCCGATCGCGACGCCGTCGACCGCGGCGATGATCGGCTTGACGTTATGCGCCAGCGAATACAGGAACTTGGTCGCCGCCGAGGTGCGCGCGGCGTCGTTGCCGGCCGACCCCGCATGCAGGAAGTCCTCGAGATCGTTGCCGGCCGTGAACACGCCGGAGCCGCCGGTGATGATGATGCATCGCACCAGCGGATTGTTCTGCGCGGTGTCGATCGCATCGCTCATGCCGAGATACATGGCCTGGGTGATCGCGTTCTTCTTCTCCGGGCGCCTGAGCTTGATCGTCCGCGTCTCGCCCTCGTCGGTCACGATCAGATGGTCGGTCATGGGCCCCTCATGCGTGTGCGCCGGCCGCTGCGTTGCCGCCGATCATTCGTCCAGTCCTGCGTCTCGCCGCAGCCTACATCATCCGCTGGTCGCGCCAAGGGCTGAAGCGGTCATTGGTCGCGGAGGGAATGCGGGCGTGATCGCAGGCGAGCGCTCGCCATGATTCTCGTCGTGGTTTACGACTGGTTTGCAACAGCATCGGCGTCCGCTATCGTCCCGCGCAGAACTGCGATCTTTTGCAAGGCAATTCGATGACCAAGGTCTTTTCAGTGCTGCTGTCGCTGCTGCTGCTCTGTCACGCCTTCCCGGGGATCGCTGAGGCTGCCGCCACCAACCGCGCGCTGCTGTCGCTGTTCTGCGCGTCCGGCGCGATCGCGGGCACCACCTGCAAGCGCGCCAGATCCTATCCCGACTCCGAGGGGCGCCGCTGTGACGTCACCCTGAAGCCGGAGCGGCAGCAGGGACGTTTCCTGGCCTCCAGCAATCCGCTGCTGGTCGTGAGCTATGGCAGCGGCTGCGAGCCGCACGCGACCGATTTCGGCGGCGCCGTCGTGTTCGAGCAGGTCGGCGGCGCCTACAAATTTCGCGGCTTCCAGCCGGGCATGCAGGTGAATGAATGCGTCATCTCCACCGTCAGGGACGAAGCGCAGGACGTGCTCGTCTGCCTGACCGGGCATATGGGGCAGGGGGTGGTCGAGACCGGCGTGGCGCGCGTCGGCTTCGCCAGTGCCAGCGGCGGGTCCATCGAGATGTCCTACGATTTTCTGCTGCAGACCGAGGACACGACGGGAGCCTACCTGACCAACATCGTTAGCTGTTCGGAGCAGCTCAAATATTTCGGCCTGTCGAAGCTCGCGGCCGGGCCAACCCCCGGCAGCGTGGTCGCCGCCGTCAGCTACGCCGATCGCGAGACGATCAGCACGGCCTGCGCCAAGGGCTTTCCGAAGCCGAAGGACGCGGAGGACATGCGCGAACTCGCACCGGGTGAAGCCTTTGTGCCGGACGGTTACGCCAAGAGTGGCAGCGTCATCATCGAGATTGCAAGCCGCTCGGCAAAGTTGCGCTGAGTCTGCCGCGGTCCAGTTGTCGCGCCTCAGCGTGATCCGTCCGGGCGGGGCGGGGCAGCCGGAGGGCGCAGGCCGGCGGCCGGCGATGCCTGCTGTCGGACAGCCTCGCGCCGCAGTGCCTGCTCGAGCACGATCAGCCGCGTCGCCATGCGGGTCAGCTCGTCATGCACGGAGCCCTGAACGCCCTGCACGGCATGCTGCACCTCGCGCAACGCGTCGCGCTGGGTCTCCGCCTTGAGCACCCTGAACTCGGCCTCGATCGAGGTCAGGCGGTTGTTGACCGCCCTGATCGCCTCGGCGATCTCCTTCTGGCCGTCCTGCAGCGCGCGCACGTGATCGACCAGCCGCAGATGATCGGTCAGCTCCTCGACCGTCTTGCCGATATTGCTGCGGCCCCACATTACTTCACCGACCTCAGCAGGGTCCTGATCGTCGCCAGATGGTCCTCCGGCGATCCGAGCCGCGCCGAGATCGCGCTCATCAGATCCTTGCGCAGTTCCGACAGTTCGTCCTCAGGCACAATGCGCTCGACGGGTTCATCATAGGCCATCCGCCGCGGCTCGACCTCGACGGGGCGCGGCGCGACGTCGAAATAGGGTGGCCGCTCGTACACCGGGATGTGCGGCGCCTGACGCGATGACGTGACGCGCGCGAGACTCGGAAACCGTGGTGGCGGCGCGCGCGCCGGACGTTCAATCTGATCGATCAGCGCCGCCAGCGCGACGTCCATGTTGCTGTCGTCAGGCTCATCGTCGACAACGTAGGACGGCTTCCGCAGTGTCGCCCCATTCGCGGGCGATGATGACGTGAATGACGATGCGTGGTCGCGGAGTCGCGCGATGACCCGGCGGACTCGCGCGCCGAGACCTGGCTTCTCCCTGGCCGGTGTTCGCATCAACATGTCACTCTCCAGCTGAACAGCTTAGGCGAGCAGGGAAAAGCTTAGCAAGAGGCAGTCGTCGAGCTGCCAACAGGATGTATGGCGGTAGCCGGCGCAGATGCTTGCGCGCGCCGGTCCCGCACGTCCGTTGCCGGGGTGTCGTCTGCGCCCGCCTATAGTGCGACAGTGTGCATAAGAAGCGGCCGGCGCAGGCAGCCGGCGCTCGGGTTCCGGGGCGAGAGGTAAGGAACAACCGTGTGGTCGGGCCGTTCGGACATGACTGCGTCCCCTCCAACGCTCCGAGGTCCCCCGATGTATCACCACGTCAAGAAGCTGATGTTCACGGTTCGTGTCGACGAGCCCGATCCGCGCTTCGGCAACATGCTGCTCGAGCAGTTCGGCGGCGCCAATGGCGAGCTCGCCGCCGCCATGCAGTACTCGATCCAGGGCCTCAACTGCGAGGATCCCGACCGCAAGGACCTGTTGATGGACATCGGCACCGAGGAGCTCAGCCATCTCGAGGTCGTCGGCACCCTGGCGCGTCTGCATCTGAAGCCGTCGAAGTTCGATCGCGAGGCCGCCGAGGCCGATCCCTTGATCGCGATTGCCGGCGGTGGCGGTGTGAACCTGTTCAACTCGCAAGGCAATGCCTGGACCGCCGATTATCTGAAGATCACCGGCGAGCTCGACGTTGACCTGCGCAGCAACATCGCCGCCGAGGCGCGCGCCAAGATCGTCTACGAGCGGCTGATCAACTTCACCGACGATGCCGGCACCAAGGACGCGCTGCAGTTCCTGATGACGCGCGAGATCACCCACATGAAGGCGTTCGCGCTGGCGCTCGAGAGCATGGGCAAGCCGGCCTTCAGCATCGGCCGCCTCGCGCCGACGCCGGGCCTGGTCGACCAGTTCTTCAACGATTCCACGGGCTCCGGCGATCATGGCGAGATCGATACCCGCGGCCCCTGGAACGAGGGCGGCGACTGGGTCTTCACGGAGTCGCCGGCGATCCAAGCCGGTGAGCCCGGCGCGGCGTCGTCGATCGTCACCGAAAGCTCGCCGCCGGCCGACGAATCCGGCCTGAGCGATCTGCTGATGGACGAGCTGCGCGACATTCTCCATGCCGAGAAGCAGATCACCAAGGCGCTGCCGAAGATGGCCGAGGCCGCGCGCTTCGACCAGCTGCGCGAATTGTTCGAGCAGCATCTGGTCGAGACCGAAGCGCAGATCGAGCGCATCAACGAATGCTTCGAGCTGCTCGGCAAGACGCCGCGGGCAAAGCCCTGCAAGGGCATGATGGGCCTCATCGAGGAGGGCCAGGAGATCATGACCCAGGCCGAGGACAAGGAGGACGCCGCCGCCGATCTCGCGCTGATCGGCGCCGCGCAGCGCGTCGAGCACTACGAGATGTCGGGCTACACGACCGCGCGCAATCTCGCCTCCCAGCTCCGCCACAGCGCCGTCGTCGCGCTGCTGTCGAAGTCGCTGGCCGAGGAGGAGAATGTCGATCAGCTCCTCAACCAGGTCGCGCGCTCCTTGATGTCGGTCGCCAAGATGCCGGCTGCGATCGAGCAGGCGTGAGGCGGGGAGCGGGACCTGCGCGGCGCTTGCGCCATACAGGCCGCCGTGGCGCGCAGACGCCACCGTGGAGCGCAGCGCAGACAATGCGTCACAACAACTGTCATCGCCCGCGCAGGCGGACGATCGAGTACTCCGAAACGGTCGACTTCAGTCGAGACGCCGCGGCGTACTGGATACCCCGCCTGCGCGGGGTATGACGACCATTTTCAGGGCGCCGCGTGTGCCCTGAAGGAGGGGTCGAGCGTCACGCCTTCGGCCGATATGCTCTGCATCTTGCGAGCGCCGCTCTCTCCCCGGCCGTCATTCCCTGGCATTCACGCGCGAACGGCGCAGCCGTTCGACGCAGCGCGCGGGAGCCCGGAATCCATAACCACAGGCGATCATGGCCGGACGAGAGCCATCCCTTGCGAATCTTTCGCCCGCTTACTCCGTATAGCTGTGCACCCGCTCCGCCCTGCGGAAATGGTTCGTCGACAGGCAACGCCGCGCCCGGCTGATCTGCGCATCGGTGGCGCCGCGGCTGCGCGCATACATCTCGGCCACCTCGGCCGTGTATTTCTCCACGTAGTAGCGCACCTCCGAACAGGACATCCGGGTCTCAGGACCGGCCTCGTTGGCCGCCTGTACCTCGGACCCCATCGCCAGGATCAGAATCCCCGCACCGATCGCACCCCGCAACATCGACATCCTCCCCATTGTCGCAGCTGCCTGCTAACAGGCGTGACTCGGAGCGAGGGCGCAAATTAACAATGACACGCGCGTGACATCATCAGCGCAGTGTGGCTTCGCGGTGTCACCGGACGTGACGGTTGAGCATCGCTTGCAACCGTCGCCGGGCGGAATGGCCTGTCCCCGTGCCGCCCTGACAGTGTTGAGAGATCGAACGGTTCCGGCTTCGGAACCTACGCCTCCGGTCGAGACGGCATCATCAGCCCTGAGCGAAGGCGTGTCGCGCGTCCTGCGAGGCCTCAGGTCGTCACGGTCGTGCTCGCCGTGCCCGCGCTGCCCGAGACGCCGTTGCTCGCGGCGCTGTTGGTCGCGCCTTGCGCGTTGTAGGTCTGCGCGCCCTTGCTGCTGCCGTCCGAGCTGGCGGCAGTCTTGGTCACCTCGGTCGAACCGTCGGAATAGGTGATCGTCGTGGTGGTGACGCCGTCGAGCGTGATCGAGATCTCGCTGACGACGGTCTTGCCCGACGACGAGCCGCCGCTGCCGGAGGAGCTTTCCGACGTGCTGTCAGCCGAGCTCGTGGCCGACGAGGATGACGTCGCAGACGTCGCCGAGGTGGATGATGTGGCCGAGGTGGTCTGCGACGAAGGCGCCGCGAGGGGCGTCGTGACGGAGCTGATCGACATGGGACTCTCGCATGAAGAAAGGGCAGGTGCCGCACGGGGCGCGGCACGCTTCTTCAACGCAGCCTCCGCGCCAAGCTGGCGCAATGAGTTGCGTCTGAGTGTGTCCGGATGCTGCGGTCTTCATGCGGGGGCATCGCAACTTGCGGCCAGCCGCGCCGTCCGCGGTATAGTCTTCTGTCGCAGGGTGGCACACCGAGACGTTGCGGATCACCTTCGCGCCTCTCTTGCTCTCCCGGCGCAAGTTCGGACTGATGGCGAAGAGCGGGGAGAGTGATTGCCAAGCGCCGGCGCCGCGCTCTAGTCTCCCTCACGCATGACCGTCGCACTCTCTCCCCAGCAAGCCTCGCTCGTCGCGGAAACGGGTGCGCTGCACATCGCGGCCGCGCTCGATGCGTCCGCCCTGCGCGCTCTCTTCGAGGCGCTGTCCGGCCACGCACCGGAGCAGGCGGGCAGCCGGCTGCACGGCGTCGCGGCGCTCAGGCCGTTCCTCGCCAATGCCGGACCGGTCGGCGCCGCCGCTGCCGCGGTTCTCGGTGACGCCACTCGCCCGGTGCGGGCGGTCTATTTCGACAAGACGGCCGCGTCGAACTGGGCCGTGCCCTGGCATCAGGACCGCACCATCGTCGTCCGCGAGCGCATCGATGTCACCGGGTTCGGGCCCTGGACCATCAAGGGGGGCCTACAACACGTCGCGCCGCCCTATGAGGTGCTCGCGCGCATGGTCACCCTGCGCGTCCGTCTCGACGTCGTGCCGGACGGCAACGCGCCGCTGCTGATCGCTCCAGGCTCGCACCGCCTCGGTCGCATTTCGGAAGGCGATGTGGCCGCGACGGTCGCGCGCTGTGGCACGGCGACGTGCTGCGCCGACGTCGGTGACATCTGGCTCTACGCGACGCCGATCCTGCACGCTTCGGAGCCCTCAACCCAGCCCGGCCATCGCCGGGTGCTGCAGATCGATTTTGCCGCGGACGAACTGCCGGGCGGGCTGGAGTGGCTCGGGGTCTAGACGAAGAGAGGGGCCGAGCAGCCGCAAAGTCACCTGCGGTGGCGTGCGTGCGGAAAGCGTGTTCATTCGCCTGCGCGCTGACGATCCGCAGCCATCCTATTTGCCTATTTGCCTATTTGCCGAGGATCTTCTCCGCCGCGGTGACGATGCTGACCGTCGGATGCTCGGCGCAGTACTTGCCGAACTTCTTGGCGTTCTCGAGGAACACCTCGGTGTCGAAGATCGCCTCGTCCTGGTCGCCCTTGTACCAGCCGTCGAGCCAGATCAGCACCATCTTGATACCGTCGTCGCCGCTTTCGACGAACTGCTTGCAGCTCATGGTGGAGAGATCGAGAACGACGGCCGACGCCGGCGCGGACGACAGCATCAGGGCCGCGGCAAACAACGTCGCAACGACAGATTTCATATTCTTGCTCCGAATGGATTTGGTGAAAAACAACGAACTATGCAGAGGCTTCGCGAATGAGGAGCCGAACTGCGTGACCACGGTCGAGCCGGCACCTGAGCAGATAGAACTGGCTGGATCGATGGCGGAAGTCAAGAACGGCAGCGGCTTCAATCAGAGGAAGCGCGGCGGGCTACGCCTTCGGCTAGCTGGCCCATGCTCGCTCCATCTCTCCGAGGTAAGTGAGCACAGTTGAAGGCGAAGTTTTCGATTGACTCAATTGCAAGTAGATCAATGAGCAGCTAAGGTCTTCGTGCTGAACTTTGGGAGGTGCCGATGGAAAATCGCGAAGTACTCCTCGAGCAGGTCAGGCGCGCATACAAGGCGCGCGACACGGGGGCGTTGGACGACCTGATGGCAGAGTGTCATCCGGACGTGGTGTTCACACTGGCTGGCGACCGGAACGCCACCAAAATGTTGGGGTGTATGTGTGGTCACCCCCAAGTCAAGGAGGGCTTGGCCAAGCTCATCGATACGTTCGAGTTCGCGCAGCGAAATATCCTGACCGAACTGGTGGACAACGATCGCGTGGCCGTGCGTTCCCGCCTCACCGTGCGAAGCTGTCCGACGAATATGACGCGGGAAACCGAGATACTCGACCTCTTCAGAATTCAGGATGGGAAGATCGTCGAACTAATAGAGTTCGCCGACACGGCGCTCATCCAGACGATGGCGTCGTAAGCCGGTTGAGCGCTACGTGGCGACCACCAGAGCGGCTCGCACTGCGACCTGCGTGGTGCGGCGTCGGATCATTGTCCCGGAAATGGACATTGTCCCGGAAGTGAATGGCTGACTGGGGCAGGGCTTGAACTTTATCGGCAATCGACCTGGTTCCTTCGGGTTTGCCGGAGCGCAGGGAAGCGCGCTTCCGACCCGTCGGCCAAATCAGCTCGGTCGGGCCAACCCCTGTCAAGTCGTTCTGAAAAACATAAATCGCTTTGCGGCTTGCCCAAATCAGCATTATGGTTCGCGCATCCCGTTGCACGGTAGGGGACGGTTCGCGGTCGTCACGGACGTTGGCAGCGGGATGCGGTGGACGCGGGCGGCGCAGTGCTGTTGGCACGGACGAACGTTAGCCTGCGGACGGTGAAGGCGCGTGGTTCCGATACTCCGATGCTAGTATCCAGCGCAATGCGCGAGAAGCGCATTGTCGCGACATGGTGGCCAGAAAGCCCGGTGCACCAGGAAGAGCGCGCTATAGCCCGTTAAAACCATCGCGCGGGGAAGGCCGGGTGTTCTCGGCCAGACCTGTGGTGACTGCCGCCTGCTTTTTTTCTGCAGGCGGGCCACGGGCGCGGCCAGCGCCCGGCCTTCCCTGCGCCCTCCACTCGGTGAGGGCGGGTTTCGAGAGCATAGCTCGGGCGCGGAATGCGTCGCGAGGACGCGGATGCTCATCTCATCGCGACAGGCTGTTCGGATAGATGTTTGAGATGTGGATCAATGAAGCGGCGAACTCGGGACACCCTCCCCTGGAGGGGGAGGGTCGATCGCGTGCGTAGCGCGGGATCGGGATGGGGTGATCTCTCCGTTGGCACAAGCATCCGCGGACAGATCACCCCACCCCGCCTCACGCGTCGCTGCGCGCCCCGCGAGGCGACCCTCCAGGGGAGGGTGGGAGCCCGGCAGCGAGCTTTGGTGCGGGAGGCTGAACTCGCTGGTCTGGGTCGCGACGCTCGCCGCTCACGCCACCAGCACGGCCTCCGCCGCGAGCACGGCGTCGGCGCCGTCGGTGACGGTCTTTTCCAGGGACGGGGCCTGCACCGCGAAGGTCTCGGCGAAGAACCGGGCGAGCGCGACGTGACGCGCCCCCTCGGTCTCGCTCTCGCTGCGCGCGGCCAGCGCCTCGTTGGCCAGCATGCAGCCGCCGAGCGCCGAGCCGAACAGGCGCAGGTAAGGCGTGGCGCCGGCGAGCGCATCGTTCGGCGCGGTGCCGAGCTTGTCCAGCAGCCAGCGGCTGGAGCGGTCGAGCGCGCCGAGCGCCTCGCGCAGCTTGGCGCCAGTGGTGCCGAAGGCCGGATCGTTCGAGGCCTCGACGCGGCGGACGATCTCGGTGAGCTCGTCGAGCAGCTTGAACACCGAGGCGCCGCCGTTCGCACCCAGCTTGCGGGTGACGAGGTCGATCGCCTGGATGCCATTGGTGCCCTCGTAGATCGCGGTGATGCGCGCGTCGCGATAGTGCTGCGCGGCGCCGGTCTCCTCGATGAAGCCCATGCCGCCATGGATCTGCACGCCGAGATAGGCGACCTCGTTGCCGATGTCGGTGGAGAACGCCTTTGCGATCGGCGTCAGCAGCGCGCCGCGCGCGGCGGTTTCAGTGCGCACCGCCGGATCCTTGGCGCGCACGGACACGTCGAGTGCGACGGCGGTCGCGTAGCAGATCGAGCGAGACGCGGCGGTGAGGACGCGCATCTGCATCAGCATGCGCTTGACGTCGGGATGGGCGATGATCGCGTCCGAGCCGGTGCCCTTAGCTCCCACGGCGCGGCCCTGTTTGCGCTCCTGCGCGTAGGCCAGCGCCTGCTGATAGGCGCGATCGGCGACGCCGACACCTTCGAGGCCGACGCCGAGCCGCGCCTGGTTCATCATCGTGAACATGCAGCGCATGCCGGCGTTTTCTTCGCCAATGAGATAGCCGATGGCGCCGCCGTGATCGCCCATCGTCATGGTGCAGGTCGGCGAGGCGTGCATGCCGAGCTTGTGCTCGATGCCGGAGGCATAGATGTCGTTGCGGGCGCCGAGCGAGCCATCGGCGTTGACGAGGAATTTCGGGATCAGGAAGAGAGAGATGCCCTTGGTGCCGGCCGGCGCGTCCGGCAGCCGCGCGAGCACGAAATGCACGATGTTGTCGGTCATGTCGTGGTCGCCATAGGTGATGAAGATCTTGCTGCCGGTGATGCGGTAGGTGCCATCCGCGGCGCGCTCGGCGCGGGTGCGCAAGGCGCCGACGTCGGAGCCGGCCTGCGGCTCGGTGAGCTGCATCGTTCCGGTCCATTCGCCGGAGATCAGCTTGCCGAGATAGATGTCCTTCAGCTCCTTGCTGCCGTGGGCGTCGAGCGCCTCGATGGCCGACAAGGTCAGCAGCGGGCACAGGCCGAAGGCGACGTTGGCCGCGCTCCAGATCTCGGTGCAGGCGGCGTTGATGGCGAGCGGCAGGCCCTGGCCGCCATGCGCCTCGGGACCGGACACCGCGTTCCAGCCGGCCTCGGTCCAGCGCTTGTAGGCGTCCGGCCAGCCGGGCGCGGTGGTGACCTTCTTATCGGCGAGCTTGACGCCGTTCCTGTCGCCGATGTGGTTGAGCGGGGCGAGCACGTCGCTCGCGAATTTGCCGGCTTCCTCGAGCACGGCCGCGGTGATGTCGGGGTCGAAATCGCCGTAATGGCCGGCCTCGACCGCCGCCTTCAGCCCGGCGCCGTGGTTGAGGGCGAGCAGCATGTCGTTGAGCGGGGCGCGATAGGTCATGGCGTGTCCTCGGGGCTCGATGTGGCCGGTTTGGCCGCCGTCATCCCATGAAACCGGCCGGGTCTCAACTTTTTCGCGTGGCGCTGCGGCCGGGCGCCGCGGCGGCTTCCAACGAGCAGGATAAGGGCTTGCCGGCATTGACGAATTGGCCTGGGCGGCGGATCACCGGAGGGGCCTGCAAAATTCCTGCGGCGGCGCGGTTGAAATGGGCGGGCGCGCTCTGTAGACCACGGGCGCCGACCCGGAATCGCATGGCGCCCGCGCGCCACGCCGATCCGCCGGGCCTGATGGGGCGTAGCCAAGCGGTAAGGCAGCGGATTTTGATTCCGCCATTCGGAGGTTCGATCCCTCCCGCCCCAGCCAGATTTCTTCGCGATTTTGTTGTTCTGAAACTCTCAGGCGTCCCAGGAGTCTGGCCCTCCGAAGGCGGTTGCTGCGAAAAGATTGCCCTGCACTCTCTTGATGCCCGCTTGTTTCTGGCAGCCAATTTACTTGGAGCCGAGCGAGAGTCTGCGCTCCGCCCAGCCCGTCTTGCCACTTCTCGCGCAGGCATCAGACGCTGGCGAGCGAGATTCCGTCGACCGATCCACACCGAGGCCCGTCACCTCAATCCGGGTCGTCCAGCAGGGATCGGCGGACAGCATCCTCGGACAGGAGCCGGTCGAAATAGGCGATGGTCCTGGTCAGGCCTTCGGTAAGGCCAATCCTCGGCTGCCACGACAGGACAGCTTCGGCGCACGCAATGTCGGGCCGTCGCCGACATGGATCATCCACCGGTCGCTTCCCGCATACGATGGCAGACCGCGAATTGCACAAGTCGATGATGGTCCTGGCGAGTTCCTGGATCGAGATCTCGGCGGGGTTGCCGAGATTGACCGGCCCGGTCACATCGTCGGGTGTCGCGGCGAGGCGGACGAGCGCATCGACCATGTCGTCGACATAGCAGAACGATCGCGTCTGCGATCCGTTGCCATACAGGGTGATCGGCTTGCCGAGCAGCGCCTGGACGATGAAGTTCGAGACGACGCGCCCGTCGTGGGGGTGCATGCGAGGCCCGTAGGTATTGAAGATTCTGGCCACCTTGATCTGTAAGCGGTGCTGGCGCCAATAATCGAAGAACAGCGTCTCGGCGCAGCGCTTACCTTCATCATAACAGGACCGCGGACCGATCGGATTGACGTTGCCCCAATAATCCTCCGTCTGTGGATGCTTCTCCGGGTCGCCGTAGACTTCCGAGGTCGAGGCCTGAAGGATCATGGCCTTGAGCCGTTTCGCCAGCCCTAGCATGTTGATGGCGCCGTGAACGCTGGTCTTGGTCGTCTGCACGGGATCGTGCTGGTAATGGACCGGCGAGGCGGGGCAGGCGAGGTTGTAGATGCTGTCGACCTCGACATAGAGAGGAAACGTCACGTCGTGCCGAAGCAGCTCGAAATTCCTATCGTCGAGAAGGGGCTCGATATTGCGGCGTGTGCCGGTGAAGAAATTGTCGACGCAGACGACCTGATGGCCGTCGGAAATCAGTCGCTCGCACAGATGCGAACCGATGAAGCCGGCGCCGCCCGTAACCAAACTGTTCTCGCTGATGCGCCTGGACGCTCTTCTCGACACGATCCTTGCTCGTTAGAATGTTCAGCAACCAATAACAACCATAAGATGAGTCGAAGGGCAAGGCGACGGTCCCGCGGACTGTCGGCACAAGGAATGAACCGGCCGATGGTGAATTGTCTTTCGCGGCGCTGGCCGCCGCTTCACCCGCCTGCGGGCGCGTCGGTCTGAATTCATGGCGCGCATTCTCTATGGCGTGCATGGGACCGGCCGGGGGCACGCGATCCGCGCCTTGACCCTGGCTCAGCATTATTCCCAGCACGACTTCCTATTCGTCTGTCATGGAGAAGCGGCGCGCCTGCTCGGGGGCCAATTCCGGGTATTCGAGTGTCCCAATCCGGTTACGCCCGTGGGCTCGCATCGGGTCGATGCTCCGGCGGCGCTGCTGCGTACCGCCGCGACACTCAGCAATGGCGCACATTGGCGCCGCCGGGTCGAGCAGGCGGCCGAGGCCTTCGTCCCGGACTTTGCCATGACCGACTACGAGTTCTTCGTGCCGCGGGTGGCGCGCAGGATGGGTGTGGCCTGCCTGTCGCTCGACAACCAGCATGTCATCACCATGGGACGGATCGCATGCCCTCTGGGCCAGATGTCGAGCCGGTTAGCGACGGCTGCGGCGGTCCGGCTTCTGTTCAGTTCGGCCGACCAGTACCTCGTTTGCAATTTCTTCGACGTTCCCGCGCGGGCGGCGAGCCCCTGGCTTCGGCAACTGCCGCCGCTGCTGCGGCGCGACGTCGTTGCGCGCCGGCCGACGACGGGTGACCGCGTCGTCGCCTATCAGGGCTATCCGACGTTCCCGGCCTTCGTCGAGCATCTCGCCACGCTTGGCCGGCCTGTCCGCGTCTACGGCCTGGGCGAGCGCTGCAGCCTGGGGCGCGTCGACTTCAAGGCATTCGACGAGCAATCGTTTCTCGATGATCTGGCGTCCTGCGCCTTCGTCGTCTGCGGCGGTGGCCATACGCTCATCTCCGAGGCGCTGCATCTCGGCAAGCCGGTGTTGTCGATTCCGGTCCGTGGCGCCTTCGAGCAGTTTCTCAACGCGCACTATCTGGAGCGGCTCGGTTACGGCATGCGTGCCGATCTGGCGACTTTCTCGTCGCGGATCCTGCACGAATTCGAGGTGCGGCTGGAGAGCTATCGCGCCCGGATCGGTCACGGAGATTTCTGCGGCAACGATGCGGCCTTTGCTGCGATCGACGCGTTCATCGACGGCCGTTGGCGCCGCTCCCCGCGCTCCGGGCCTCGAGCACGGACTTGAACAGCGTTTCGTAGGCTTCGACCACGCGATCCGAGCCGTATTGCGACAGCGCGCGGATCGCGCCCGTCGCGGCAACGCGGGCCCGTTCCTCGGGATGGGCTATGACGTGGCCGATGACCTCGGCGAGCGCGTCGGGATTGCCGGGCGGCACCAGCCAGCCGTCGACGCCGGAGGTGATCAGGCTGCGAAGCCCATCGACCGGCGAGGTAATCACCGGTTTGCCCATGGCCATGGCCTCGAGGACCGCGAGCGGCAGACCCTCGAAATAAGTCGGATGAACGAAGATATCCATCGCGGCGATCCAGTCGCGAACGTTGCCGCGGTCGCCGGCGAAGACCACGTGATCGGCGATGCCGAGCGCGCGCGCCTGCTCCATGAGTTGCGCGCGATCGGGTCCGTCGCCGACCAGCCAGAGGCGAACGTCCGAACACGCCAGCTTTGCGAACGCCTCGAGGAGATCGGGGTGGGCCTTCTGTGGGTGCAACCGTGCGACCATGCCGAGGATGGTGGTGGCGCCGCCGCCATGGTCTCGGCGCAGGGCGGATGCTGCAACGGAACGGTCACGGTCGTCCGCATCGACCCCGTTCGGAATGACCTGAACCTGGTCGCGCCGGACACCTTCATGCGCGAGCGAGAAGGGAACGATTTCGGCGCTCTGGAAGGCCACGCGGTCGGCCCAGGCCGCGGTCTTGCGATCGAACCACAATTGCAGCTGCGGCTTGTCCGCGTAGCGGGCGGTCACAGTCGAGACAATCGGGGCGATGCCGGCGACGCGGGCGGCGGTACGTCCGATCAAATCGCCCCACGGGAGTTCGGTGTGGACGAGATCCGGCCGGCGCCGCCGCAATTCCGCGGCGAGGTGCCAAAGGCCGATCAGGCCGTACAGGCGCGGCCGCCCGATGATCTCGACGCTGGCTCCGGCGGCGCGCATGGCAGCGACGACCTCTTCGTTGAATATCTCGTTGAGGCAAATGATGTGCTGGATGTGGCCGCGCGCCGTGAGGCCGGCCACCACGCTGCGCAGCATGGTTTGAGCTCCGCCGCGGTCGAGATTGTCGAGGATATGAACGATCTTCATCGCAACGGGGCTCCCACGCGCAGTGCCGCGTCCTTCAGGCCGTCGCGATACAATGTCGCGTAGGCATCCGCCATGCCATCCAGTGAGAAATGCTCGCGAACGTGCCGCAAGCCTGCCTGGCCGATGTCGGCTGCCCGGGCGGGATCCGCCAGGATATCCATCATGCAACGTGCAAGAGCGTCGGCGTCGCCCGGTCTGACCATCCAGCCGGTCTTGCCGTGGATCACCAGTTCGCGGATGGCGTCGACATCGGAAGCGACCACCGGCCGGCTCGCGGCCATGGCCTCCATCAGTGCATTGGGCATGCCTTCCCACAAAGAGGGAAGCGCGAAGAGATCGACGGCATCGAGGATGTCGCGCACGTCGCGCCGGGTGCCCGCGAAGCGGACGAACGTCGTTATCCCGAGCTCGTCAGCTTCGCGCTCCAAGGCTGCTCGACACTCACCGTCGCCGACGAGCCACAGAACCGCGCCGGGGTAGCGTTCGCGAACGAGACGGAAGGCGCGCAACAGATATTGTTGTCCCTTGGACGGATGGAGGCGGGCGACGGTCGCGAGCACGGTCGCTTCCGCGGACGTCTGTAGTTCCCTGCGCACGTCGCCGGGTGGCCGGCGCGCCGTCGTGATCGAAACGCCATTGGGAATGTAGACGACCTGGCCTGCGCGTATACCCTCGTGGCGGATCGCAAACGGCACCGCCTCGCGGTCATTGAAGACGACCGCCCTGGCCAAGTGTGCGGTGCGGCGATCGAGCCACCTCTGCCAGCTTGGTTTGTCGACGTTCCGGCCACGGATGGTAGAAAAGACCGCCGGTACCCCCGTCAGCCATGCCAGCAAGCGGCCGATCATGTCGGAGGTCGGCAGTGCCGTCTGCACGACCTGTGCCGGCCAGGTCCGGAGCTCCTGCGCCAGGCGCAGCAATCCGGGTCCTGCCCACAGACGGCCTTCGCCGATGATTTGAACTTCGGCGTAAGGCGCCAGACGTTCGAGGATTTCGGGATGTGCGATTGCACGCATGCCGTAGACGCGCACTGCGAAACCGCGCGCGGCCAGCGCCGGCACCAGGAGAGTCAGCCAGTTCTGGGTCCCGCCGACACCAAGATCGTCGATGAAAATCGCGAGATTGATGAGCTTCTGCATTGCTGCTCAGTGAGCCTACGCTTCGTGACGACAGTACCGCGTCGGTCGGTTCCGTCGGCGGTTGGTCGGGGCGTCCACACGGCGGGGTCGGATGGCTGTGGACGTGGAAAATTGTCCAAAGACGTCATTGCCGCGAACCATTGACCGTATTCGGCCGCTGCCCGCAAGAGCGGCGCGAAATGTGGACGGCCGGCGGCGTTTTCATGACATGCTCGCCAAGATAGTATAATTTTCGTATGTCTAGTGTCGGCGGTAAGAGACAGTCGCCGGCAATACGGCTTTGGGGGCCGTGGTGGGAACGATTCCTAGGAAGGACCGTCCCCCCGGAGTGGAACTGCTGCCAGGGGCGAAGCGTGCTAGTTGGGGTCATTGACAGATATCTGACACGGCAGATTTTGCTTGCTTCGGCCGTCGCCGTTGCGGCTGTCGTCGCGCCGGTGATTCTGATCTCTCTGATCAGCCATCTGGGCGAAGAGGCGCTCTATACCAGCTTGGTGTGGCCCGCGCTCGCCAGCACTGGGCCGATGATCCTCTTCCATGTTCTCCCGGCGTTGGTTGCGATCGCGATCGTCTGGTCCTACGGCAGGTTTGCAGCAGATGGGATCCTGATCGTGATCTATTCGAGCGGTCGCTCGACCTTCGCTGCGCGGTTGCCGGGTTTTGCCGTCGCGTTCGCCGCGGTGGCGCTCGGCTATTTGCTGACCTGTTGGGTCGTTCCGCTAACCTCAGGGCATCTCCACGACGTGCTGTTCTCGCTGCGGCGCGGGGTAAATCCGGCGTTGCTCAAGGTCGGCGTTTTCAATCAGTTCGATCATGGTCGTCAGGTCTTCTATTTCAGGAACTACATCAAGGGCAACGAGCTTGCCGATGTCTTCATCCGGCAGGAGATGTCCGACGGCGAGGAGCGGGTCTTCAAAGCTCGTTACGCGGTGTTCGAAAGGCAGGGGGAAGAAAGCGGCTTAGTGCTGCTCGACGGGACCGTTCAGAGCTTGCGGAACGGACAGTCGGAGGTCAGGAGCGTCGCCTATGCTCGTATATTCGTACCACTGAACGAATATGGCTTCGGAGGCGTCAAGCGTGACTATACGATCATCGACGAAGTGCCCCTGCAGGACTTCCTCGATGGCCGCTCCAAGGCCATGGCCGACCCGGGGACGGCGCGCGAATGGATTCATGAGGCTCTCAACCGCCTGGGAATCCCGCTTCTCGCGCTCCTCCACACCTGGCTCGGCCTCGAACTGCTTCCCGTCTGGCGCAGCTTCGGCGACCGCCGAGGTCCGCGTGCCTTGCTCGTCTGCGCCGCGATCGGGGCGCTGCATTTCTTCATGGTGCTCACCATCGAGCAGACGCTGGTGGACTTGCGGACGACATGGGCGGTCGGCGGGCTCTTTCTGGCCGAGTTGGCGCTGGCACTCATCCTCGCCCTCAGGCGCCGCGGCGGGGCGATGGCCGCACCGTCCGCCACGCCCGCCGTTTCGATGCGGCTCGGAATGACCGGCGTGCCGGCGCTGCACGCCGGACTAGCTTTGTGGGACGGGGGCGCCGCCGTTTTTGCCAATGGACCGCACGATCAATTGCCGAACGCGATCGCGCCGCCGTGTCCTTGACGGGTAGTTCGGGCGACTCATCGATTACTTGGACGGATCGGCTTATGGACAACGGCGGAAACGGGATATTGGCGCGTGCAGATCGCCTCGGCAGCTCGCTGGAGAGGCTGGCCGATTCGCGAACCAACCCGCTGAGCATCGTCGTCGATGATGTCGTGGACACCGTCACCGCTATGGTCGCAGGCCGCCGAACGTTGATGTTCGGTACCAACAGCTATCTTGGGCTCAACTTCAATCCGGCGTGCATCGAGGCCTCGGTCGAGGCTGCGCGACACTACGGGACGGGCTCCACGGCTTCGCGGGTCGCTGCAGGCAATCACCGTCTCCACGTGATGCTCGAGGAGGACATCGCGACCCTCTATGGTCGGCGCGACGCGGTGATTTTCAGCACGGGATTCATGGCCAATCTGGGCGTGACTTCGGCGCTCGCCCGCAAGGGCGACATGATTTTTGTCGATGCCCATTGCCACGCCAGCATCTTCGATGCCTGTCGGTTGAGTGGCGCCCAGGTGGAGAGCTTCGCTCACAATGACCGCAGCGATCTCGACAGCCGATTTGCGCGCAGCAACGTCCCTGGACCGCAGACGTTGGTGATCTGCGAGGGGCTCTACAGCGTTCGAGGCGACCTTGGCGAGCTCAAGGGGCTGACGACCGTCGCGCGGCGCCATGGAGCGGTGGTCATCGTCGACGAGGCCCATTCGCTCGGCATCTATGGGCGCTACGGCCGCGGCATCGCCGAACACCTCGGCGTCGAAGCCAATGTCGATGTGATCGTCGGCACCTTCAGCAAGAGCCTTGGCGGAATCGGTGGCTACGCCGTGAGCGATTCGAGTGCGTTGCGCGCGCTGCGCTTCATGAGCAGGCCGTATCTCTACACCGCATCGCTCCCACCTCCGATCGTGGCGGCGGCGCGGCGGGCGCTTCACCTCATCGGAGGGGAGCCGAAATTGCGGGACGACCTCTGGCGCAACGCGCGAGCCATGCATGACGGCCTCGCCGGGATCGGCATCCGGCCATGCGCGGACCCCGGCCCCGTGGGGAGCATCCGGATGCCGGGGCTGGCCGCCGGCTATGAATTCTGGAAGGCACTGCTCGATCGCGGCATCTACGTCAATTTGCTGGTGCCGCCGGCGACACCCGACGGAGACGTGGTGTTGCGCTTCAGCGTCTCCGCTGCCCACACGCCGGATCAGATCCGGGCGGCGGTCGACGCCGTAGCCGAGGTGTCGAAGTTGGTGAAGCTGGCTTGATTGGAAGATGATGCTGGCGCCGCACGGCGTCGCGGCTTCGGATCGGGCTTGATGGGACGACGACGGTCGGGAAGTCATGGCAAAGACGAGCAGCCTGGGGATACTAACTGCGGCGCGCTACGCGCGACGAGTCCTTCCGCATCCATGGATCGCAACCAAGCTGATCCAGATGGAGGCTGACAAGCGGATTTTCAGCAAGTTCCGGATCAGTCGTGCGGAAGGCGAGGCCGGTAGGATTCGCCAAGCGAGCTTCCGTCTGACCGACCGCTGCAATCTGCGCTGCCATACCTGCGGCCAGTGGGGCGACAATGGCTATCTGCTCAACTCCAGCCTTCGGCATCTGAAGGAGCGCGAGATCCCGACCGGTCGCTATCTCGAATTGCTGCACGACCTCGTCGACCATGGTCATGGCCCGCTGGTCTACTTCTGGGGCGGCGAGCCGATGCTCTATGACGGCATCCTCGACCTGATCGAGGGCGCTACCGAACTCGGGCTGCCGGTGAGCATCGCGACCAACGGTACGCGGGTGGCTGCCTCCGCCGAACGGCTGGCCAAGGCGCCGCTCTTCCTGTTGCAGGTGTCGGTCGACGGCCATCGCGCTGACCTGCACAATGCGCTGCGACCGGCCGCGGGGGGCGGCGGCGACAATTTCCACGAGCTTTGCCGCGGGCTGGATGCGGTTGCCGAGGCGCGAGCGAAGCACGGCCGCGGGCTGCCCTTCATCGCCGCCCTGACCGTGATCTCGCAGGCCAACTGCAAGCATCTGGTCGACATCTACGATGCCTTTCGGGACAAGGTCGATCTGTTTGTCTTCTATCTGTCATGGTGGATCGACCAAGGTAACGCGGAGGCGCACGAGAAGGATTTCTTTCGCCGCTTCGGCTTCTATCCGACCCGCCATCACGGCTGGGTCGGAAACTGGAAGCCCAGCAGCACGGAGGCGCTGGACGATCAGCTACGGGCGGTGATGGAACGATCGTCCGGCTGGTCATCGCCTGCGGTCGCGTTGATTCCGCCGATCTCCGGCTCTGACAAGCTGACGACGTATTACACCGATCACCAGGAGCACTTCGGCTATGACGAATGTGCGGCGATCTTCCAGGCGGTCGAGATCAACAGCAACGGCGATGTCTCGCCGTGCCGCGACTACCACGACTACGTCGTCGGCAACGTCAAGACGTCGACGATCACCGAATTATGGAATTCCGAGCCGTACAGGAAGTTCCGGGCGAGCATCGGTCGCGACGGGCTCATGCCGGTCTGCGCCCGCTGTTGCGGTCTGATGGGATACTAAGCGGCTGCGGTCGGCAGGATCTGGAGGGAGTTCATGGCAGCGACACGATGCAACGTCCTCCTCGTTTATCCTCGCTTCGATCTGACGTCGTTCTGGAGCCTGACGACGACGTGCCGGATCGCCGGCAAGCGGCGCATGGAGCCGCCGCTCGGCCTGATCACCGTCGCGGCGATGCTGCCGAAGGAATGGTCGGTCCGCCTCATCGATCGCAATGCGGAGGAGGTCGGCGAATGCGATCTCGCCTGGGCCGACATGGTCATGACCGGCGGCATGATCCCGCAGCGGGCCGACACGCTGCGCCTGATCGAACTCGGTCAATCCCGCGGCAAACCGGTTGTCGTCGGCGGGCCGGACATCACCTCCAGTCCGGATGCCTACAGTCATGCGGACTTTCGCATGCCGGGTGAGGTCGAAGCGACGATGGCCGCCTTCATAGAGTCCTGGGATGCGGGCGAGCGCCGCGGGCTGTTCGAGGCGGAGAAATTCACCGTCGATGTGACCAAGAGTCCGCTCCCGCGTTTCGACCTTCTCAAGCTCGACCATTATCTGGCTTTGTCCGTCCAGTTTTCGCGGGGCTGTCCGTTCATCTGCGAGTTCTGCGACATCATCGAGCTCTACGGACGGGTGCCGCGCGCCAAGACCGTTGAACAGTTGCTCGGCGAGCTGGAGAATCTCTACCGGCTCGGTTATCGCGGCCATGTCGATTTCGTCGACGACAATCTGATCGGCAACAAGAAGGCGGTGAAGCAGTTTCTGCCGCATCTATGCGCCTGGCAAAAGGCGCACGGCTATCCCTTCACGTTCAGCACGCAGGCCTCGATCAACCTCGCCGACGACGACGTCCTCCTGCACTTGATGCGCGACGCGAATTTCGGGGCGGTCTTCATTGGGATCGAAAGCCCCAACGAGGACGCACTGCTGTCCACCCAGAAGAAGCAGAATATGCGGCGCAATCTCGCCGACTGCGTCCACAAGATCTACCGTGCCGGAATGTTCGTGACCGCAGGTTTCGTGGTTGGATTCGACAACGAACACGAGCGGATCGCCGACGAGATGGTCTCCTGCATCGAAACGGCCGGGCTGCCGATCTGTATGGTCGGCCTGCTGACCGCGCTGCCGCAGACCCAGCTCTCGCGACGACTCGAACGCGAGGGGCGGCTGAACCCTGAGGTCGATTTCAGCTTCGTCAGCAGCGCCGATGGCGGCGATCAATGCACCGAGGGCCTCAATTTCCGAACCGCCCGGGCGCGGCGCGACGTGTTGGGCGACTACCGCTCGATATTGGAACGGGTCAATCGGCCTGCGGCCTTCTTCGGCCGGATCCGGGCGGTCGCCCGCCTGCTGGTCCCGGCTCGCATCAATGCCTCGGTGCCCTGGCGGGTGGTTTTGAACGATGCGGCGACGGTCGTGCGCCTGCTCTGGTTCGTGGCCGCGCGGCGGCCGGACCTCCTGAGCGGATTCCTTGCGACCATCGCCGAATGCGCAATCCGCAATCCGAGGGCGCTCAAACAGGTGGTCTCGCTATTTCTACTCTACCTCCATGTTGGGCCGTTCTCCAAAGAGGTGATCGCAAGCCTGAACCGGCAGATCGGATCAATCGATGCCGGCCTTGCGCGGCGGCATGAACCGCCGGCGGCGATCGGTCAGGCGGCGGTCCGATCGGGCCTCTGATCAGGCGGTCTTGTCAGGCGGTCTAGTCAGGTGGTCTAGTCAGGTGGTCTAGTCAGGTGGTCTTGGCGGGAACGTCGAACGGCAGTCCGGCCCAGGTCACGCGGCGGTCGAGCAGCGCCTTCAGCCACATCACGGGAAGCAGGACTTCCCGGCACAATCCAGAGAGTGGGGACATCCAGGACCAGCCCCAGCCTTTGGCCGCGAAGAAGGTGACGTCGAGCAAGACCCAGCCGAGCAGGGTCGCGCCCGCCATCAGCCACCATGGCATTCCGAAGGCTGCAGCGCCCACGGCACCGCACAGGGCCGTGAAAGCGCCGCTGACCAGCGGTTCGGCGCAGAAGGCCAGCGACGCCTGGATTCGACGAATGACCATCCAGCGCTGGTGGCGGTCCCAGACTTCGCTGAACGGCCGCCGGCCGATCGGCTGACGGATCTCCTTGGCGGCGAACACCGTTCGCAGGCCGAGGCGTGCCAGCCCTTGCGACAGCGCGTGATCGTCGCCGAAGGCCGAAGCCATCAATCCGATGCCGCCCGCCCGCGCCAGATCTCGCCGGTCGAACAGCATGACCTTGCCGAAGCCGACGTTTGCGCCGGCGGCGGACAGTGCCAGCGTCAGCGGAGCGGCCTGCCCATTGAGGAATGCTCGCTCGAGTTCGGCGGCGAATCCGGTCGGGGCGACGGCAACCGGGATCGCGCAGACGAGGCCGACGCCGGCGGTCAGGTTCGTCATCAGATCGGCGAGTTGGTCGGGGCTCAGGAGAATGTTCGAATCCTTGATCAGGATCAGGTCGTGCTGCGCCGCTGCGATGGCCGGCGCGAGATTGCTGACTTTCGGGTTCGGAGTGATGCGCTCGTTTCCGGTCAGGATCCGCGCGCCGACCGCCGGGAATTGCGCAGCGACCTGCCGGGCGATCTCGATCATCGGCGAGTGGTCTTCCGCGGCGGCGACCAGAATCTCGCTTTGCGGATAGACTTGCGCGAAGGCGGACGTGAAGGCCGCTTCGGCTTCGAACTCCAGCCGGCGGATTGGGATCACGATCGAGACCGGCGGTCGATCATGTCGCGTAGCCAACCTGTGCCGTAAGCGAGGGTGCGCCAATGCGGCAGAGATGGTCGTGATGCGAAGAGCGCAGGAGATCGCCCACCATGCCGCTGCGGCGACTGAGAGCATCGGGAGCGCGTCCATCTCCGGCGCCTGTCACTCGTTGTAGAGTTCGGTGCGCTCGGGCACGTCGACATGGACTGCGGCGAACGCAAGGTCGGTCAAGCGCCGCGGCAACAGGCGGGTCAAATGCAGACCGAAGGCCAGCAGGCGGGGGAATGCGATGACCGCATCGCCGCGCTCCAGCCGCCGCCGTATGATGGCGGCTGCACGGTCGGCACTCATGATGAGGGGCTTCGGACAGACGGTGTCGCGGTTGAGCGCCGTGTCGACGAATCCAGGCGCAACGGTGCTGATGGTGACGCCCTGGGCGGCAAGAGTAGGACGAAGCGACTCGGCATAGGCGTGAAGGCCGGCCTTGCTGGCGCTGTATGCGGGACAGGAGGGCAGGCCGCGCAAGGCGCCGATCGACCCGATGACGGCGATCGTCCCGCGCCCGCGCATGCACATCCGCTCCGCCAGGGGATCGATGGTGTTGATGGCGCCGATCAGGTTGATTGCGATCACGTTGCGCACGACGGCCGGATCTTCCCGCAGCCGGCCGATGCCGAGCCCAGCGGTGACCCCGGCGCCGGCGATCGCGAGCCCGATCGGGGCGGCGTCGTCGATGGCGCGGATCCATCCCGCCATTCGATCGCGATCCCGGACATCGATTGATGCGGTCGTGACGGCTGCGCCTTTGGCCCGGCATTGTGTTGCCGTTTCTTCCAGGCGGCCCTCGTCCCGACCGGACAGCGCCATGTGGATCCCCGGCGCGGCATAGTTCATCGCGAGCGCGCGGCCGATGCCGCTGCTGGCTCCGGTGATGACGATCGAGCTGGGAGCGGACATGATGTGCGATCCTCAGCCGTCGTGGCGCGCCGCGATTTCAGCGACGCATGCTGCGTACCCCGCATCGGTCGAGACGATGACGCGCAGGATCAACTGCTCGGCGCGACCGCTACTCGGCACGTCCGATGGCATTCGCTTGACAACACGACCGGAGAAGAGGAGGCGGCTGCCAACTGGAACGGGCAACAGGAAATTGCCATGGATGCGATTGATCCGCAGTGCCGGTATCCAGTCGCGGAGCGCGCCTTCGATCTGCCCCATCGCCAGCATGCCGTGGATTATCAGGCCGTCGAGACCCGCGGCGCGAGCCGTCGCGGGATCGCTGTGGAGCGGATTGTCGTCGAGCGATGCCGCCGCGTAGCTCTCGGTCTGCGCGATGTCGATCGGCCCGGTCTCGATCACCGGAAAGCTCGAGTCCGGCATCGGGCGCGAGCGGAGTGCGGCGTCGCGTGCTGCGTCGGGACGAAACGTGCGCAACAGCGTGTCGAGCGTTGCGACGATCCGCCCTTCGGAATCGCACACGGTCCCGCGCAAGAGCGTCCGGTCCGTTGGGGTCCGCTCGCGACGGGCTTCGACTGCGAAGCCGTAGTCGCGATCGGGGCCGAGGCCTTCATGATAGGTGAAGGTCTGCGATTGCTGCACGACGATTTCATCGGTGAGCCCGAGCCTGCCGATCACGGTTGGTCGGATTGCGGGAAGGCTGAGCCAGCGGATCGGAAACGCAAACGGTACGGGGCCGAAGCCGCGCTGCAGCCCCAGCGCGGACACGAAGGCAGCGACGTCCGCCCTGTCAGCCCGGACCGCAATCGGACCGATGCTGACCTGATCCTGCGCGCTGTCCGGCCCGCTCACATCAGATCCCTCAGGGTCAATCCGCCCGCGCGACAGCGAGGCATGCGTTGACGCCTCCGAAGGCGAAGGAGTTCGAGATGGCGACGCGGATCGGCATTGCGCGCGCCGCATTGGCGACCGGGTCGATGCCGCATTTCGCATCGGCACCGAGCCAGTTGATGGTCGGCGGCGCAATGTTGTCGCGCATCGCCATGATGGTGATCGCCAGTTCGATCGCCCCGCCGGCGCCCAGTGCGTGGCCGTGGATCGGCTTCGTGGACGACACTGCGAGGCGGGGCAGCCGGTCGCTGAACACGCGCTGCAGCGCCTCGGCCTCGGCGATATCGTTGGCGACGGTGCCGGTGCCATGGGCGTTGACATAGTCGATATCGCCGGGCGTCAGCCCGGCGTCGGCGATCGCCTGTTCGATCGCGGACCGAGCGCCATTGGGGTCGGGACGAACGATGTCGAAAGCATCGCTCGACGTGCCATAGCCGACGATCTCGGCCAGCGGTTCGACGTTGCGTCGGCGCGCGGTCTCGAGTTTTTCGATCACCATGATGGCGGCGCCCTCGCCGAGCACCATGCCGTTGCGGCCGGTGGAGAAGGGCCGACAGGCATCCGGGGTCAGCACTCGCAGCAATTCCCAGGTGCGGATATTCAGCGCGGTCATCGACGATTCGCTGCCGCCAACGATCGCCCGCTCCACCGCGCCGGACCGGACCAGCGAGGTACCTACTCCGATCGCCTGGGCCGACGAGGCGCAGGCGCTCGTGATGGTGAAGGTCGGGCCAGTGCAGCCGTAGCGTATGCTCAGGTGCGAGGTGGCGGCGCTGCTCATGATGCGCGGAATGGCCAGCGGATTGAGACGGGACTTCGTCGCGTAGGCGCTGTAGCACTGCTCGTCGATGGTGGTGATGCCGCCGACGCCGGTTCCGAGAATCACGGCGGTCGTCGGCCCCTGGCGCTCCTCGCGCGCAAGGCCTGCCTGGGACAGGGCTTCGTCCGCAGCGACGATGGCAAGCTGCGCGTATCGGTCGCAGAACGGCAGAACCTTGGCCTCGACATAGCTCTCCGGGGCGAAGGATTTGATCTGCGCTGCGAGCTTGATCTGGTTCGAGCCCGGCCGCTCGAACTCGAGCGGTCCCACGGCGCTTTGTCCGTCGCGGGCTGCGCGCCAGAGGGCGTCAATGCCCTTGCCGGTCGCGCAAGCCGCGCCCATGCCAGTGACGACGACGCGAGGGCGCGACACGTCAGCTGCGCTCCACCAGAATGCGGGCTTCGATCTGTTGCACGAATCCGCTCAGGTCCTTGACGTCAGCGATGCCGCCGTCGATCGGCACATAGACGCCGAACTTCTCCTCGATCGCCATCAGGATCATGACGACGTCGATGGATTGGATCTCGAGACTCTCCAGCGTCGCATCGGGGGTCGTCTTGGCCGGGTCGATCTTCCCTTCGCTGACAATGACTTCAAGGATCTGGTCGGCCAGGGAGGCGGCAAGAGCGGCCTTTTCCACATTCGATTGGGTCAATCGTGCCTCCGATTGCGTGCCAAGTTGCGCTGCCTAGTTACGGCAACTTCAAGTCAGTCTACAATGCTCTTCTCGTAGACTCCATAGGTGTGGGACTGTCGCAATCCGATCCGCGTCAGGGATTGCGCCAGGGGGTTGTTGTCGAGAACCCACCCCGCTATTGCCCGGTCGATGCCCAGCGTCGATCCGCGCTTCCAGAGTTCCTCGACCATGACGGCCGCAATCGCTGCGCGGAGAGCGCTGCTGCGGTATTTCGAGGCCATGCCGAGCAGGACAATTCTGAAGGAACGGTACTTCGCGCGTTTGATGCGGATGAACAGCTTGAGCCAGCCGACGAGGCTCGGGACAGGCCCGAGCCCGGCGGCGACATCGAACAAGTTGGGAATCGCCAGCATGAATGCTGCGGGCTCGCCATCGACCTCGATGAAGAATCCAGCGTCCGAAAACAGCATCGGCTTGAATTGGGCCGTCAGTGCACGCACATCGGACTGCGTGGTCGGGGTGAAGCCCCAATTGTCCTGCCAACCATCGTTGAAGATCTGCCTCGCCAGCTCCATGTCGGCGTCGAGGGCGTCGAGATGAATGTCGCGCGTGGTGATGCCGGCGTGACGTCGCATGGAGGAGAATCGTTCGAAACGCCCCTCGGTGCCGACGTCCATTCTATTGTACTCGAAGCAGAGCAACTCTCGGACGAGCGCGTATCCGGCGTCGCGAACGCGACCATCGAGATAGCCGGGATGCCATGGGAACAGCGTCATCGGCGGCTCCTGTTGCCCTTCCAGGAGGAGGCCAGATTCGCCATTGATCGACAGCAGGAACGGTCCCCGAGCCACCTTGCGCCGCTGCTGACGCAGCCAAGCCTCCGCGGCCACGAACAGCGCGTTGACGACGTCGCCGTCGTCGATCGCGTCGAGACACCCGAACAGTCCGATGTCGGCCGCTTCCGGCCCGGTGGCAGCGTGATCGATCTGGGCCGAGATGCGTCCCTGCGGCCGACCATTCCGCATGGCGATCCAATAGGCTGCCTGCCCATGCGTGAAGAATGAGTTGTGCCGGGGATCAAGCATCTGCCGCCGTTCGTAGTCGAGCGGAGCGACGAAACCCGGCATCCCGTTGTAGATCACTCGCGGCAGGACGATGAAATCGTGTAGTTGCGCGCGGGTGTGGACCTGCTCGATCGTCAGCGGCGACGAGGTCGTGCGGCGATGCACCACCGCAGAAGAGGAGCGGCCGTTCTCGCCGGTTGCGGTCATGTGCGGTCTCGGGGCAAGGCAGCGGGATGGGGGCTGCCGTGGCGGTCGGGCCCTTCGGCCCCACCGCCGAGGAACCAAAGCCACTGGGCCGCGGTTCGAGCCGTATTGTAATGCGCGCGCATCTGGGCATGTCCCTGACGCGCAATGCGATCCAGCCGCACATCATCGTTCCAGATCTGCCGAATCGCGTCGCGCCATTGATCCGCGGTCTGCGCCGACGGCATGCCGCAGATCTCGCTGAAGGCGACAACATCCGGCGACCGGGCGTCGCCGATGGCCGGACATCCCCGGGCGAACAGGCCACGCATGCGGCCGGCAGACTTGAGATAGGAATCGGGAACTGACGGCCGCGCCGGGACGATGCCCAGCCGGGCCTGGGCTGCCAGCGCGCACAGCGCTTTGGGCGACCAGGCGGCGTAGCGGACTGGCAGAGCACCCCACTGTTCGCTCCGCTCCGGAAGGTTCGTGAGGATGACCAGTTCGGCATCGGTGTCGCGGCCGAGCGAAGCGAGCGCGTCCTTCAGGGCGACGAGACCATCGAGGCTTTCCCGCGTACCATGCCACAACAAGAGTGGCGGTCGTTGCGAGGGTGCCGCAGCGTCGAGCGCGGCGCCGCCGCTTTCGATGAGATCGACCGTTTCGGTCTCCTCGATGAACCAGGTGCGGGAATGGGCAGTCCCTAAGAACGATGCGAATACCGGAGAGGAAACCGAGACGACATGAGCGAAGCGGTCGAGATTCGCCCAGACCCGATCCGCGTCGTCGGGCTGCAGCAGGACGGTACGATGCGGTGAGCACAGGCCACGCGGCGGGACCGCCTTGAGGCAGAGCAGCCAATCCACCGGCGCTGTGGGGAGGCCTCCGGCATCGATCTGCCAAGGCAGACCGAGAGCTGCGACTTGACGGCGCAACTCCGGTACGACCCGATCGACATGGATGGCGGTGCTGGGCCATGGATTGGGTGTCCAGAAGTGAATGCGGAGTGGCGCGCGGCGCGGGTCGGGCGGCGGTTCCTCCGGGACAGGTACGAACCGGCCCGTTGTCCGTCCGCCGTGATGCGCCGCCAGCATGTGCCGGAAGCGAAGCTTGGCCGGCAGAAGCGGCGCCCAGCGGGGCAATGTGTTGTCCCAGATCAAGAAAGAATACCGGTACGAATTGTATTCAACGATTCCGTCGTTCTTCTCTACCGTTCTTCGCCCCGGATTGATAGATATCGGACATCTTCAAGGTTGCAATTGCCAGGGCCTGCTCGTTGATGTTTGATGGCATGGCCTTCGTCCGCAGTCTGCGCAGATGCCATCACTCGCCATCAAAGTCGAGAACGTCTCCAAAGCCTATACGGTCTGGTCGTCGCCGGCGGCGCGCCTACATGGGCCGATGCTCGGGCGGCTTGGCCAACTGCCGTTCCTGCCGGCCGCGGTGCGAGACACCTGCGAGCGATTGTCGCATGGCGCCGTGCGCAACTACTACGCCCTGCATGACGTCTCGCTCGAGGTGCGGCGCGGCGCCAGTGTCGGCATCATCGGCCGCAATGGTTCAGGCAAGAGCACGCTCTTGCAGCTGCTCGCTGGGACGCTGACGCCGAGCCAGGGCGAGATCGCCGTCGTCGGCAGCATTGCCGCCATGCTCGAGCTTGGCAGCGGCTTCGATCCGGACTTTTCGGGGCGTGAGAATGTCTATCTGAATGCGGCCATCCGCGGTATGAGCCGGCGGCAAACCGACGCGAAATTCGACGAAATCGCCGCGTTTGCGGACATCGGCGACTTCATCGACCAACCGACCAAGACCTATTCCAGCGGCATGACCGTCCGTCTGGCGTTCGCCACCTCCGCCTGTCTCAAGCCGGAGGTGCTGCTGGTTGATGAGGCGCTGAGCGTCGGCGACATCTTCTTCCAGCAGAAATGCATCCGCCACATGAGGGAGGCGATGGCCGATGTCACCAAGGTCTTCGTCACGCACGACCTCCAGGCGATCCGCAGCGTGACCGAATACGCCTATGTGCTCGACCGCGGCGAAATCGTCTTCGCCGGAAGCTCCAGGGATGCAGTCGATTTCTACATCAGGATGTCGCACCGCGTCTCCGACGGACGCGACCGTTCCGTGGCGGACGCCGGCTCCGCAGCGCTGGGCAGACGCTCCGCGCCGGGCGCGGACATGGACGCGAACAGGTTCGAGCGGCTGCCATGGATTGATCTCAAATCGTCGCAATTGAGCGGGGCGGGGGACGTTCTGATCAGGCGGGTCGCCGTCACCAAACCTGATCTTGCTCCGGCCGGTATGGTTCAGGCGGGGGACCGGATCAGCGTCGACCTGTTGCTGGGGTGCGCCGCAACGAAGACGCACGTGATCGTCGGCTATCTGCTCAGCGACCGTCACGGCAATCAAATCTGCGGCGAGAACAGTTGTAGCCTCGCTCGCGGCGTCGTCGCACTCGATCCCGGCGAACACCTGGTGCGGCTCGAATTTGTCTGGCCGGAAATCCAGCCGGGCGACTACACCCTTACGGTCGGCATTGGCGAGGGGACGGATCCGCTGCGGCACGTCGTCCAATGCTGGGCTCATAACGTCGTCAAGCTCAACGCCATCAGTCCTGGTCGGGCGATCCACGGCATCTTCAACAACCCGATAACGAAGCTCGACATCGTGCCGCTTGGCGGTTCCACGGCCTGGCCAGCCCCCGGTTCGGCAGCGCCTCCATCAATCCGGTGTGGCGTATGATCGAGCCCGAGCATTCCGCCGACTTGTCGCAGCAACCAGCCTGGGTCGTCAGCGAACCAGCTTACGAGTCGGATGTCCTGAACCCGCAGCTCGCGATATCCCCCTGGCAGGGGCACCGCGACTTCGCCTATGATCTGGTCGGCTTTTCGCGGCCGCGCCTGATCGTCGAACTCGGCGTTCACTACGGCTGCTCCTATTTTGCCTTCTGCCAGGCGGTCAAAGATCGCGATCTGCCGAGCCGGGTCGTCGGCATCGATACGTGGGAAGGCGACGAGCACTGCGGCCACTACGGCGGCGAAGTGTACGAGACGGCAGCGAAGACGATGGCTGGCTCGTTCGCCGATGATCGCTTTGTGCTGTATCGCGCCCGCTTTGATCAGGCGACGGAAGCGTTCGACGACGATTCGATCGATCTGCTGCATATCGACGGCCTGCACACCTATGATGCGGTTCGCAGCGATTTCACCACCTGGTTGCCAAAGCTTGCCCCGGACGGAATCGTCCTGATGCACGATATCGCGCCGTCATCGGGCTACGAGTCCGCCCGTTTCTGGGCAGAGATCAAGCAGCGCCATCCGCACCTCGAATTCCTGAACCGGTGGGGGCTCGGCATCCTCTTTCCCAAGGGCGAACGCTGGTACCGCGCCGGGCTCGCGGAAGGCGTGCCGGACAAGATCCGCGGCTATCTCTACCGCGGCGAATGGCTCGTCGAGCGCTACCGCGCCGCCATCGACTTGCAATGGCAGAGGGAGCAGACCGACCGCTGGTGGCAGGAAAGCGAGAGATTCAAACAGCGCGTCGGCGAGCTGGAAAGACGGCAGCCTTCTGGCTGGTTGCGCGCGATCGGCCTCGTTCGTCGCTCCGACGGTGATTGACGAGATGGATTGGGGATATCGGCAGATGGATGACACTGTTGCGGTGATCACGCGGACCAGGAACCGTCCGTTGCTGTTGCCGCGCGCCCTGGACAGCGTGCTGGACCAGAGCTTCGAGAATTGGATTCACGTCGTGGTCAACGACGGCGGCGATCCTGCCACGGTCGACGGACTGATCGCCCAGCGCACGGGCCGCTATGCAGGTCGTTGCCACGTCATCCACAATAATACATCGCGCGGCATGGAAGCCGCGTCAAATCAAGGCGTTGAAGCGTCATCCAGCCGCTATATCGTTATTCACGACGATGATGACGCATGGCGACCGGACTTCCTCAGTAAGACCGTGGCCTATATGGAGGCGAATGCGACGTTTCCGAAACTGGCCGGCGTGATCACCCACACGGAGAGAGTCGTCGAATCCATAAAGGAGGACCGGATCGAGACCGTGCAACGACATGATTTCAATTCCTGGGTGAAGGGGGTGCATTTGTTTCGCATGCTGGCGCAAAACATGTTCCCGCCGATCTCGTTCCTGTTCAGGAGAGATGCGCTGGTGAAGATCGGCCCGTTCCGGGAGGATCTTCCAGTTCTGGGTGACTGGGAATTCAATGTCCGATTCCTGCAATCCTTCGAGATCGGAGTGCTGTGCGAATGCCTGGCCTATTATCACCATCGTTTGCCGGCAGGCGCGGTCGAATACAGCAATTCGGTCGTCGATCAGAGCCACCAGCATGAGAACTACAGCGTCTTCCTCCGCAACGAATGGCTTCGTCAGGAACTGAATAGCGGCCGCACCGGGATCGGCACCCTGGCCAATATTTCGTGGCAGATGTTTCTATTGGAGGCGTGGCTTCGAAAGCGGCGCCAGGACAAGGGCTTTCTTCATCGCGTCTTTCGCCGAAGAAAATTCGATTGAGCATGCAAAGCTACATGGACGCGGAACTCCAATCCAGACTTGATGACGCCGACGTCGTTTCATTCGACGTCTTCGATACGTCGATTCTTCGCGCGTTGGCGGAGCCCGATGATCTCTTTCTGTTGATGGAGCCGGCAGTGCGCCGCAGGCTCGGCGCAGATTCAATACAGTTCGCGGCGGCGCGGCGCGATGCGGAGCGGTTGGCGCGCGAACGTGCCTGGCAAAGCCATCGTGCCCGGGAAGTCACGTTGGACGAAATCTACGGCACCCTTTCCGAGACCCTGGCTATCGATTCGGAGTTATCTAAGGCTGTTGCTCAAATGGAGATCGAGGCGGAGCTCGACGTCTGCCGGCGCAATCCGTTCATTCATGATGCCTATCGCTGGTGCCGCGATCGCGGCAAGCGAATCGCCTTCATCTCCGATTCGTACCTTCCGGAGCACGTGATCGCCGATCTGCTGCGGAATGCCGGCTACGACGGCCATGAAGCCTTGCTGGTTTCGTCGGTCTCGAAGAAGACGAAGTCAACCGGCGAGCTCCATGCCGAAGCGCGAGCGCGCCTGCCCGGTGAAGGTCAGCGCTGGCTCCACATCGGCGACAATGTCCGCGCGGATATCGAGATGGGACGGAAGCATGGAATGTCGACCTGGCATTACCGGCGCTGCATGGACGCGTATATGAGCTCTCATCGCGCCTCGAAGGTGTGGAAGACATCGGAGCCTGCATCTGCGGCAAGGTCGGTCGCGCAGGGGCTGATCGCCAACCGGATCACTCATGCAAGGCGGAACGCCGTGCCGGTCTCGCGCGAGGAGAGCTTTTGGGAGGATTTCGGCTATGTAACGGCCGGTCCGCTGTTTGTCGGCTTCACGGAATGGTTGATTGAGCAGGCTAAGGCGCGCCAGTTGGACGCCCTGTATTTCCTGGCCCGTGAAGGGCTCGTTATGCAGCAGGTCTATGACAAGCTGGCCGCCGCGACGGATGGAGCGGTCAAAGAGACTCACTATCTTTATGGTTCGAGGCGTGCGCTTAACGTGGCGGCGATCAAGGACCTCAATGAGGATGTCATCCGGTTTCTGTCGGGCGGGACATCGGTGCTTACAGCAGCGCAATTCATCGAGCGCGCTGGCGTCGACTGGCGCAAACATCAGGGAGCTTTCGGTGCGGCTGGATTTAGCGGCCCCGACCACGAGGTCAAGACGGAAGCGGACTATGGACGCCTGCGGCAATTGTTCCTCGGGCTTGCAGGACCGATCTGCGAGAACGCGCGCGAGGAACGTGAGGTTCTGCTGGACTATTTGAGCGCTTCCGGTCTGGTGGGGGGCCGCCGCGTTGGCCTGATCGACGTCGGGTGGCATGGTACGATGCAGCGGTCGATCACCGATATGCTGCGCGAGAGGAGGGATTGCCCGGAGATTACCGGACTCTACCTCGGCACATATGGGTTCGCGCACGAGATCGTTCTGCCCGACGAGAAATATCCCCACGACGCCTATCTTTTCCGGCGGGGCGAACCGGACGACTACCGGCGCTTGATCTGGGAGGGGGTCGAAGTCGTCGAATTGTTGTTTTCGGCGACGGAGGGCACGATCGTTCGTATGGAGCGCGACGCCGACGGCAACTATTTTCCCGTTAGGGCGTCCACCGATCTCGAGCCCTACAGGGTCGAGAGTATCGTGCGCATGCAACAAGGGGCGATGCAATTCGTCGACGACTATCTGGCGCTGAAGGTCCGGTTTCCGGACCTCGCCTTGTCCAAGGACGCGGCGGCGGCGCAATTGAAGCGCTTCCTGCAGTATCCGACCGAAGCCGAGGCGCGTCATGTCGGCGATATTCCGCACGGAGAAGGATTCGGTGCCGTATACGCAAGACGACTGCTGGCCTATCCGCACAGTCTGCGGATGCTGGCGCGACCGCAGTCGTTCCGATGGGTGCTCCGGCACGATTATTGGCACGCCGGCCGCAATCGTCGCGGCTCACCGGTGCAGCGCGCGGTTTATTGGCTTCTGACCCGGTAATCCCGCGGACGTCGACGCCGGCGCGGCCAACCCGCCGGCGACGCCCTCCGCCTTGGTCCCATGGTCATCGCCCACAGTCCGCGCTCGTTCCATCAGCGCGAGATCGCGCGACGTCAACCCAAGGATCAGGAAGAACAGGATCACGCCCGCATATCCGAACCGATAATCCGGCACGACGATGAGGGGAAGCAGCATGACCTGATAGGCGATAGCCACGGCCAGATAGACCATCCACTCCGGTCGACGCCGATGCAGCTTCAGCCGCACTATGGCCGCCAGAAGGACGACGGCTCCGATCATCGGCAGCCAATGGCTGGAGAGCCATTGAGGCGCGGCATCGAGATAGGCATTCACCATTCCGTTCGCCTTCGGCCAAAAGAGGTGAATACGAGGATTTGAATCGATGCCGGGATGGTACGTCCAATGCCCGCGCAGGTACTCGCGCACGATGACGCTACGGGTGTCGAGATATGCGAGCGGATAGGCCACAACGGCGCTCTCCCAGCGGCGACGCAGCTCTGCCAAGTCGTCGCCGACGACGAACCGCACCATTTCGCTTTCGGGATTCGCCCATGCGATCGGAGACAGGCTGTCGCTCCAGTAGTGCCGCTGCAGCACAGCAAGATCGTTGGCGGGAAAGCTCGCGGGAGTCAGCAAGAGCTGATCGGTCCGGATCGAAATGCCGGCGAGGTCGAACAGAAAGATCCCGCCCTCGGCATGCCGGGCTTCAGGCTTGACGACTTTTGCGACGAACAGGCCTAGCGCGGCGGCGGTGAGGAGCAAGACCCCGGCGAAGCGGACGGCGGGGAGCAATTTTCGTCCGGCCAGGACGTACTCACCCCAAATGAACAGCGGCAGCAGGAGAACGGTCTCCGGGCGTATCGATGGCGCCAGCGCAATCAGGGCTGCGCGCGTATGGACGAGCCTGGTTGGCGCGGCCGCCGAGGACATCGCGAAGGTCGCGACGAATAGCGCGGCCACCCAGGTGTCCTTAGAGACCGCAACGAGGTGGTTGAGTACGGGGGGGAACAACGAGAATCCGAACGCGGCCAGCAACGCCGCCGGCGACGAAAGGCCATTGGCGCGTAAGGTGAGGACGACCGCATAAACGATCGCGAAGACGATCAGCGTGGTATGCCCCGCGACCAGGGCCGGAGAGGCGCCGATCGTTCTCCACAGCCAGGCCACGAGAGGAGCGTGCCAGTCGTGAAAGCGGTCGCCGAGTGCCTGGCCGTACAGGTCGAGCGCATCGGCATTCATCCGTCCGGGAAACGAGGGCAACGCGATCAGCGCTGATCCGACGAAGGTCAAGAGCGCCAGAGCCCAAGGCGGAAAGCGATCCTGATGCTCGGTCGTCATGAGCGCTGTGCCTGAGAAGGATGCGGAATCGTCGCTGTCGGCTTGCGAAATTCAGCTATTTGCTTGCACTCGTTTGGCGCTACTGTCAAACTTGTTGATACTTATGGTTTCGTAGCGGGGGCGACGTAACATGGCGGCCGTGCAGCAATCGCGAGATCATTTTTCCTGGCCGCAACTGCTGTTGCCGTGGGAAATCGTGCGCAGACTGGTCGCGCACGGCACGCTGCTTCGGCAGTTTACCTTGCGGGATATTCTGGCGCGCTACCGCGGCTCGTATCTGGGCGTTGTCTGGTCGCTGTTGCGGCCGCTGGGGATGCTGACTGTCTATGTGGTCGTCTTCGGCTTCATCCTGCAGCCGCAACTCGGCGGTGGCGCGGGCAAGCTGGACTTCGTGCTCTCGATGTTCTGCGGGCTGATCCTATTCGATTTCTTCGCCGAGGCGGTCGGACGCTCGCCCGCTCTGGTCGTCTCGAAACCTAACTTCGTCACCAAGGTGGTTTTCCCGCTGGAGATTCTGTCGCTGTCGGCCGTGGCGGCCGCGCTCGTGCAGATGATCGTCAGCTTCGTCCCATTCTTCTGTGGCGTCCTGCTGGCGCACGGTACGGTTCCGGCCACGGCGACGCTGCTTCCGCTCGTGGTCGCGCCGTTGATCTGCTTTGCATTGGGCTTTAGCTGGCTGCTGTCCAGTCTCGGCGTGTTTGTCAGGGATCTCAACGCGATGGTGCCATTGTTGCTGACAGTGCTCATGTTTGCCAGCGCGATCTTCTATTCGCTGAGCAGTGTCCCCCCGGAATTCCGATGGTTGTTCAATCTCAATCCGATTGCCGCGCTGGTCGATGATGCGCGCAAGGTCGCCGTGCTGGGGCTTGCGCCGGAATGGGGGAGGCTGGGCGCGATGTTCGCCGCTGGCGTCGTTGTCGCTGTCGCTGGCTATGCTTTCTTCATGCGCACGAAGCGCGGCTTCGCCGACGTGGTCTGACGGTCTGCGGACGCGATGAACAGCACAACGTGCGCTTCGGCCGGGGCGATGAAGGCGCCCACACCGTTCCGATTGGCAATTCTGTTCGACGATGCCGACGCGGCATCGCTGGCGCGAGCCGCCACCTTGCGCGACGGTTTCGATCCCACTTGGTTTGCGCCGGAACTCTGGCCGGCCGGAGTCACGCGGTTCTCCGGCCTGATGCGGCTGGCTTGGCAGTTGCGTAGCCGTCGGCCCGCGGCTCTCTACGCGCCGTCGTCGCGCGGTGCGAACTGGGGCGCCGTTTTGGGCGTCCTGTTCGGCATTCCCGTCGTGACGGACAGTCCCCAACCCGGCATTGCGCGCCTCGTGCGGCTGGTTCGCGGCCGCTATGCCGCTGTGGGCTTGGATGCAGCGGCGTCTTCAGCCAAAACATCTTCTGCCAAGACGTTGGCGCTGCCAGCCATCGAGGGCGTCGAGCATGTCCTGCGCGGGGTCCTGCAGATGGGATCGTCGTGGACGACGACGGGCGACGGGCGGCTGCCGATCGAGTTGGCGCTGGGCACCAGGAACGGCGGATCGGCGATGGCCGATCGGATCGAAGAGCGTGGCGTCAGTCGTCCCGACCGGTCGGTGCGCGTCGTCGGCCGGCCGACCTTGACGGTGTTCCTCCCCGAGCGGCGGATCGCGACCGGAACGGCGATCGTCATCTGTCCGGGCGGCGGCTATGCCGGCGTCACCATCGACAAGGAAGGTCATGACGTCGCGCGCTGGCTGGCGGCGCGGGGCATCGCCGGCCTTGTCCTGAAATACCGGTTGCCGCAATCGGATCGGGCGGACACCGCCCTGCCGTTGCCGATGGCCGATCTCGACGAAGCGCTGGGGGTAACGCGCGCCCATGCGACGGTGTGGGGGATCCGCTCCGATCGGATCGGCGCCATGGGCTTCTCGGCCGGCGGGCATATGGTGGCATGGGCCTCGCGGTCGGCGGGATCGCCGGCCTTTGCCATCCTGGTCTACCCCGTAATCTCAATGGATCGAGCCATTACCCATGCTGGATCACGCAAGGCCCTGCTCGGGAAGTCTCCATCCGATGCCGTGGCCGGACGTTACTCGTTTGAGCGGGCCGTCACGCCAGGCGTCTGTCCGACATTTGTCGTTCACGCTCGGGACGACACCGTCGCCAAGCCAGAGAATAGCTTCGTCTATCTTGAGGCGCTGCGCGCGGCGACCGTGCCTGTGGAGGCCATGATCTGTGATCACGGCGGCCATGGCTTTGGCCTCGGAATTCATGGCGGCGAGGTCGCAAACTGGCCGGATCGTTGCCTTGAGTGGATCGCTACGACGACTGCAGCACGTTGGAGGTCGTCACCCGAATGAGCGGGACTCGAGCAAGCCGGTCGACCACAACGATAACCCATGGTATCGATCGAAAGGTGTCTTGTCGATATTTGATCGCATTGGTTGAGGTTGCGGGGCGGGAAGGTTGCGGCTGAAGAAAGCGAGTTCTTGCATGGGTGCTGGGCGGCGGATTCTTGTTACGGGCGGAGCCGGATACATCGGGTCACATTGTTGCAAGGCAGTTAGGGAAGCTGGATTTGAGCCTGTCTGCTACGACAACCTTGCAATCGGCCATCGATCGTTTGTGAACTGGGGACCACTTGTTACGGGGGACATCCTGAACGAACGGAGCCTCGTTGCAGCGCTAAGGGAGTTTGAGATCCAGGCCGTTATTCATTTGGCGGCATCGAGCCTGGTGGGTGAGTCTGTATCGCATCCTCACATTTATTATCGTAACAACGTGGTCGGCACGCTGACGCTGCTCGACTCCATGCGCAAGGCCGGATGCTCCAACATTGTTTTTTCGAGCACCGGCGCAGTCTATGGCGAAGTACCTCTGATGCCCATCAGAGAAGCCCAAGCAGGGCATGCCGTAAATCCATACGGCAGATCGAAATGGATGGCCGAGCAGATCATCGGGGACTTCGAGGCTTCATATGGGTTCAACGCGATTCGGTTGCGCTATTTCAATGCTTGCGGGGCAGATGATTGCGGGCTCATCGGCGAACTTCGGGACCCCGAAACTCATCTGATTCCGCGGGCGCTGATGGTCATTCAGGGACACCTGGATGAGTTCGCCGTCTACGGGGATGATTACGATACTCCCGATGGATCGGCAGTCCGGGACTACATTCATGTCAGCGATTTGGCAGATGCGCATGTGAGGGCGATCCATGCCTTGATGAGAAACGAAAGGAAAATTGTCGGACGAGCGTTCAATCTCGGAACCGGCAAGGGTTATTCGGTCAAAGAGGTGTTGCACGCCATTGAGCGGGAAACCGGTTCTGCGCCGCCCACAACGATGAAGGATCGTCGCCCCGGTGACCCCTCCACGTTGGTGGCGGACCCCACAGCTGCCAACGACGATCTCCAGTTCCGCCCATTGCGATCGGACCTGCATACGATCATCAGGTCAGCCTGGGCATGGCATACGAAGGCGCATCCTCGCCGGGTCCGCGAGCTTTGACCAAGGGGAGCCGCCGTGCGTCCTTCTTTCCGGCTGCCGGCCATGTCAAAGTCGCGAACGACGCGGCCCACCGGCGAGATCGGCCAGCAGCTCTCGAGCATCCAGTCCGCCCCCCCCAGCAATCGGTCGGTGCCGTCCGCGAGATCGGCATCACGATCGAGAAGCTGCAGGAGATTTCGTCGACGATCGCATCGGCCGTGGAGCAGCAGGGCGCTGTCACGCAGGATATCTCGCGCAATGTCCAGCACGCGGCGGCGGGAACGCAGCTGGTCTCGGCCAACATTGCGGATGTGCAGCGTGGCGCAGTCGACGCCGGAACCGCCGCATCCCAGGTTCTGTCCGCCGGGTACTAGGACTAGAATCTGCGCCAAATTCAGAATTGGCGTTGATTTACAGCGGACGCCCGTAGCTTTTGATCCCGCCATTCGGAGGTTCGATCCCTCCCGCCCCAGCCAGGTCGAGCGCCCGACAGGCAGGGCTGGATATCGCCCGCGGGACAATGTCGCCGGTACGTCCGATGTTTCGGGTGCCTGCGACGGCAAAATTCCGGAAGTCCAGACAAACCGCGCGCTGTGCCTTGACCGCCCGCCGCGTGATGGTTCACAAATCGTAGCAAACTGAAGGACATGCAGGCGCCCCATGCTGCGCCGCTCCGCTGGCACGATTGCTGCTTAATGAGCCGCCAAACGAGCGCCAGCTCCAGAACAACAGATGCGAGGGACGTCCGGATGCCAGCCCACAGCCCATCCCTCACCTGAGATCCGGCGACAGGCGATTCCGCCTGCGCAGCTTCGCGGGTCCGCCCCCCGGCCCGGCCCGCGTCCGGACGCATGACGTTGCTCCGGCATGCAATGGAGCCGGCGCGGAAGCGGGTCATAGGCAGACCAGAGAGATAGACCGAGTAAGATCAGGGAGAGAAGATACGATGTCTGCAACCACCACAGCGGCCGCGGCGCCACCGCAGAAGCCGTTCTACCGGGTCCTCTATGTGCAGGTCCTGTTCGCGATCGTGCTCGGTGTCATCGTCGGCTGGCTCTGGCCCGAGCTCGGCAAGAACGAATGGATCAAGGCGCTGGGCGACGGCTTCGTCAAGCTGATCAAGATGGTGATCGCGCCGGTCATCTTCTGCACCGTCGTGTCGGGCATCGCGCACGTCTCCGAGGTCAAGAAGGTCGGGCGCGTTGCCGTCAAGGCGCTGATCTATTTCGAGATCGTCTCGACCTTCGCGCTTGCGCTCGGGCTCATCGTCGGCAATTTCATTCAGCCGGGGGCAGGGTTCCAGGGCCAGAGCAACGCCGGCACCGCCGCCGTCGCCAACTACGCCAAGCAGGCGAGCGAGATGAAGTCGGTCGACTTCGTGCTTCACATCATCCCGGACACGGTGGTCGGAGCGTTCGCGCAGGGCGATATCCTGCAGGTGCTGCTGTTCTCGATCCTGTTCGGCATCGCCCTGATGACGCTCGGTGAGCGCGGCCATACGATGCGCGCCTTCATCGACGACGCCGCGCACGCGATCTTCGGCGTCATCGCCCTCGTGGTGAAGGCCGCTCCGATCGGTGCCTTCGGCGCCATGGCCTTCACCATCGGTCGCTACGGGCCGCAGGCGCTCGGCAACCTCGCCGGCCTGATCGCGACCTTCTATCTCACGTCACTCGCTTTCGTCGTGATCGTGCTCGGCATCATCGCCCGCATCGCCGGATTCTCGATCTTCAAGTTCCTCAAATACATCAAGGACGAGCTGCTGATCGTGCTCGGCACCTCGTCATCCGAGAGCGCGCTGCCGCAGATGATGGAGAAGCTGGAGCGGCTCGGCTGTTCCAAGCCGGTCGTCGGCCTGGTGGTTCCGACCGGCTACTCGTTCAATCTCGACGGCACCAACATCTACATGACGCTGGCGACGCTGTTCATCGCGCAGGCGATGAACGTTCACCTCTCCTTCGGCGAGCAGATCACGATCCTGCTGGTCGCGATGCTGACCTCGAAGGGCGCCTCGGGCATCACCGGCGCCGGCTTCATCACCCTGGCCGGAACGCTTGCGGCTGTGCGGCCGGAGCTCGTTCCGGGCATGGCGATCGTGCTCGGCATCGACAAGTTCATGAGCGAGTGCCGCGCACTGACCAATCTGTGCGGCAACGGCGTCGCCTGCGTGATCGTGGCGTGGTGGGAAGGCGAGCTCGATCGCGACAAGCTGCGCATCGCGCTCGATCGCGATATCGATCCCGCCGATGTCGAAGTCGCAGTCACCACGGGATAGGCCTGCGGTCGCGGTGGGCGCTGCTGTCGCATTCCAGCGTCGGTAGCGCCGGCCGCGGCCCTGCCCAATCGCGATGCCGCCAACATCTCGGATAATCTGCTAAGGTGGCGGCGGGCAGGGGTTTACCGTGGAGGCATCCTGCCTGGTGCCGCAAGGCCGGCATGGTCTGACCATCGCGACGATACGGCGTATCGTGAACATGGTCGCGCTGGCTGGGGCGGTGGTGCCGAAGTGATGACGCAACCGGAGTGACATCGCAGTCATTCCGTCGCGCCGCGGTCACCCTCGGGGAGGTTGGATGATGGCCGTTGCGCAGTCTGGTGTTCCTCGCATCGTGATCGTCGGCGGTGGCGCCGGCGGCTTGGAGCTCGCGACCCGGCTCGGAGACAGATACGGCGGCAAGGGCAAGCTCGACGTCACGCTGGTCGAGCGCAACCGTACCCATGTCTGGAAGCCGAAGCTGCACGAGATCGCGGCCGGCAGCATGGACATCTCCGCGCACGAGGTCGACTATCTCGCCCAGGCCTATTGGCACGGCTTTCACTACCGCATCGGCGACATGATCGGCCTCGATCGCGACAAGCGCGAGGTGCTGGTGGCGCCCTACCTCGACGCCGAGGGGCGCGAGGTCACGCCGCAGCGGACCATCCCCTATGACGTGCTCGTCATTTCCATCGGCAGCCAGAACAACGATTTCGGCACGCCGGGCGTGGTCGATCACGCCATCAAGCTGGAGTCGCAGCGCGACGCCAGGCGCTTCCACGAGCGCATGGTCAACGCCTGCATCCGCGTCCATTCGCAGTCGTCGCCGATCGCGCCGCACCAGCTGAAGGTCGCGATTATCGGCGCCGGTGCGACCGGCGTCGAATTGGCCGCGGAGCTGCATCGCACGACGCGCGAGGTGGTGGCCTATGGTCTCGACCAGGTCGACGCCGAGAAGGACATCAGGATCACGCTGATCGAGGCCGCGGGCCGGGTGTTGCCGGCATTGCCCGAGCGGGTCTCGCGCGAGACCGAGAAGCTGCTCGCAAAGCTCGGCGTCGAGGTCCTGGTTGGCGCCAAGGTCGCCGAGGTCGGCGCCGACAAGGTCAGCCTTGCCGACGGCCGTGTCATCCCGGCCGAGCTGATCGTCTGGGCCGCGGGCGTCAAGGCGCCCGACTTCCTGAAGGACATTGCGGGCCTGGAGACCAACCGCATCAACCAGCTCGTGGTCAGGCAGACCCTGCAGACCACGCGCGACGAGCGCGTCTTCGCGATCGGCGACTGTTCGGCCTGCTCCTGGGGCGAGCGCGGCAACGTGCCGCCGCGGGCGCAGGCGGCGCATCAGCAGGCGTCGCATCTCTACAAGCAGATTCCGCGCTTCGTCAGGGGCGAGCCGCTGGCGGACTACCGCTATCACGATTTCGGCTCGCTGGTGTCGCTCGGCGAGTTCAGCACGGTCGGCTCGATGATGGGCGCGCTGGTCGGCGGCAATCTGGTGTTCGAAGGCCTGTTCGCGCGGATGATGTATCTCTCGCTCTACAAGATGCACGAATACGCGCTGCACGGGCTCGCGAAGGTGTCGCTGGACACGCTGGCGCGCCTGATCACCCGCCGCACCGAGCCGCACGTCAAGCTGCACTGACGAGGGCGCCTTGGCGTCGGCCCGGCCGATTTTGTTGTCGCCTATTGCCCGGCAAGACCTTAGACTTGCAGCACAATTACGGATACGGCAGCCGCGGCCCGGTACACGGGCCTGGGAAGTGATGGGCCTGGAACGTGATGGGCCTGGAAAAGGGAATGACGGACCTTCCATTCCGGATCGGCCTCGAGGGACATCCCGACGTCACCGCGGTGGTCGGCAGGCGCGCGGGCTGGGTCGCTCGCGGAGTGATGGCGGCTGCGCTGGTCGGCGTCGTGGCATGGCTCGGCTATGCCATTGCCTTTTCCCGCGGGCTCGATCAGCGGCACGCCGCGGCCCAGCAGCGGCTGGCGGTCGAGGCCGCGCAGCTCGACGGCTACCTCTCGCGCTTCGAATATCTGCCCTCGCTGCTGGAGACCTCGCCCGATGTCTTCCGGCTGCTCGGCACGCCGGACGATCGCGCGCTGCAGCAGAGCGTCAGCCTGCATCTGAAGTCGATCAACCTGCTGGCCGGCGCCGACAACCTCTATGTCCTCACCGTCGCCGGTGATGCGATCGCCGCCGCCGACTTCGATCAGCCGGGGACGCCGGTCGGCAGCAACCTGTCCTACCGCCCCTATATGCGCCAAGCGCTGGCGACCGGCCGCGGCGTGTTCTTCGGCATCGGTATCACCAGCGCGCGCGCCGGCTATTACCTGTCCTATGCCGTCAAGCAAGAGGGACGGACCATCGGCGTCGCCGTCGTCAAGGTCAATCTCGATGCCTTCGAGCGCGAATGGCGCAACCGCGGTGCCGACATGCTGCTGGTCGACGCCCGCGGCGTCACCATTCTCGCCTCGCGCGAGGAATGGCGCTTCCGCCCGCTGACGCCGCTCTCGGTCGACGCGCTCGAGGAGATCGCGACGTCCAAGCCCTATGGCAGCTCCAGCCTCGCGCCGCTCGGCTGGAGCTTCATGGAGAGGACCGATCGCGGCGGCCAGGTCGCGACCGAGCGCGGCGCGGTCTACAGCGTCGACGAGCGTCCGCTCAACGGGCGACAATGGCAGCTGCTGCTGCTCGACGACGAGGCGCCGATCCGGCGGACGGCCTTGATCATCGGCACGCTCTCGGGTCTCGCCAGCATCGTGGCGCTGCTGGCGTTCGGCCTGCTGGCGCAGCGACGCCGCGAGATCCGGCAGCGGCTGGCGAGCCAGGCCGCGCTGCAGGCCGCCAATGACAGGCTGGAAATGCGGGTGCAGGAGCGCACCGCCGAATTGCGCGCCGCGCAGGACGAACTCGTCCATGCCGGCAAGCTCGCCGTGCTCGGCCAGATGTCGGCCGGCATGGTGCACGAGATCAACCAGCCGCTGGCGGCGCTGCAGACCGCCTCCGACAATGCCGTGCAATTCGTCGATCGCGGCATGATCGGCGAGGCCCGCGGCAATCTCATCCGCATCGGCGAGCTGGTCCGCCGGCTGGCGCGCCTGACCGGCCAGCTGCGCGTGTTCGCCTACAAATCGAACGCGCCGCTCGATGCCGTCTCGGTCGAGCAGGCGCTGTCCGAGACGCTCAAGATCCTCGGCGCGCGGGTGAAGGACGGCAATGTCGACGTCACCATAGATCTCGCGCCCGAGCTTCATGTCAGGGCCGATCAGATCCGGCTCGAGCAACTGCTCTGCAACATCATCGCCAACGCGCTCGATGCCGTCGAGGGCGCCGCGCGGAAGTCCATCCACATCCGCGCCGTGCGTGAGGAGGGCCAGTGCCGCATCACCATCGCCAACAGCGGCCCAGCGATCGCCGCCGATGTCCTGCCGCGCCTGTTCGAGCCCTTCGTGACGACCAAGCCGGCCGGCAAGGGTCTCGGACTTGGGCTCGTGATCGCCAATCACATCGCGCGGTCGTTCGGCGGCGAGCTGCGGGCGCGGAATCTCGTGCCGTCCGGCGCCGAGTTCATTGTGCTGCTGCCGCTTGCCGATTGAAGAGGTTCCCGCATGACTCCTGAGCAACCGGTCGGCGTGATCTATGTCGAGGACGACGAGGATGTCCGCATCGGCGCCGTCCAGGCGCTGCAGCTCGCCGGGCTCTCGGTCACGCCGTTCGCCTCCGCCGAAGCCGCAGGCACGACCGTTCGCGCCGACATGCCGTTCGTGGTGGTCTCCGACGTGCGGCTGCGCGGCAAGAGCGGCACCGAGTGGCTGTCCGAGCTGCACCGGCTCGATCCGGACCTGCCGGTCATCCTGGTCACCGGACACGGCGATATCTCGATGGCCGTGGAAGCGATGCGCAACGGCGCCTATGACTTCATCGAGAAGCCGTGCTCGTCGGAGCAACTCGTCTCCGTCGTTCGCCGCGCGCTCGACAAGCGCCGCCTGACGCTCGAAGTCCGCGCGTTGCGCTCGGCGCTCGCCGACCGCCAGGGCATCGAGGCGAGCCTGCTCGGGCGCTCGCCGCAGATCCAGGAGGTGCGCCGCCTGGTCTCGACCCTGGCCTCGACCAATGTCGACGTGACGATCTATGGCGAGACCGGCACCGGCAAGGACGTCGTCGCCCGCTGCCTGCACGCTCACAGCGCCCGGCGCGGCGGCAACTATGTCGCGGTGAATTGCGGCGGCCTGCCGGAGTCGCTGGTCGAGAGCGAATTGTTCGGCCACGAGGCCGGCGCCTTCACCGGCGCGACCAAGCAGCGGATCGGCAAGATCGAATATGCCCATGGCGGCACGCTGTTCCTCGACGAAATCGAGAGCATGCCGCTCAGCGTGCAGGTGAAGCTGCTGCGGGCGTTGCAGGACCGCTCGGTCGAGCGCGTCGGCTCCAACAAGCCTGTGGCGGTGGATTGCCGCGTGGTGGCGGCCAGCAAGGCCAATCTGTTCGAGCTCAGCGAGCAGAAGCTGTTCCGCGCCGATCTGTATTATCGTCTCGGCGTCGCGTTCATCGAGCTGCCTCCGTTGCGCGAACGCCGCGAGGATATCCCGATCCTGTTCGAGCACTTCACCCTCGAGGCTGCCAAGCGGTTCGAGCGCGACGCGCCGATCGTGAATGAGCAGACCATGTCGCTGCTGCTCGGCTACTCATGGCCGGGCAACGTGCGCGAGCTGCGCAACGTCGCCGACCGCTTCGTGCTCGGTGTGCTCGACCGCAAGGTCCTCGACCGCTCGGGCGCCGCGGCCTCGGAGCTGTCGCTGCCACGGCAGCTGGAGAACATCGAGCGCTCGATCATCGAGGATGCGTTGCGCCGCAAGCTCGGCGACGTGCCGGCGACTGCGGCGCTGCTGAGCATTCCGAAGCAGACGCTTTACGACAAGATCAAACGGCTGGCCGTGAAGGTCGACGGCATCCGCGAGGGCGGGCCGCTGCGGCCGCAGTCCTGACCGTGGCTGGTCTTGCGGCGGCAGGAGGGCATCTGTTCCATGCCGGCGATCAGGAACGAATGCTGGACACCGCTTGTTGAAAGATCATGACAGGCAGAGACACCCGCGACCTGCGCTCCGGCGCCTACGACCCCGTCAGCAAGGACGGTCTGCCGCAGTCGCACCAGGTCAAGGACAAAACGACGCCCCACCAGCAGGAGCAGTGGGGCGCCGACGTGCGCGCCGAGCCGTTACCCGGCACCGAGCCGGTGCTTCCGGAAGGGCTCATGCGCGAGCGGCGTGGTCCGCTCAATCGCAATACTGGTCGCCGCGACACTGACTAGTGCGCGGCGACCCAGCGCGCCTACTTCGCCGCGATCACCATGATCTCGACGGTGTATTGCGGCGCAGCCAGCTTGGCTTCGACCGTGGCGCGCGCCGGGGTATTGCCGGCCGAGACCCAGCCATCCCACACGGCGTTCATTTCGCCGAAGGTCTTGATGTCGGTGAGGTAGATCGTCGCGGACAACAGCTTCGACTTGTCGGTGCCGGCCTTGGCGAGGTGGCCGTCGATGATCGAGAGAATCTCCTCGGTCTGCTTGGTGACGCTTTCACCGGCCGTCTTCTGCGCGACGACTCCCGCGAGATAGACGGTATTGCCGTGAACGACGACCTGGCTCATGCGCGGGCCAATTTCGAAACGCTGGATCGACATCGAAGAACTCCTCAAAAGGTCAATTCGGGGCTTCTCCCTAGCGCGTGCGACGCGGCGACGCCAGTCGGCTGAACGGCCACTTTCGCCAGCTTGGAGCGTGCGACCTTGCGTTGTCGACCGCGCCGCGGCACACGGACCGCGGGGCGTTTCACGATGACCCGGCCTTGTCGCGCTGCAAAGCGGGCTTGCCCATGGGGCAGGCAAAGGCGGGGCGTTTTCCGCGCTTGCACAGATATTTGAGACATGAAACATTCTCCGCGAGGTTCCTTTTTGAAATGGCGGAGGGGCGTGATGCGGAAACGGTTGATGCTGGCGGCACTCGCGGCGATGGCTTTGGTGACGAGCGCGGGGCCGACATTCGCACAGCAGACGATCCGCGTCGGCTGGACCATCCCGGCGGAAGAATCCAAATACTGGATGATGAAGCGGCCGACCGAATTTCCGGATCTCGGCAAGACCTACAACATCGAATGGACCCAGTTCCAGGGAACGGCACCGATGACGCAGGCGCTCGCCGCCGGCGCGCTCGACTGTGCCACGCAAGCGCCGCTGTCACTGGCGAACGGCGTCGTCGGCGGCGGCCTCAAGGCCTACATCGTCGCCCAGCACGTCTATGAGAAGCCGGGCGGCTTCTCGGTCTACTGGGCGGTCAAGGACGATTCCCCGATCAAGACCATCGCCGATCTCAAGGGCAAGACGGTCGGCATTTCCGTGATCGGCGGCGGCACGCAAGGGCCGTTCAACATGCTGCTGAAGCAGGCCGGGCTCGATCCGGCCAAGGACATCAAGCTGGTCGAAGTCGGCTTCGCGGTGTCGGAGGATGCGCTGCGCCAGGGCCGTGTCGACGCCGTCAATATGAATCAACCCTTTGCCGCGCGCGCCGAGGCCAAGGGCGGCACCCGCAAGCTGTTCTCGCTGTCCGAGGCGATGCCGAACATCGTCCACATCCTCGAGGCCTGCCGCGCCGACTTCGTCGACAAGAACCCGGAGCTGGTGAAGGCCTATGTCCGCGACATCACGACCGGCATGAAGAAGGCGCTCGCCAATCGCGACGAGACCTTGAAGGTGGTGTCGGAGGTCATGAAGGCGCCGGTCGCCGTGATCGACACCTATCTGCTGAAGGACAATGATTTTGGCCGCGATCCGGTGGCCGCGCCGAACTTCCCGGCGATCCAGAAGATGCTCGACATCTACGCCGAGACCGGCATGCTGCCGAAGCTCGACGTCGCCCAGTTCAAGCATCCCACGATCGTCGCGCCGATCCAGTAGGCGGCTTCACGCGGAGCCTTGTCGATGAGGAAGCTGCGATCGCGTGTGACGGTGGAAGGGCTCGATCGCGCTCCGCACCGGGCCTTCATGCGCGCGATGGGGCTGGACGATGCCGACATCGCCAAGCCGATGATCGGCGTCGTTAGCCAGAAGGGCGAGCAGACGCCCTGCAACATGACGCACGATTTCCAGGTCGATGCGGCGAAGACGGGCGTCTCCGAAACCGGCGGCACGCCGCGGGAATTCGCCACCGTCTCGGTCTCCGACGGCATCAGCATGAACCACGAGGGGATGAAGTTCTCTCTGTTCTCGCGCGAGCTGATTGCCGACTCGATCGAGGCCGTGGTCCATGGCCTGGCCTATGACGCGCTGATCGGCTTCGGCGGCTGCGACAAGACCTTGCCCGGCGTCATGATGGGGATGGTCCGCTGCAACGTTCCGTCGATCTTCATCTATGGCGGCAGCGCGCTGCCCGGCAAGTACCGGGGCAGGACGCTCACGGTGCTCGACTCGTATGAAGCGGTCGGCAGCTACATGACCGGCGAGATCGATGCCGACACGCTCGAGGGCATCGAGCGGTCCTGCCTGCCGACGATCGGCGCCTGCGCCGGGCAGTTCACCGCCAACACCATGGGCATGCTGTCGGAGGCGATGGGCCTGTCGATGCCCAACGTCTCGATGATCCCCGGAATCTATGCCGAGCGCGCGCACGTCGCGCGGCAGGCCGGACGCATGATCATGCAGATGCTCGCGCGTGGCGGCCCGCTGCCGCGCGACATCGTGACCCGGAAGGCGCTGGAGAACGGGGCGGCCATCGTCGCGGCTACCGGCGGCTCCACCAACGCCGCGCTGCATCTGCCGGCGATCGCCAATGAGGCCGGCATCCGCTTCACCCTCGACGATGTCGGTGAGGTGTTCGCGCGCACGCCGCTGATCGGCAATCTCAGGCCGGGCGGCAAGTACACGGCGAAGGACGTCTACGATATCGGCGGCGCCGCCGTGGTGATCCGCGCGCTGATCGAGAGCGGCCACATCGACGGCTCCTGCATCACTGTCACGGGCCGCACGCTGGCTGATGAATACGGCTCGGCCAACCCGCCGGACGGCGAGATCGTCTTCAGCCCGGCCAAGCCGATCATGGCGGATGGCGGCGTGGCCGTCCTCAAGGGCAACCTCGCGCCCGACGGCGCCGTCATCAAGATTGCCGGCCTCAAGAACCTGGTGTTCGAGGGCCGCGCGCGGGTGTTCGAGGACGAGGAGGCCTGCGTCGCCGCGGTCCGCGCACGCAACTATCAGGAGGGCGAGGTGCTGATCATCCGCAACGAAGGTCCGGTCGGCGGTCCGGGGATGCGCGAGATGCTCGGCGTCACCGCGCTGATCTATGGCCAGGGCATGGGCGAGAAGGTCGCGCTGATCACCGACGGCCGCTTCTCCGGCGCCACCCGCGGCATGTGCATCGGCTATGTCTCGCCGGAAGCCTTCGTCGGCGGTCCGCTGGCGCTGGTGCAAGACGGCGATCCGATCCGCATCGATGCCAAGGCGCGCACGCTCGATGTGCTGCTTGATGACGTTGAGCTGGCTTCGCGCCGCAAGCACTGGACGCAGCGGCCGCCGCGGCACCGCGCGGGAGCGCTGGCGAAGTATGCGAAATTGGTCGGGCAGGCGCCGCTCGGCGCCGTCACGCATGAGGGACCGGCCGAATGGCCCTGGTTCGATCAGGAGCAGCAATGAGCGGCGCGCGTGGGACGATTGGCAGGGTTCTTGCTAATCTGCGGCAGTCTTCATGCCTGATATCACGGAGCCTCTAAGCGTGCTGCATCGGAAAGAGAAGCCGACATGGGCGTGACCCCGATCCGACCCGGCCAGCTCGCGGGCACTCCGCTCGGCCGCCGCGCGGCCACGCCGATCATCGAGATCGATCACGTGTCGCAGGTGTTCAAGACGTCGTCGCGCCGCGATCACACCGCGCTGTCGGACATTTCGCTTTCGGTCGGCGAGGGCGCCTTCGTCTCCATCCTCGGGCCCTCCGGCTGCGGCAAGTCGACCTTGCTCTACATCGTCGGCGGCTTCGTCAGCCCCACCAAAGGCACGGCGAAGATGAAGGGCAAGCCGATCACCGGTCCCGGCACCGATCGCGGCCCGGTGTTCCAGGAGTTCGCGCTGTTTCCCTGGAAGAGCGTGCTCGGCAACGTCATGTATGGTCCGCTGCAGCAGGGCAAGAAGCCGGCGAAGGCCGAGGCGCTCGCGCGGACTTTGCTCGCCATGGTCGGACTCACCGGCTTCGAGAAATTCTATCCCAAGGAGCTCTCCGGCGGCATGAAGCAGCGCGTCGCGCTGGCCCGCACGCTGGCCTACGGGCCGGAGGTGCTGCTGATGGACGAGCCGTTCGGCGCGCTCGACGCGCATACGCGCACGCGGCTGCAGAACGACCTGCTCGACATCTGGGAGCGCGACCGTAAGACGGTGCTGTTCGTGACCCACTCGGTCGAGGAAGCCGTGTTCCTGTCCGACAAGGTCGTCATGATGTCGCGCTCGCCCGGCCGCATCCGCGAGGTGATCGACATCGATCTGCCCAGGCCGCGTCGCCGCGAGGAGCTGCTGCTGGACCCGCGCTACCAGAAATACATCGTCGACATCGAGCGCATGTTCGACGATTCCGGTGACAACGAGCTGCCGTCATGAACGGCCTGCTGAAGCCGCTCGCGCCGGTGCTGGCTTGCTGCGGTCTGCTGCTGGCGTGGCAGCTCGCCTCGCTCGGGCTGAAGAACGACAGCTTTCCGACCGCGCTGGAATCGCTGCGTGCGATCCCGCCGATCCTCACCGACAAGGAATCCCTGATCAACATCCTGGCCTCGCTGCGGCGGATGACGATCGGCTTCGCGCTGGCGCTTGCGTTCTCGATTCCGCTCGGGCTCCTGATGGGGCGCAGCCGGTCGACAGCCGCCTTCTTCAATCCGCTGCTGATGCTGATCTACCCGGTGCCGAAGGCGGCGCTGATGCCGATCATCATGCTGTGGCTCGGCGTCGGAGACATCTCCAAGACGCTGGTGATCTTCCTCGGCGTCAGCCTTCCGGTGATCTACCACAGCTTCGAGGGCGCCAAGGCGGTCGAGGAGAAGATGTTGTGGTCGGGCGCGGCGATGGGACTCTCGGCCGGCGAGCGCCTGCTGCGCATTGTCCTGCCCGCGGCGCTTCCGGAGATCCTCACCGGTTGCCGCACTGGAATCGTGCTGGCGCTGATCACGATGGTGACGAGCGAGATGATCGCGCGGCAATCCGGCGCCGGCAACATCCTGTTCAACGCGCTCGACATGGGCCAGTACGACACGGTGTTCGCGATGATCATCATCATCGGCGCCATGGGCATCTGCCTCGATGCAGCGTTCGAGGTCGTCAGGCGCTGGCTGGTGCGCTGGTCCGAGCCGCAGTTCGACATGCCGCTGAGCTTCTCATGACGCGCACCTCCAACGACATCCTCCTTGGCGCCGCGCCGATCGTGCTGGTCCTGCTGCTGTGGCAGGGGCTTGTGTCGTTCGGCTATGCGCCGCCGACCCTGCTGCCGCCGCCGGGGCAGGTGTTTTTGCGGATGGGCCAGCAGCTCACCAGCGTCACCTTCCAGCAGGACATCGTGGCAACGCTGTTCCGGCTGTTCGCGGGCTTTGCGATCGCCGTGATGCTCGGTGTTTCCCTGGGAATTGCCGCTGCGGTGAGCCCGCCTGTCAACGCCGCCGTCAAGCCGATCGTGCGCGTGCTGGCGCCGCTGCCGAAGGTCGCGCTCTATCCGGCGTTCCTGCTGCTGCTCGGCTTCGGCCACGAATCCAAGATCATGCTGGTGGCGGCGGACGCGCTGTTTCCGATCCTGCTGTCGACCTACTACGGCGCGACGACCGTCGAGCAGAAGCTGATCTGGTCGGCGCTCGCGGCCGGCACGCCGCCGCGCGACGTGCTGTGGAAGGTGGTGCTGCCGGCCGCGATGCCGTCGATCCTGACCGGCTGCCGCATCGGCCTCGTGATCTCCTGCATCGTCGTGTTCCTGGCCGAGATGATCACCTCGACCGACGGGCTCGGCCACGTGCTGGTGACCGCCGCGCGCACCTTCCAGGCTGTCGACATGTTCGTGCCGCTGATCACGATCTCGCTGCTGGGCCTCATTCTCAACGGCCTGCTGCAGGGCCTGCGCGCTTATCTGCTGCGCGGCTTCCCCTCAGTCTGATAACAACACCAACAACAATCGGGAGAACGTACCATGCTGGCGGATCGCATCGAGGCGAAATGGATCGACGCATTCTGCGAGATCTTCGAGCGCTGTGCCGTCAAGGCGGGTGACACCGCCGCGATCCTGTCGGAAACGCAGTCGCGCGCCCTCAACGTCCACCTTGCGGAGTTGGCGCTGTTGCGGATGGGGGCGCGTCCGTTCCATGTCGTGGTGCCGACCCCGCGCAACCGCTATCCGGTGCCGGTGCGCTCGACCGGTGCGTCGGAGGCGATCGGCAAGCTCGGGCCGGTGGTCTCAGCGCTGCAGCAGGCCGGCTTTGTCGTCGACTGCACCATCGAAGGCTTGATGCATGCGGTGGAGACGCCGGAGATCCTGAAGGCCGGCGCGCGCATCCTGGTGATCTCCAACGAACATCCCGAGGCGCTCGAGCGCATGGTGCCTGACTCTGCGCTCGAGAAGCGCGTGCGCGCCGCCGCCAAGATGCTGCGCGGCACCAAGCGGATGCGCGTGACCTCGAAGGCCGGCACCGATCTCGACGTGATCATGGAGGGCGCCTCGACCGTCGGCGTCTGGGGCTGGACCGACCGTCCCGGCACGCTGGCGCATTGGCCGGGCGGCATCGTCGTCAGCTTCCCCAGGAGCAAATCGGTCAACGGCACCATCGTGATGGCGCCCGGCGACATCAACCTCACCTTCAAGCGCTATCTCACGTCACCGGTGACGATGACCCTCTGCGACGACTACGTCACCGGGCTGGACGGCGAGGGTGCCGATGCCGCGATGATGCGTTCCTATCTCGCCTCCTGGGGCGACCGCGAGGCCTATGCGGTGTCGCATGTCGGCTGGGGCATGAACCCCGGCGCGCGCTACGAGGCGCTGACCATGTACGACCAGCGCGACACCAACGGCACCGAGCTGCGCGCCGTCCCCGGCAATTTCCTGTTCTCCACCGGCGCCAACGAATTCGCCGGCCGCTACACGGCTGGCCATTTCGACCTGCCGATGATGGGCACCACGATCGAGCTGGACGGTGTGGCCGTGATCAAGGAGGGCGTGCTGCAGGACGTGTTCGGATAGTTCTCGTTGTGGCTCGCGAGCACGCGCCCAGCGGGCAGTGTACTCCCCTCTCCCTTGCGGGGAGGGGAGCGCACCGTCACCGTGGTGGGTAGATCGCCCTAAATGGCGAAGCGTCCGCGATGAGCAACGGAAGATGCCCGGGGCGTATTCTGAAAAAAATAATTTACTTGCTATTTTTCGGAATTCATGGTTCTCTCTCGCCATCCCGCCTCACTGCGGAGGGGCGTTGCGCGCGATCGTCACGACACGCGAGGCGGGGAGCGATGGCCGCGAGAGATCGCAGCGTCCTCTCATGAGGGCGCGGACGAACGATCGATTGCGGACGTGAAGTCGCAGCGTCCTGACACCCCGAAGCTGGTGTTACGTTCGCGACGGCGCTAACGCGCCGCGCGGATCATGGTGGCCAACAAGCCGGTGCACCAGGGAGACTGCG